>JACPCL010000042.1 GCA_016179765.1 Chloroflexota bacterium
ATCGCCAGCAGCGCCCTGGGCGGCGCCATTCTCCAGGAGTCCACCCTCAGCTTCCTTGGCCTGGGCGTCCCTCCCCCCTTCCCTTCATGGGGACGCATGCTCTCCAACTCCGTGGCCGCGTACGCGCTGACGGCCCCCTGGATGGTCCTCTTCCCCGGCCTCGCCATCACCTGGCTGGTGCTTGGCTTCAACTTCTTCGGCGACGCCCTGCGGGACATCTGGGACCCCCGCCTGCGCGGTAGCCAGTAAAGGCTTCCACTGCAACAGGAAAGCCCCTGGCAATGCCGGGGGCTTTCCTGTTGTCTCTGCCTATCGCCTATGTCAGGCCTTGGCTTCGGCCACCGCCTGGCGCGCCACCTCAACGCCCAAGCGGATGCTGTAGTTCGTGCCCCGGTCCTCCGGGTACACCTGGCTCATGGAGGCCAGCCACAGCCCCGCAATGGGCGTCCTGGCGGAGGGCATGTGCTGTGCATAGTGCACCTTCATGATAGGCTGGGCTGCTGGCTCCTTGTGCAGGTAATACGCCTCCACCCAGGAGCGGTCAAACCCCGGATTGATCCTCTTCAGATGGGGCAAATACTCCTCAACGATGGCCTCCGCATCCATGCCCCACCGCTTGTCCTCACGGGTCACGTAGTTGGCGGTGTAGATGATGTGCCTGCCGCCGTACTCCTCCGGCGGCACCAAGTTTGTCTGCTCCAACACCAACAAAAAGGGTATCTCAGGGTCCGAGATGTTCAGCCAGTAAATAGGCGAGAGGCTCTGCCTCAGCACCCAGATGACGGCGATGGCCCCCTCGTACTCTACTCCCTGCACCCTGGCCAGATAATCAGCCGGCAGGTCCACCAGCCGGGGCAGCGCAAAGCTCGGCATCGTCGCAATCACGATGTCAAAAGCCTCCTGCGTCTGGCGACTATCGGGCCACTGCACCGCCAGCCCCTTCACCCGGCCCGCATCCGTGAGCACCCTGGTGACTGACGTGTTGACGTGCACCTCTCCACCCATGGCCTTGATGCGCCCCTCTAGGGCATCAATCAACACACCCCAGCTTCCCTTGATATACCCCAGCTTCTCCTTAAAGGTCTTATCCCTGGAAGCCACACGGGTAGCGAACTTGCTCCACAGCCACGGCATCCCAATCTCATCCTCATACCGGGTGAACTTGCCATGAAGGAGCGGCCCCCACACCACCTCATAGTTCCGCCTGCCCACCCACTTCCGCATGAACGACGAGGCCGTTGTCCCCTCAAACCTCTGCCATCGCTTCACCCGCTGAAGATAGAGAGTCACCAGGCCCATGCGCACCCGGTCAACCAGGCTGACGGGAGTGAAACGCAGCAGGTCCATGGGCGTGGAGAAGGGATAAATTCTTCCTTTGTAGTAAAAACCGACCTTAGAGTCCTTCCAGATGAGCCTGTCCCCTAATCCCAGCTCCTCCAGCAGGTCAATGATGGTCCTATCTGACAGAAACAGGTGATGGTAGAAGCGTTCCAGCCTTCCTCCGCCCACGTTGAAGGTAGAGGCCAGCCCTCCCAGAAAGGGTGCTCGCTCGTAAAGGGCAACCTGATGGCCCCCCTTTGCCAGCTCGTAGGCCGCGCCCAGGCCGCCAACGCCTCCCCCAATGATCCCAACCCTCATGACGCCTCCTTAGACGCCGCGGGCGCGTCCTTGCCGCCCGGCTCCTGGTCATTCATCCGCGTGCCCAGGCGCGCCATCTGGACGAAGGAGTGTTTCCCGCTCCACAGGTAGGCCAGGCCCAGCAGCGTCACCGGCGCCAGCAGCGTCACGTGCAACACAATGGCGTATGCTGTCGCCAGCTCCCGGGGCGCGCCCAGCACCACCAGCGTGGCAGCAGCAAAGAGCTCAAAAGGACCAACGCCACCCTGGGAAGAAGGCAATGCCGTAGCCAGATTGGAAGTTGCCGTCACCGCCAGCATTACCCAGACCATCATCGCAAGCCCGCCGAGATGCCCGCTCAGTCCAAAAGCGACCCCCACCGCATAGTACATGGCCGCCTCTCCAAGCCAGACCGGCACGGTCAGCAGCAGCAGCCACAACAATCTTGGCCCTCTCAGCGACGCGAGCCCGCTGAAAAACAGAGCGGCCAGTTCATGCACCTTGTCCGCCAGCGCTTGGGGCAAGGGTCTCGTGATGGAGCGGAGCAAGGCCAAAGGAATCGCCGGTTTATATGCGGCAAGGAGCAAGAAAGCCAGGGCGAGGGCGAAAGGAAGGACGGCCACCACCGCCATGAACCCTAAGGGTATGCCCGTGTCCTGGGCCAGCGCGCCTGCCAGGCTGGTGAGGGGAAGGGCAGAGGCCACCGCCGCCAGGAGCCACAGCAGCACCACCCCATCCAGCACACGCTCAATCACAATCGTTGCCAGACTTGCTGACTTGCTGACCCCCTCCCGCTGGCCCAGATAGTAGCTGCGCACCAGTTCTCCCAGGCGAACCGGCAGTAGGTTATTGGCCATGTAGCCCACCGCCATCACCGGGAACAGCCTGCCAAAGCCCAAGGCCTTCAGGGGACGCAGCATCACTCCCCAGCGCCAGGTACGGAAGCCCAGGGCTACAAAGTAGAGGCCAACCGCCGGAACCAGCAGCACATAGTCGGCGTCCCTGAAGGCAGCGGCGGTGCCCCTAAAGTCAATACGCCAGAGCAGCAAGGCGATGAACAGGGCGCTTGCCCCAAGCCCAAGCCAGAAGCGACGGTCTCGCAAGGTGAAGTCCTTGTGCAGGATGCCTTCTCAGTATACGTTCCCCCTCTGGGTTGAACAATGTGGCCCTCTAGAAACTATCCTGAAATGGTTTCGTCCCCCAGCCTGATGGCCATTACTAAAGAGTGCATGAGTAAATGGACTCGTTTGGTGGTCACCAAACACAGGTTTGGCTGCAAGAAAAGCGCCTCGTGTTCGCCTCTCCCTTGAGGGGAGAGGCCGCTTCCGCCGCGACACCCGGAGCGGCGGAAACGGGTGAGGGTGAAAGTCCACTTACTAACGACCCCATGAGTAACAATATAGGTGGCTTTGCTCTTTTGTCATTCTGAGGGAGGGCCGAGACAGTCGGCCCGACCGAACAAATCTCCCACCAGGAGAGATTCATTGGCGGAGTTTACCCTGAGCGAAGCCGAAGGGCCCCGCTTCCATCGGGACTCGCTCAGAATGACATAAGAGGATACTCGCCTATTCAGTGAACTTACGACTCAGCCCCCTAGCAGTGCACCCGCTTCTCCGGCAACTCCTTCCCTACCTTGCCCACGTCGTACTCCTGGGGGAAGTACGCGTAGGCGTCCACGGACCCCAAAGGCTGCCCAAACTCCCGGAAGATGAAGTATGCCGCCACCTTACACACCGACTCCCGGCTTTGCACCGAGTTCCACACTCCCTTGAGCGTCATGCCTCGGTAACTCTCTGGGAACCACCAGCGGTGCTTGTAGCGCACCGGTTCGCCGTAAGCCCCCATGTACGGGGCTGCGTCGTTGCGGCTCCGCTCGCTCAACAGCACCACATCGGCATCGGGCGTAACAGAGAGCCCGCTACATCCCGCATCCGTCGTAAGGCATGGATAGCTGACGTGCCGGTAGTCCCGCAGATACCACGCCCAAGGCCAGCTAAACCCGTCCGCCGAGTCCACCAGAACCTTCAGGTCCTTCCCCTTCCCTGTCTCTTCGGCCAACTGGTCAATCTTCGCCATGAGCTGCGGGATGTCCGGCGCTGACTGCGTGTAGACCAGCATCTCCACCGGCACGTCCGCGTTGGCGTACGCGGCCCGCACGGCCGTCGGGACCGTCAGCCCAAACATGACGGCCACAAGGGATGCGCCAAACAAGGCCCACCGTTTCTCCTTGCCCACCCGTTTCGTCACATAGGCCAGACCCGCCGCCAGAGCCAGAAGAGCAACGCCCAAGAACAACAGCGCAGCAACGTCTCTATCCCCGGACAACCCCTGCAAAAGTAACCCGCCGCACACCGCAACAACAAGAGCTAAAGCGATGGTAAAGCTCACCGCCGGCCAGTGAACCTCTGTCAGCCAGGACTTCTTTTCATGCATGACAGGGGATTCCCTCTGCCTGCTCCAGGGCCGCTTCTCCAGCAGGCCGCCCAGGAGTTTGCCCGCCAGCAGGATGAAGGGCAGCATCACCGGCGCCAGGAGCCACGGCATCTTCTCGCTGGCGTAGATAAAGCCCAGGAGGTTCAAAAGGGCCCAATACGCCAGGAACCGCTCAAACCGGTTGCCCCGGATGGCATAGAATGCCGCAGCCATACTGCCCACCAAGAGTGGCAGAAACTCATAGTTCAGACCAATAACCTGGTAGTAATACCAGGGCTGCCCGCCTCGGGCCACCCCCTGCTGCGCCACCCAGTACCCCAGGGATTGCCATAGCCCGCTCCCCAGACCACCCCAGAAGTTGGTGAAGAAGGTCGTGTACAGCAACACCCAGACCGTCCAGAACACCGCGGTGCACAGGAGCCATACCCGGGGACGCCAGCGCAGGCCAACCACGACAGACGCTCCAATCGTCCCCACGACCGCAAGAAACGCCACGTACAGGCCCGGCCCCAAGGGTATCCCAACGGCCGCTCTGGTCCAGTCCGGATTGGCAAGGGTGATTCCTAGCGGCCCTTGGAGGAGAGAGACCATGGCTGCGCTCAGCGGCAGGAGCAGCGTGGCCATGAGCACCAGAACGTCCCCAGGAGGAGAGAACCGCCGCAGCGCCTTCCTGCCCAAAAGCCACGGGAACACGTCCATCACCGTCGCAAGGAACAGGTAAGAGCCAATGACCACGGCGCTGATGTAGGCCGTCTCCTTGGTGGAGAAGGCCATTGCCAGGGCCAGCGCTCCCAAGACCAGGTATACCGTCTTGCGGGTGTCCAGGTAGCGCCACATGAACGCGACAAGGGCAAGCACCCACACCGCCATGTAGATGTCGTTGCGGGCAAAACGGCTGTAGTACAGCATGACCGGGGAGAAGGCCAGCAGGACGGAGGTCACGAGAGTCCCGGCGCGGCCTAGATGGGAGCGCAAGAGGAAGGGCATCGCCACCAGCAGCGTGCCGAAGATGGCTGGGAGCACCCGCGCCACATAGTTGCTGTCGCCCAGCAGGTGGTAGAGGCCGGCGGTGCCAAAGAACTGGAAGGGGCCGTGCATCATAGGCATGTGCTGGTAGCCCCTGCCCTCATACAGATACCAGCTATAAATGGCGTGGAGGCTCTCGTCGTGATGCAGGGCCATCGCCCCCAGGTCCCAGAACCGCATGGCAAAGGCCACAAGCAGCAGGGTGAGATACGCCATCCCGTATGGCGTCACGCCCCTGCTCTTGCGAGCAGGAGCAAATAGCCCCACATCAGCGCCCGCCCCATTGTTGGGCGGCGCCTCCATGACGGCTGGCGCTGTGCTACTCTCCGACACGGTAGATCACCACATCCCCTTCTTGAAAGGCTACCGCACCCAGCTCCCCAAACTTGGCCAGGCCATCGCTCCCGTACTTGGAATGCTCACGGCTCCCTATATAGATATACGTCACACCATACCCCTCCAGGATTGCTTTGGCCTCGCCCACGTCCCCCGTCTGGTACAGGCGTCGCACCGCCTCCTGCCGGCCCTCAAAGGGCCTGCGGGAGCCGCGCCACTGCTCCTCGTGGAAGGTCCACCCCAGCACCGTCGGCACACCGGTGCTGGCGGAGACCCGCCCATAGTCGGAGTAGTCGTCCCCCACCGCCTCAACCATCACCTCTCCATCCCGATAGTTCCGTCGCAGCCACTGGATAGCCTGGTACTCTCCAGGGGCTGAGCGGGCCACGTACGCCAGCCCGTCCAGGGTCGCCTGCTTGGAGGGCGCCGCCTTGGTGTAGGCCGCCGCCGCGGGATAGTACAGCGACGCGACCATCCCGGTTGCCACAACGCCGAGCCAGGCGAACAGAAAGAGCCTGCCCAAGGCACCACCCTTCGCGAACCGCGCTACAAGGGAGTATAGGGCGTAGCTAGAGGCCAGGGCAAGCAAGGCCCACGCCTGGTAGGACAGCTTGAACATGGTGTTCATGCGGTTGCCGAACAGGTCCGCCACCCGGAAGAGCTCCGGCCCCATGACCAGAAGGGCCGCCATGCCCAGCAATACGAAGGGATAAGCCCCTGCGAGGCCCAGGGAGTCTCCTTCCGTTTCTGGAGCAAGCTTGCCTCCTGTCAGGTCTCTCACCACCGCTCCAGCCATCTTTGGGGATACCATTTCCACCCTCGCCACCTCTTCCCCCACGCTCTCCGTACCGATGGTCACCACCACCGGCTCCTTCGCCTCCACCTGTACGGCTTTCCCCTGTACGGCATCCCCCACAGCCCCTTCGCCCAAAGGCCGCCGCGCTTCCCTTGCCAGCCACAACGCCAGATAGCCCGCCACGGACATCAAGGCGACCAGCGGGCCAACCTGCAACAGCCGCTGCCACGCCGCCTTGAGGGCTTCACCCACGTCCCACAGCCGCACCCCTTCCGCCAGAGCCCAGAGGGCCCAGGGCGATAGCGCGATCAGCAAGGCCGTAGCGAGGGCCTTCCACCTCTGGGCCCTGCTCCCCAAGGCGGAGGCCAGTTCCCAGAGCAAGAACACAACCAAGATCACCAAGAACAGCCCCCAGACCAGGAAGAGGTGGAAGGGGCGGGAAACGTAGGTCTCCACCGGCAACACGCCGTTGGCCTGGCTCTGGAAGCCGAAGAGGAATGGCAGGTACAGCGCCACCGCAAGGGCTACAACGCCGATGGCTGCCAGCAGCGGCGTCACCCCCTCTGGCCAGCTCCTGCGCGCCAGGCTATATCCCTTCACCACCGCCGTAGCCGCCAGCAGAGCACCGAAGACGGGTAAGTCCCACAGGTTGATGAAGCCGAGCGCGCCCAAGACCAACGCCATGACCACGAGCAAGGGAATGTTCCCTCTAGCCCACCTCAGTCCGCCTCCTGGCGACATGAGGTAACCCAGGGTCAGCCCCAGAAAGGCCAGGAGGAATGGCAGGCTCATCAGGTGTGGGTGCAGATCGCCCAGAAGCAGGCTGAAGAAGGGGAACTCCGTGATGGTAAAGTCCCGGCTCTCGCCCCTTTCCACCGTATCTATGACCCGGCTGGCCCGCCACCACCACCACCCCTCCTCGGTCGGATACCACTGCTTAGAGAGCTTCGGGCCATCAAGCCCCTTCACATCCACCCACTCCCAAAATCCCGGCGACTCTTTCCCTCCCGCCCGCATCATCTCCAGGCCGCCTTCCAGGTTAGAGGTAAAGAGCAGCAGCAGAACCGCCAAAAGCCCGGTCAGAGTCCCGCCGGTCACCTTGCCGCCTACCAGGCGCACCAGGCTGTACACCAGGCCGAAGGCTGCCATGGCCGCCATCCCCGCTATGGACGCCAGCGCCAGGTTGTACCCGACGGCCGTGGAGATGCCCGCCAGCCGCGCCAGGCCGCCAAAGATGAGATAGCCAAAGTAGTAGTAGCTCACCTGCGCCCCGGATAGCCACGGGTCATTCGGTGGGAAGTGGCGGCTTGCCACCGTGGCGTTGAGGAAGGCGAAGTCCATGGGCTGCTCGGTGTGAGAGATGGCGCTGTCGTAGGCGATGACCACCGCCCAGAAGGCGAAGGCTCCAAGGAACACCACCTCCATCAGGAGCAGCAGGGGCCACTCCGCCTTCAGGAACACAAGCAGCCATTTCCAATTCCGCCACACCACCCACCCAGTCAGGAGGGACAGAGCACTGAGCACGCCGGCCATGACGCCGATGCTGTTGGGGATAACGGGCGTGGAGGCGAGCAGCCAGAGGGGGTAGAACGCAAAGATAAGGCCAATGGGCCTGGCAAAGGCGTAGCCCCTGTCGGGTAGCCACGGGAGAAGGATGTAAAGGAGAGGGAAGGCCAGGAGGCCCAGAAGCTCTAAGGCAAGGAGCCAGAGGATGATTTCAACCACTGCCTTACGTCACGCGGCCGTCTCAACGCCGGAAGGCGCCAGCAGCGCCTCCACAAACTGCTGCGGGTTGAAGGGTGAAAGGTCGTCCACCCCTTCCCCCGTGCCAATGAACAGCACGGGCAGCCCCAACTCCTGCCGTATGGCGAAGACCACGCCGCCTTTTGCGGTGCCATCCAGCTTTGCCAGGGCGACTCCATCGCAGGCCACCGCCTCAGTAAAGGCGCGGGCCTGAGCCAGGCCGTTCTGCCCCGTGGTGGCGTCCAGCACCAGAAGGGTCAGGTGCGGCGCCGTGGCGTCCAGGCGCGACACCACCCGGCGGACCTTGCGTAGCTCCTCCATCAGGTGCTGCTTGCTGTGCAGGCGGCCAGCGGTGTCAATGATCACCACTTGAGCGCCCCGCGCCTTCCCCGCTTGCAGGGCATCGTAGGCCACCGCCGCAGGGTCGCTCCCCTGCTGGTGGGCCACCACCTCCACGCCGATGCGTTCCGCCCAGGCCTGGAGCTGCTCAACGGCGGCGGCTCGGAAGGTGTCACCGGCGCCCAGGAGTACCCGGTCTCCCTTTTCCTGGAAGTAGCGCGCAAGCTTGGCAATGGTGGTGGTCTTGCCGGAGCCGTTCACGCCCACCACCAGCATCACCAGCGGCTCGGGCCTGCCCTCTCCGGACTCCAGCAGCCGGGCCACCCGGTCATCCACCTCGCCCAGGGCAGCCGTTAGCTCCTCTTTGATAGCACCCAGAGCATCCTGCGCCGTGGCCGAGCCGCCCAGCGCCTTCACCCGCCCCTTCACCCGGTCCAGGACTGCCTGGGTAGTTGCCACACCCACGTCCGCTGAGATCAACGCCTCCTCCAGTTCGTCCCACGTCTCCTCGGCGATGCCTCGGCCCTGAAGCAGGCGCGCCACCCGGCCAAACCACACCTCCCGGGTGCGTTTCACCCCCTCCTCAGTCTTATGCTTGCGGCCAAAAAGCCAGGGCATTTCTATCACCTAACACCCGCGCCAAGTCCCACCATCATAGCATCCCTATCCATAGGGCGCAAAAAGCCCAAGCAGTAGGTCTCTGGTGTTTCCCCTTCCCTCATAGAGCCTGCCCTGAGTCCGCCGCAGGCGGACGACGGGACGGAGGTCTGGGGGTGTCCCCCAGATACAAATCCATCCGCCGCAGGCGGATACCTTGAACCCCCTTGAGGGGGTTTGGGGGTGTTGTTCAGCAGCCTGATAGGGTTCATAGACAACCCTCGGCCTGTAGTCACGGCCTGGCCTTGCCGTTATCATAGGTCTCTGTATGGCGAAACAACGGGTGACCTTTACCTCCGACGGCTTGCTCCTGGAAGGGATGCTGCATCTGCCCGATGCGACCCGCCCATGCCCGGGAGTCGTGGTGTGCCATCCGCACCCACAATATGGGGGTGATATGCGCAACAGCGTGGTGGAGGCCATCAATGCCGCCTTGGCGCAGTGGGGCATGGCGGCCCTGGCCTTCAACTTTCGCGGCGTGGGCGACAGCCAGGGCCAGTATGATAGGGGTGTTGGCGAGGCGGCGGATGCCCTCTCGGCGTTGGAGTTCCTCACCACGCAACCGGAGATTGACCGCAACCGCCTGGGCATCGCCGGCTACTCCTTCGGCGCAGGCATTGCCCTGGATGCCGCGGCGGAGAACCATGACGTGCGGGCCATCGTTTCCGTGGCCTGCCCCCTGGCGCCCCTGAACGACCTGGTGCTTCACCAGATTAACCGCCCCAAGCTGTTCATTCAGGGGGACGCGGACTACCTCATAGAGATGGAGATGTTCCACTTTCTCATGCAGCGGTTTGCGCCGCCAAGGGAGATAGAGGTGCTCACGGGCGCTGACCACAGCCTGCGCGACCACGAGGCCCAGGTGGGAAACCTGGCAGCCGGCTTTTTCGCACGCCACCTGATATAGGGCAAGCGCAACCAAAGCCACCCATGCCTCAAACAGCCATCACCTTCCAAAGCAACAAGCTCCCATTGGAGGGCGTGGTCACCCTTCCCGATGGCTTCACCCCTCCGTATCCGGCGGCGGTGCTCTGCCATCACCATCCTGCCTTTGGCGGCAGCATGGAGCACCCGGTGGTGCTGGCCATCGCCAGGGCCCTGGACCAGCGGGGCGTGGCCACCCTGCGCTTCAACTTCAGGAGCGTCGACGGTAGCCAGGGTGCCTTTTCAAGCGGCCAGGAGGAGCAGCGAGACGTCCTCGCGGCCCTGGAGGTGCTCATGAGATGGCCCTCGGTGCAGAGAAGGCGGGTGGCCCTGGTAGGCTACTCCCTTGGGGCCCAGGCCATCCTCCAGGGTTTGGGTAGCTTGAAAGGAGCGGTGGCCCTCGCCCTCATATCGCCGCCGCTCCACGCCTTTGAGGGTTCACCGGTAGGCAAGGACAGGCGTCCAAGGCTCCTTATTGTGGGTGAACAGGACCGGCTGGTGGGCGCTCAGGCCCTTCGCGAGGTGGTGGTCGCCTTTGAACGGCCTGCGCAGCTTGTGGTATCACCCGGCGCAGACCACACCTGGCGCGGGCACGAGCCGGCGCTGGCGGAGCTGGTTGCCGCCTTTTTGGCCCAACACCTGGCATAACATTGGAAGCCAGAGGCAGCCCTGTGCTAGACTGAAGAGACTCCCAGCAAAGAGGCCGCTTTGTCCACTCCTGAATTGCCAGACTCTAGGCAGCCCCAGAGCCAACCCTCTCTCTTGTCGCCAGCGTCCGAGGCCCCGCCGTTTCCCCTGGCAAGCCAGGACTCTTCCCAAGAAGCGCCTCAACCTTATGGTGCGCCTCTTCCCTTTGCTCAAACCTCCACTGAGGCGGGCGCTGCGCCTACACTTGGAGCCCAGGACACACCTTCTGTCCAGGCTCCAGCGGCTGCGGATCCAGTCGCTGAGCCGGCGCCGTTCTCCGTAAGCAGGATGACTCCAAACAAGCGAGCCTGGCTCTACGATCTCTACCTCGCAGCCTTGATCCTCCTCGCCTTTATCCTAGACCAGGCCACCAAAGGGTGGGTGCGGGGCAACCTGGCCCTGGGAGAGTCCCTGCCGCCTACGGGTTTTTTCCGCATCACCCACACCTACAACACCGGCAGCGCCTTTGGCCTCTTCCCCAACCAGACCCTTCTGCTCATGATGGCCTCCATCGCGGGCATCGCCATTCTGCTGCTGTACTTCAGAAACCTGTCCATCCCACCCTTCTGGTTGCGCACCAGCCTGGGCTTGCAGCTTGGCGGCGCCGCCGGCAACCTGGTGGACCGCATTACCCTGGGACGCGTCACAGATTTCCTGGACGCTGGCTCCTGGCCCGTTTTCAATCTGGCCGACTCCTCCATCATGATCGGCATTGGCATCCTGGCCTGGTGTATCTGGCGCTCTCCCAAAGCGACCGCGAAGCCCAAGGAGGAGGCCAAGGAACAGGAGGCGCCCCCCGTCGCTACTGTGGTGGGGGCTTCGCGAGGGCCTGCCGATGTCCCTCCCGAATCGCCTCAGCACCCCCAAGCCGATAGGCATGGCTGAGACCTTCCAGACTGTGTGCCCGGAGAGCGGCCAGCGGGTTGACGCTTACCTGGCCTCCCTGCGAAAGGACCTGTCCCGAGCACACCTTCAGCGCCTTATCAAAGAGGGCCACGTCCTGGTCAACGGGGCTGCCGTCAAGCCCTCGGCAAAGCTGCAAGCAGGGGATGCCATCCAGGTCACCGTGCCTGATGTACCACCCTCTCAGCTCACCCCCCAGGAGCTGCCTCTCACCGTGGTGTACCAGGACCTGCACATCGTCGTCATAGACAAGTCTCCGGGGGTCACGGTGCATCCTGGTCCTGGGCATCCCGTAGGCACCCTGGTCAACGCCCTCATCGCCCGCTATCCGGAGATGGCAGGCGTCGGCGGCGAGCAACGGCCCGGCATCGTGCATCGCCTGGACGCCGGTACCTCCGGCCTCATGGCAGCAGCGCGCTCCCCCCTGGCTTACCAGAGCCTCATACGGCAGTTCCGGGACCGGCAGGTGCTCAAGGTGTACCTGGCCCTGGTGCGGGGACACCCCAAGCCCGCGGAGGGCGTGATTGACGCGCCCGTTGGACGCAACCCCAGGGACCGCAAGCGCATGAGCGTGGTGGCCCGGGGACGGGAAGCGTTGACGGAATACCACACGGTCCGAAGGTACGATGGATACGCGCTCTTGGAGGTGCGGCTGCACACGGGGCGCACCCACCAGATACGGGTGCACCTCTCCACCCTGGGCCATCCCGTAGCGGGCGACCCTCAGTACGGCGGCCGCGTGCCTTTTCTGCGGCGACAATTCCTCCACGCCCACCGCCTCGGCTTCGCTCACCCCGCTACCGGCGAGCCAATGGAGTTCACGTCGCCCCTGCCCGAGGACCTGCGACAGGCATTGGAAGGGCTTGCGACAGGAGATTAGCCGGGGAACCCCCTTCCTGTACAAGAGCCTTGTTTCAAGAGTCAGGAGGTTGTGGGAAACCGTAGCCTGTCCTTGAGTCCGCCGTAGGCGGACGAAGGATTCCTACTGGGGTTCTAGGGGTGCCCCAGCCTTGCGCATAAATCCCGACTTGCACAATAAGTAGGCGTTCTGCACAAAGTCCCCCTGACGCTTCCTCAAACCTAAACGGGTAAAGGCTCAGGGGTTTTCATTTAGTGACTGTCTGTCGGTGCTCATGAGCATTACTTCCCCGTGCATCTTCGTCTGCCGCCGGCCTTGCATCTCTGGCAGAGAACTGCTATTGTATCTAGGAGGTGAGTGCAGTGAGTACCCCAGATTTTCTAGATTCAGTTCAGCAAGAGCTTGAACAGGCTGAAGGACGGCTTGCCGCTGTTGAGAAAGCACTCCAGCAGTTGGAGCAGCAGGTAGCCAAAGAGCGCTCCCTCATTGCTGCCTATCGGATTATTCTCCAACATCGTTCGCCCAACGAGACTGTACCCCCGACCGACCTATGGGGGCAACCTTCGGTAACTCCTCCAACGACCCATATCCCCAAGAACCTTAAGCAACCTGGGAATCGCTCTAGCTTAATGCCCCCTCGTCAGCCTCAATACACATCGGTGTCTGTAGGGCACGCTGTTCTCAATATGCTACGCCAATCCAAAGAGAACGTTCATAGCGATATATTTGCCAAAGCCATCTGGCAGATTGAGTCCAGCAAAGACCTGACCAGGGTGAAGAGAACTCTCAATAGCACCCTCGGAAGGCTTGTGGAACGCAAGGAGATTGAGCGAACGGAACAACCAGGAAAATACAAAGGGAAGGCCCAACAGACAGCCGCCGTGGCGGGTTCCTAGAACCTACGGGCATCCCCCCTTCACTTGTAGTGAAGGATGTTTCCGTCACCAGCTACGGCGGCTGTCTGTCTTATTATATCAAAAAGCCCGTCAGCCTGCTTTGGGCTTCCTTCTAAGTGTATTCCAATAAGGGCTTTTGCATTTAGGGCAGACCTTGGGCTGCTGGCCTTTCTTGCGGGGAGCAAAGCCCTTTACAAGGGAGAGGGATCGGGGTTAGGGCATCTACTACTGTACCACCTGAATGTGCAGCTCCTTGAGGTGCTCCGGCGTCACCGGCGCGGGGGTCTTGAACAGCGGGTCTATGCCGCTCTGCGTCTTCGGGAAGGCGATAACATCCCGAATGGAGTCGGCAAAGTCTGTCAGGAGGCTGACGAACCGGTCAACGCCAGGCGCGATGCCGCCGTGGGGTGGTGCGCCGTACTCCAGGGCCTGAAGCAACTGTCCGAACCGCTCCTCCATCTGCTCCTCGGTGTATCCCAGAAAGCGCATAATGCGTTCCTGCAGGGCGCGGTTGTGGTTACGAATGCTGCCGCTGGCCAGCTCCATGCCATTGCACACCAGGTCGTAATGGCGCGCCCGCATGCGCCCTGGGTCGCTCTCCAGCCACTGCATATCCCCCTCCCTGGGCGAGGTGAACAGGTGGTGCTCCGGCTCCCAGGCTTTCGCCTCATCGTTCCAGGCAAAGAGGGGAAAGTCGGTGACAAAGGCCATGGCCAGAACCTGAGGGTCGGCCAGTCCCAAGCGCTTGCCCATTTCGTTGCGAAGCTGCGAAAGCGCCGTGTTGGTCGTCGTGGACGATCCCGCCACCATCAGGATGAGGTCGCCGCGCCTGGCCCCCGTGCGCTGGGCAATCTGCCGCACCTGCTCCACGCTCAGAAAGCGGGCGATACTAGAGCGCACCTGCTCCATGGTCAGCCCCTCCAGGGAGCCGCTTCCCTCTTCCAGGGCAATGGAGATGAGGCCGCGAGCGCCCCGCGTCTGGACAAAGCTGGTCAGCTCGTCTATCTGGCGTCGCGAGTAGGAGGCGCACCCCGGCGCGGCGAAGGCCTTGGCAATGCCCCCCTTCTGGGCGACAGCATCCCGCAGCACCTGGGCAGCAGAGTCACGCGCCCAGTCCGTGAGGTCTGCAAGCTCCAGCCCAAAGCGCAGGTCAGGCTTGTCGGAGCCGTACCGGGCCATCACGTCATCGTAGCGCAGGCGTGGGAAGGGACCCATGATGCGGCGGTTGGGCACGAGTTTCTGGATAATCTCCGTGTACAGCTCCTCCACCAGGCCGGTGACATCCTGCTCATCCACAAAGCTCATCTCAATGTCAAGCTGGGTGTGCTCAAACTGGCGGTCGCCCCGCAGGTCTTCATCGCGGAAGCAGCGGGCAATCTGGAAGTACCGCTCGTAGCCGGCCACCATGAGAAGCTGTTTGAGCTGCTGAGGCGACTGGGGCAGCGCGTAAAAGCTGCCAAGGTACATGCGGCTGGGCACAAGGAAGTCCCGTGCGCCTTCGGGCGTGCTCTTGATAAGGATGGGCGTCTCAATCTCCAGGAAGCCCCGTGCGTCCAGGAAGTCCCGCATATGCTTCACCACCCGGTGGCGCAGCACCATGTTGTCGTGCATCCGGGCGGTGCGCAGGTCCAGGTAGCGCCATTGGAGACGCACCAGTTCGTCCACCTGGCCAGGGTCGGCAATCTCAAAGGGCGGCGTCTTGGACTGGTTCAGCACCTTGGCTTCGCTGACGTACACCTCCGTCTCGCCCGTCGGCAAGTTGGGATTCACGGTCCCTGCCGGGCGGAGGCGCACCTCCCCCTCTACTTGCACCACCCACTCGCTACGGAAGGATTCCGCCGTGTGGTGCGCCTCCGGCGCCGTCTCGGGGTTGAACACCACCTGCACCAGTCCCTTGCTGTCCCGTAGGTCAATGAAGACCAGCCCGCCGTGGTCGCGGCGGCGGTGCACCCAGCCCGCCAGGGTTACTTTTTGGCCGGCGTGCTCCCGTCGCACGTCGCCGCAGGACATCGTCTTGAGCACGAGTAGTTCACCTCCAACTAGCTGATTATAGGGGAGGTGTAGGGGAGGTTCAATGAATAGGCGGGCCGACAAAGGCGATCAATGAGGGCATCAAGGGCAGAAAACATCACCCCACGGGCGGCGTTTCAATAAGGGGAGGAGTGTGGCCATGCTGCTGGACAGGAGAAACGCACCAGTGTAGGAGTTAGAAGCCTGTGGCCTGCCGCCATGCAGCGACCTGACGCCCGTGCTCAGCATAGTGGCTATAGGTATCCAAGCGCAGCCGACGACGAAACCGGGTCTCGGTCATGTAGTGGTGCTGCGGTACGGCGTTGAGAAAGGCGAGCAACCGTTCATGGGTCTTCAGAAACCAGCGGTGGACCTCTTGTAGGGGCATGGTTCGCTGGCGCTGCCACTGACGTTCGTTGAAGGCGTCAATGCCGCCGTAGCGGCTGTAGCGGACCGGCTGCTTCCCCTGCATGATGAGGGTAAGGGCCATCATGCTCTCCTCCTCCCACGTAGCCACATGGCCCAGCACGTCTTTGATGGACCACTCGCCCACCACTCCGGGTTCCAATAGGGCTTCCCCCGACATACCCTCATAGGATTGGGCAAGCCGTTGCCACTCCCGGCCAATGCGACTCAGCAACTGCTCCCTGTTCACAGCGGACACACCTCCGACCAACTGCTTATGGAGGTCTCACGTACTAGAGGCTTGACAAGAGGCGCCGCCTGACCTGGATTGAAGAAGGAAACTTTGGGGTGGCCCTATCGTCTGTTGTAGCGCACAATCGCTATCCCCAGCAGTATGAGAGGAGGGCCGATGAGCCCCGCGAAGAAGACGACGCCTATGTTGGCACCCAGGGCCTGAGCTGCCAGCGCAATGACGGTGCTGGCCACGCCGTAAAAGACCACTTTCTTGCCGAACATTCGCCAACGATAGTCCTCGTGGAGCGTTTTGTCCACAAGCCACGGCCGGCGCCAGACGGCAGTTACGCGCTGCCCGGCCCACAGAGAAGCAAGAATCTTGAGGTGGCGTTTCGCCTAGCTGAGTGGTGGGTAAACCCGCCAAACCCAATACTGCCCACCGTGGGGGCTTGACCGACCAATAGGAATGTCAACGCCCAGATAGATTTCTTGGAAAGGGACTTGAGCAGGCAACCGAATTGCGGGCAGAATAGTGTCTTGGACATCTTGCTCGTCAGTCAAGGGCGGCCTGGAATCTACAACCAGCACCACCGGAAAGCTCACAGTATATTGCTTCTTGCACTTGTCAGAGAGCCGGTTGTTGATGGAGTCAGCTAGTCCTTCATCTGGGTTTTGGAGGACGTCGCTAGCGTACTGTCGCGTCCTCCCGCGAGCCAGGTCCCAAGCACCCTTGGCATGGTGTTCATCGTAGTAAGCGGTACTCACTTCAAGACCAACGGTTGCTCCACTCGCCCCATCTGTGCACTCAAAGTCTGGGGCCTCCGTCTTTGAGGAAATGACCAAACTCCTCCCCCGGTTTTGCTTCAACCAGTCTAGAAACCGCTGCGCGGCAGCCTGTTCGTGCTGGCGCTTCAGATCTTCATTAGGGTTGATTCCAGTCATAGTAAACCCTTGATAGGCCAAAGTACTGGCTGCCCGGCCTGGACTCGAACCAGGGTTAACGGATCCAAAGTCCGCTGTGCTACCACTACACCACCGGGCAGTGACGAGAAAGCGTGCCCTCCCTTTATCTCCCTTTCAAGAAGGCTCCAGAGGAGCCTTCTTCTCCCCTGCCTCCATCCTAAGCCCTGGCCATCGCTGAGGCAAGGCGTTCGCCCGCAGGTGACATGAAACCGCACCCCGAAGGGTGCGGTGGAGTCAACCAACGGCAAACGGCACTCGCCAGACTTCCAGCTATCGTCCAAACAGCGCCGCTATCCGCTCACCTACCACCTTGTCTTCCCCTTCGTACAGGCCAAAAACGTGGATGAGGATGTAGTCCTCTCCCTCCCTCACGCGGGTCCAGATGGGCGGGTCGCCGGCCTTCAGCCGGTCCACCACCTCTTTCCCCGTCAGGCCGCACACCTTGGAGTCAAAGTCCAGCCGCACGCCATAGGGCTGATGGCCCAGGATGTTGTCTAAGAGCTGGGTCTTAATCCCCCTTATCCCCCTCAGCGGCGCCATGACCGTCCGGCTCTGCCGCTCCGCCTTGGCCAGGCGCTCTTCGTGGTCCATCGTCATCCACCGCTTCACCGCCGCCACCGCGCCGACCATCTCCTGGCGGTCCACCTTCTGGGGCCGTCCAATGCCTCTGATTCGGCGACCTTCATAGCTTACAAAGCTCTGGAGCCCCAGCTTGCGTATCGTGTCCTTGGTGCCCAAGGCCAGGCCGGTAGACTGAGGAGCGCCCAGGTACTTGGCGGCGATGCACTGGAAGTCTGCGCCCATGCGCACGTACTTGCCAAAGATGTCCAGTGGGTAGACTTGCCCCGCGGAGTCAACCATCACCGGTACACCGCGGGCGTGGGCTATCTCTATGGTGTCCTGTAGCGACAGGGCGTGGGGGTCTGGAGATTGCTCCACGGCGTAATAGTGGACCGCCGCCGTCTTGGGCCCGATCGCCCGCTCCAGGTCATCCCGAGTGGTCCGCTCCGCTGAGCCGAACTCCACCAGCCTTGCGCCCCCTAGCTCCAGGCACCGGTCGTACCAGTAGCGCTGGCGTTTCTGGATGAGCACCTCGTTCTTCATGCCCGCGGTATTTGGCAACTGCTGGATCTTCGCATCGTCGTCGCCCGCCATGAAGGCTGCGGTAGCCAGCGTCAGCGCAGAGCCGGCCCCGGACGTGACGTAGGCCGCAGGCACGTTCACCATGCGGGCGATGGCCTCTCCCGCCTTCTCCTCCAACTCCATGAGCGGGATATAGGCGCCGTCAGCCCGCTCCATGGCCGCCTTCACCTCCGGTAGGGGAGCGGAGCCTCCCAGCATGGTCACGCTACCGATGGCGTTGATGACGGGCCTGGCCCCCAGCTCCTTGTAGACGTCGCCCCAGTGCGCATCAGCCATACTTACCTCTCTTTGGCTTCTTCAGCCCGGTGTCTCTTGCCACAAGAACGCCCGTAGTATAGCACTCTTGCACAAAAAGCATCCATTAGACACGAAAGCGCCTCTTCAAGCAAGACCTCATCTCGCAGGAGAGGCGCTGAACATGCTAACCGTAGCTTCCAGGCCGCCGTACAACGAATGCGTTGCTAAATGGAGCGCACCAGCTCCGCGATAGTAGGGAGGTCCTCCGGTCGCCGGTAGGCGATCATCAGCTCGTCCACCCCCAAACGCTCCAACCGGTCCACCTGGTTCAGCAGGCTGAACCGGTCGGTAAACACCAGCTCTTCAGCAAGCTCCTCATAGCTGGCCTTACCCACCTCCCGTCCGCAAAGCTGCTGCAGGTTGTAGTTCTTGCCGAAGTTGGTCACCCACCACACCCGCACCTCCTCCGGTTCCACGTACCCGAGGGTGGTGATAATGGCAAAGTCCCCCCTGCCCGATGCCGTGGCCCACTTCTTGGCCTTGGTCAACAGCTTGGGGTTGCTGGTGTAGACGTGCACCCCGTCGGCGCACCTGGCGGCGCTCTCCATCCACCGCTCGCTCATGGCGGCGATGTAGATGGGCACCCGCTCCTGGGCGGCCTTCACCCGCAGCGACACCTCGTCAAACTTGAAGACGGCGCCCTTGGCGCTCACCGTCCCCCCTTTCAGGAGACCCCGCAGGATGCCTATAGCCTCCTCCACGCCAGCGTCGTCGCCATCGGCGCCGATGCTCTTCAGAAACTCCCGCCCGCCGCGGCCTACCGTCAGGTCAATGCGCCCTCCGGAAAGCCGGTCCAGAGTCGCCGCCGCCTGGGCTATCACCGCGGGACTGCGGTGGTAAGGAGAGGAGACGCCTACGCCTATGCGCACGCGCTTGGTGTGCGTGGCCGCAAGCGTCGCTACCGTCCACATCTCCCAGAGAGAGATATTGCTGTCAGGTATCCACACCCGGTCAAAGCCGTGGGAGTCGTACAGCTTCAGGTACTCCACTAGCTCATTCACCGTGGCTTTGACAGCCAGCTCAACACCGATGCGCATGGAGGTACTCCTTTTCGTGAGGGCACGGGGCGCGTCGCACGGCAGCTCCTCTCAAGAGCGCCGCAGTTTCTCTGTTTTTTGCGGCAACATTCTACTACAAACAGAGGAAAACTGAAATGCACCAGGCCCCTCCTTGGGAGGGGCCTGGTGCATTTCACCGCCTGCCAGCGCGAAACAATCATGGCGCCGAAGGGGGGATTCCCAGTCCAGCGCGCTATGCTCTGCCGCTAGATATAATCCTGACGCCAGCCATGCTGTTGCTACCTTCTCAGAGAGCTTTCCGCTTCATCCCCAACGGACCCTTTCAGCGAGACCCGCAGGAGACGGCTAATGTCAGCCCTGTAGAACCTGCGGTCCCGCCGGGGGCCTACCCGCAACGCCTTCAGGATCCCCTGGCCAGCCCATCGCCTTACCGTGTTGGGGTGCAGATTCAGAAGGGACGCCACGTCGCCAACGGTGAGCAGGGCTGGGGGCCGCTTGCTGTTCTTTTCTTTTGAGCGGTTCTTTTGCACCATGTTGTACAAACCTCACTACTCCCCTCTTTTCCTCTCTTTCCAATATAGCCATCCCCCGGTAAACCTGGGTGTAAAGAGTATAAAGAAAGGGTTAAGAAGCGCTAAAGGGGTAAAAGTCGGGAGGTTTAGTTAAGTACGCCCACTGGACAAAGGGGCAGGCTCCATACTAGGATTCTGCCCCGTAAGGGTTTGCCGGTCCCTAGACGGCCCTGGCGCACGCCGCCGCATGGCAAGCTTCCGGGACCATGAGGCTAGTAGACAACCGCTAGACAGCTCCTAGATCCAAGGACGGCGGGAGCAACTTTGGCGAGAACGCCGGTTTGCTTCTTTTTTGCTGTCTGCGACGCCCCAGGAAAGGAGTGGAAACAACGAAAGACCGGGTTTCATTGGGCTGACCGGCCCTTGCACTAACCAGCAATGCTGGTTCGCACGGAGGCGTTTCCCTCCCTTGATTGGTTTCATCTCACCATCACTCGGCCAGTAGCAACGGACGATGAAGATGGGGCGGTGGAGTATTGGCCGTGAAAGGGGGGGGCTATGATGGTCCTTGTTGCAGGTGCAGGTCCAGGAACGGTTGTGAAGGTGGAGGTGGCCATACGGCTTCGTTGGCCTGGCGCGCGGGTTGTTGTTCCCAGTGATGCGGACAGCATCTTGGAGACCATTGGGGAAGACGAACCAGACGTCGTCCTCTTTCAGCCCGGGCCAGGTACGTGGTCCATGGAGCGATTCATCAACGAGGTCCGTGCTTTCTCCGATGTTCCCCTCGTCCTCATGGAGTCGGAGTCCCCCAACGAGCTGGACGAGGTCCAGGCCCTGGAAACGGGCGCTGACGACTATTTCCGCCAGTCTGCCTCTCTCATCAACCTCACGGCGCGCTTTGTTGCCCTGCTTCGTCGCGTTCGCCGCGCCAGCGCCCTGGCCCAAGAGACCGTTTCCTCCGGCGGCCTGCTCGTAGACCCCTCCACCTATGAAGTCCACATGCAAGGCCAGCGCGTGGACCTCACCTTCACCGAGTTCCGCGTCCTGTACTTCCTGGCCCGCAACCGTGGCGCCGTCGTCACCCACAACGCCCTCTGCCAGGAGATCTGGGGCGATGAAGTAGACGCGACCAACCTCCTGAAAAAATACATCCAGCGCATTCGCCGCAAGCTCAACGACAACCCCCAGAGCCCCCGCTGGATCGCCAGCATCCACGGCATTGGCTACCGCTTCCTGGGAGCCGGCGCACGGGAGAGCGAACCTGTGGCTGCCGCCGTCTAGCAGGCTGCGGAAAAAGGGGAGTCCAGAGGGGCAAAGCCCGGAGCCTACCCTTGGGTGAACCGAAGCCTTGGTGAGCCAAAGCCCTGAACCCAGTGAAGGGGCAGCGAATGGGGAAGTGAAGGGACGGGGGTCTGGGAGCCTGTCCTTGAGTCCGCCGAAGGCGGACGAAGGAGTGTCCCCCAGATACAATTCTTCCCCCTTCCCTTCAGGGAAGAGGGCTAGGGGGTTAGGTCAGCACCCTGCTAGTTTCTGGAATAGGCTGGCCGGCCACAGACGAGCTCCCCAAAAGCCACTTGATTGATCAAGGAGAGCCGGGTGCTCAGTGACCTCAGCAACGCAACCTCCACGGCCGGCTCTTTACCCATGATCTCAGCAAATCTGCTCTGGGGGATCGCCAGAGCTTTGACGTCTCCCAACGCCACGACGGTCACAGGCGAAGTGGCAGGGTGAAGCAGGCCGAAAGAATCTACAAGCGCTCCCGGCCCAGACACGTACAGCCACAGGGACGGGTTGACGGACTGATAAAGTCCCGAAGCTACGAACCCTTCTTGAATGATGTAGACCTCTTCTACTTCTTCCCTCTCTCGTAACAGAACGCTGTCCTTGGGAAACAGCTTAATCACCCCTACCAGGCTCATCTCAAGGGCGCTGGTAAGAGACAAATGATTGAAAAAGCGCTGGTCTGGCGAAGTGCTCTGTAGGTCCAGTTGAGCCGCTCTACGAGGGTCTTGATGGTTGAGCATCATGCTTCTCCTACGGAGGAGGCTAAGGGGTCAAGCTCCATGGTATGCCCTGGTGACAAAACTTACGGCCAAGATAGGACATAATCCTGTAAAGATACACGAAAGAACTGGCGAGGCCGGGAGTCCCCCCTCCTATGTTCCGTAGGTGGGCCTAAGTAACCTTGTGCTGTCTCAACTATCATCACCGCTCAAGGTGAAAACCTCAATGTCCGAAAGTACTAGGCCATTAGGCACGGGTGACCTGGCGATTCAACTCCTGCCCGTTGTCAAACCAAAGGCCCTGGCAATGCTGCCAGGGCCTTTCAGATACGACTGTAGCTCACTGAGGAGCGTTGGTGCCGAAGGAGGGATTTGAACCCACACGGGGAGTGGATACCCCAACGGTTTTTGAGACCGCCGCGTCTACCGTTCCGCCACTTCGGCACACTCCTATTCTACTCAGCCCAACCCCTGACTTCAAACCCTTCCCCTCTTTAGGGGCACACCGCATTGTCAACCCCCTGCGGGTTAGCATACAATGGCTGTTGGGCCTTGGCCCGGTCTCATATCTCCAGCAAGCCACCAAGGAGGACGCTTTCCATGACCTACATCATCGTGGAGCCTTGTGTAGATGTAAAGGACAAAGCCTGCGTGGACGTGTGTCCCGTGGACTGCATCTACGGCGCCGATGTTGAAGAGGACCGCATGCTGTACATCAATGACACGGAATGCATTGACTGCGCAGCCTGCGAACCGGTGTGCCCCGTGAACGCCATTTTCGCTGAGGACGATGTCCCCGCCCAGTGGAAAGAGTGGATCCCCATCAACAAGGACTATTTCCGCGACGCCGATGCCATTCGGGCCAAGGTCAACCAGATCAAAGCCCCCGGTACCGGCGTACACTAACGGCCCAGCTTTCGCCTCCCCGCTCGCCATTGGGCAACACGTTTCCTTCGGTAAACACACCTGGGGGCGATCGGAGGACCGCCCCCAGGTGTGTTCTGGGGCCAAGCCGTGGAAGGGCTTATATCTCCAGCGCAACCTCCGGCGCGTACCCCGTGGGCGCATAGCCGCCTGCCAGACCCCCGCCGTCCAGGATAAAGAAGTCCCCGTTCGTATAGCTGGAGGCGTCGGAGGCCAGGTACACCGCCAGCGGCCCTATCTCCGTCGCCACTCCCGTGCGGCCCACGGGGATAAAGGGGTCCCGCGGCGCCCGCGTTGGGTTCGGGTCTGGGTCCCGCGTGGTAACAAACCCTGGCACAATGCAGGTCACGATCACCCCATATCGGGAGAGGCTAGTGGCCAGCACCCGCGTCAGGTTGATGATGCCCCCCTTGGCGGCGCCATACATGTAGTTATCCCGCCCTCCTCGGAACCCCAGCCCTGAGGCCACGTTGATGATCTTGCCGCTGCCACGATCCACCATCTCCCTGGCCACCTCCCGGGCGCAGTAGAAGGCGCTGGATAGGTTTACGTCTATCCCCACGCGCCATTCGTCGTCGGTGATCTCCCAGATGGGCTTGGCTCGCTGGTCACGCACGATGCCCGCGTTATTGATGAGCACGTCTATCCTCCCGAACTCCTCCCTGGCCCGCGCCGCCATCCGCGCTACCTGAGCCGACTCCGTTACGTCAGTAGGCACGGCGAGCGCCCGCCGTCCCAGGGCCCGCACCGCTACAGCCGTCTCCTCAATGAGCACCGCCCTCCGCGCCGCCACCACGATGTTCGCCCCGGCTTTGGCCAGGGCCAGGGACATGGCCCTGCCCAGGCCAGTGCCCCCGCCGGTGACCACCACCGTCTTGCCTTCCATACTCAGAGACGCCAGCATCGCGACCTCCTAGGATTGCAGAGTCACCTCGCCTCCAGTCAGGGTCGCCAGGCTTCCATCCGCCCGGCGCAGGATCAGGTTGCCGTCGCCGTCCACGCCCTCGGCACGGCCCTCCTCCACACGGTCGCCCCACTGCACGCGCACCTCTTTGCCCAGGGTATCCAGAGATGCCTGCCACTCCTCCCACACCTCGCCCCACCCCTTAAGCTCCATGTACACCATTCCCAGCTCTGCCAGGACCGCGGTGAGCAGCTCTTCCCGTGAGAGAGGCTGGCCCAGCTCCTTAGCCAGACACGTCGCCTGGTAGCCCCCCGTCAGCATCTCAGATGGGTCCGCGTTCACGTTAACGCCAATGCCCACGATGGCATATTGCACCCCACCTTGCCTCAGAGCGCTCTCCACCAGTATCCCAGCCACCTTTTTCCCGTGAAAGTGGAGGTCATTGGGCCATTTGTGGGAGGGCGACAACCCCGTCACCTGGCCGATGGCACGAGCCACCGCCACCGACGCTGCCACGCTGAGCCGGGACATGGCCCATCGGTTGGGATACAGCACCACCGAAAAGGAGAGGTTCTGCCCCGCCAGAGAGACCCAGACCCGTCCAAACCGTCCCCGGCCCACCGTCTGCTCCTCCGCCACCACCACCAGCCCCTCTTCGCTGCCCGCAGCCGTCTCCTGCCGCGCCACATCCATCGTGGAGGTCACCTCAGGCAGATAGATAATGCGTCCACCTACCGGCATCCCCTCCAAAGCCGATTGCACCCGCGCGGCATCCAGGGGTGAGTAGCTTGCCATATCCCCTACCCTTTTACCCCTTTGTCTGGCCCATGCACATGGGCCGATAATACCACATGCCCCTTTTATGTCACAAATATCCTTTCCCCCTGGGCACACGCCTACTATAATAGCCACCATTCACCCGCCGACGTTCCCACAAAGGAGGTCCTTATGCAATACCTCGTTCCTCTGGATGGCTCTGACCTGGCCGAGCAGGCCCTACCCTACGCCAGGGAGCGAGCCGCCCTCAACGACGGCTCCATCCTCCTTGTCAGGGTGGTCACCGTCGCGCGGCAGTTGGCTGCCGCCAGCATGACCGGCGCGGGGGGCATAGACGCCATGCCCATATCTATGGAGGCGATTAACGCGGCCATTGACCTGGAGCAGAAGGAAAGCCTGGAATACCTGGCCTTGAAAGGCGAGGAGATCCGAAAAGCAGGCCTGAAGGTGGAGTGGGAGGTGCGCCAGGGCATCCCCGCCGATGAGATCATCGCCTCCGCCAGGGCCCACAACATTGACGTGATCGTCATCACCACCCACGGCCGCTCCGGCTTGGGCCGCGTCGTCTTTGGCAGCGTTGCCGACCGTATCATCCGTCAATCAGGCATCCCCGTACTGGTCATCGGCCCAAAGTAGACCCCCAAAGAAACCGCATAGTGGCGGAGCCGCCCGCCCATGTCTGTTGGAGGGAGAGGAGTGCCATGCCTATGTCCCTGCCACAGTACGACGTGGTTGTCATGGAAGACCTCATGCTTCCCGTGCGGGACGGCGCCCGCCTGGCAACGGATGTCTACCGCCCTGCCAGAAACGGGCGCCTGGTGGAGGAGCCGCTGCCCATCATCCTGGAGCGCACCCCCTACAATAAACGCGCCCTTGACCGCGTGGAGCGCAACGCACGCTTCTTCACCAAGCGCGGCTACATCTTCGCCTTCCAGGACTGCCGCGGGTGCTTCCGCTCGGAAGGAGCCATGGACTTCCTGTGGCAGGAGGGGCCGGACGGCTACGACACCGTGGAATGGCTGGCACGCCAGCCCTTTTGCAACGGCAAGATCGGGACCACCGGCACCTCCTACGCCGCCTGGACGCAGAACGCCCTGGCGGTGCAGCGCCCGCCGCACCTCACCTGCATGTGGGTGAACGAGGGGGCCTCCAACGGCTACACCAGCACCCTGCGCCAGGGCGGCGCCCTGGAGCTGCGCTTCCTTACGTGGCTCTACTGGCACGCCGCCATCAACACCAACGAGGGGCTGAAAGGCGACCCGGCAGTAGCCCAGGCCTTGAACAGCGTGGACACTCGCGACCTGCTACGCACCTTGCCCATCCGTCCCGGGCAGACGCCCCTGGCCCTGACTCCCAGCTACGAGCGCCGGGCCCTGGACATCCTGACCCAGGGGGACTACAGCGACCTGTGGAAAGACCCCAGCGTCAATTTCCAGATCTACTGGGACCAGTGGGCCGATGTGCCCATGCTCTTCTCCAGCGCCTGGTACGATTCCTACACCCGGGCAACCCTGGAGAACTACGTGGCCCTCAGCCAGCGAAAGAAAGGGCCTGTCCGGCTCATTATGGGCCCCTGGACCCACGGCGACGCCACCATGGGAGTGAGCTATGCCGGCGGCATTGACCTGGGGCAGGCTGCCGTCTTCAGCTACAACGAAGAGCGGCTGCGCTGGTTTGACCGGTGGCTCAAGGACCTGGACACCGGTGTTGACCGGGACCCGCCGGTGCGCATCTTCGTCATGGGCAAGGGCAGCGGCCTGAAGAACCGAGTGGGACGGCTGGAGCACGGTGGACGCTGGCGGACGGAGCAGGCATGGCCCCTGGCGCGAGCCAAGGCCGTGACCTACTACCTGCACGCCGGCGGCGCCCTGCGGATGCGGCCACCCCGGGAGCGTGCCTCCTCCACCACCTACCGCTTTGACCCGGCGGACCCAGCGCCGACCATCGGCGGCAACGTCTCCTCCCTCGCGACCCTGAGGCCTATACCGCCCTACATCACCGACCCAAGCCTCTTGCCCCAGGCGGCGCGGGTGGAGCAGATTGTCGCGGCGGGAGGATGGGACCAGCGTGAGCGCTCCGACGTTTTTGGGGCCAAGCCCCCCTACACCATGCCCCTTTCAGCCCGGCACGACGTTTTAGTGTTTCAGACAGCTCCCCTGCCCAGAGACACGGAGGTCACCGGCCCCATAGAGGTGAAGCTGTGGGTCAGCTCCGACGCCCCGGACACCGATTTCACCGCAAAGCTCATAGACGTCTACCCCGCCAGCGAGGACTACCCCCAGGGGTTTGCCCTGAACATTACCGACGGCATCCTCCGGATGCGTTACCGGAACTCCTGGGAGAAACCGGAGCTCATGAAGCCTGGGGAGGTGTTCCCCATCACCATCACCCTCTACCCCACCTCCAACGTCTTCGCCCGGGGGCACTGTATACGGCTGGACGTCTCTAGCTCCAACTTCCCACGCTTTGACGTGAATCCCAACACCGGAGAACCCCTGGGCAAGCATCGGAGCACTCGCGTGGCCTTGAACACCGTGTACCACAGCGCGCGGTGTCCATCCCAGGTGGTGCTGCCCGTCGTGGCGTAGTCATCATTGTTAATGACCATATGCGCGGACGAAAGAGGGATGCAATTGATAAGCGCATTTCAGTGGCGCCACACTACCTTGCAGACCAGGAGGGCGAGAATTCGGGAGCGGGGCTGGAGGTGAGGTTCTGCTGGCGGTTGCCGTCGGCGTCCATGATAAAGAGGTCGGCGTTGCCCTCCCGGCTAGAGACGAAAACGATGCGCCGTCCATCGGGAGACCAGGTAGGGTCCATCTCAGGGAAGGCGTTGAAGGTGAGGCGCAGGGTCTGGGAGCCGTCCACGCGGGCCACGTAGATCTCCGGGTTGCCATCCTCCTCGGAGACGTAAGCCAGGCTCCCGCCATCGGGGGACCATGCCAGGTGGTACTCCCTGGTCTCGTTGGTGGTAAGGCGGGCCTGCTGGGAGCCATCGCTGCGCATCACGTACACCTCTGACGTGCCGTCACGCTCCGACATGAACGCGATCCTGTCACCTTTCGGCGACCACAGTGGCAGAGAGTCCTGCTGGGCAGAGAGGCGATGGTAGTTGACGCCGGCGGGGTTGCGCAGATAGATTCCCGGCGAACCCGGCGTGGCCGATGCCACAGCCAGCCACTGGCTGTCCGACGACCAGGAGGCGTAGTCGGCGGGCGACACCTCAAAGGCGACCGGGGCGTCGCCCGTGCCGTCGGAGCGCATAACGCGGATGGCGGTGGCGCCGTCCAGGGTAAGGGCGTAGGCGATGTACCGGCCATCGGCTGACCACCTTGGGTTGGCCAGGATGCCATCGGTCTCAGCCAGGCCTTGGGGATGAGAACCGTCACGGTTGGCCACCATCAGCGCCGTCTTCTCCCCCCGTCGGGCCAGGTAGAGGAAGCGGGTGTAATCGGGCGACCATCGCGGAGAGAAGGCGTAGGTGTCCCCCGGGGTAAGGTGCTTCAGCTCTCCGCCGCGGGAGCTGACGGAGTAGACGCCTAGCCCTCCCTGGCGGTGGGAGGTGAAGAGGATAGTGCCCTTGAAGGCGCTGGGGCCGCAGGCCGGTGCAAAGAGAAAGAGAAGAAGGACCCAGGCTGCAACGAAGGTTGCCAGCTTCAGGTCCTCCCTTCGGCTCCGGTTTGCCAGGGCCAGAGAGAGGCCTGACCGCCAAAGGACGCGCTGCATGAGCGGGTATTGACCTTCCAATAACGTCTCCTGGGACGGCCCGCGCCATACCCACACCGTATGGCCGACAGTATATCCCCAAAGGCAGGGTGCGCCACAAGGCTCCTAGCGTTGACTTGCAAGCGAGGCGCCGCTACAATCGGGCGCAACACACCTGGGAGGTTCCGGCCAACCAAGGCGATGCTGCCACGGTAATCATCTGTCATACCCCATAGAGATAGCGTTGGTAGCCCCTAGCAGGCTGCGGAAAAAGGGGTGCCCAAAGGGGCGTAGCCCCGGAGCCTGCCCTGAGTCCGCCGCAGGCGGACGAAGGGACGGGGGTCTGGGGGTGTCCCCCAGGTCTAATCTTCCCCCTCTCCCTTTAGGAGAGGGGGAACACAAGGGGGTGAGGTCAGCACCCCGCTAGGGAGAGGAGGGTGAGCCAATGACACAAACACAGGCGCAGGAAGAGGAAAAGGTGTACAACTGGGACGTGATGCAAATTGGGCACACGTGCCCGCCACTGACCGTTGAGATCACGCGGGAGAGCATCGCCAACTACGCTCGGTCGGTCCAGAACAGCAACCCCATCTACGTTGACGACGCCGCGGCCCGAGCCGCCGGGCTGCCCGGCGTCATCGCTCCGCCCACCATGTGCTACGCCTACGCCCCTATGCGACGGGCCGACATCATGCACCACCACGGCTACGTATCCCCCGAGCAGTACGCCAAGAGCCCGCGCAGCACCCCTTTCGCGGGGTCAGACATCGTTTTCCAGGGGGTGCCGGTACGTCCAGGGGACACCATCATGAGCACCAGCACCCTGGACAACCGGTGGGAGACCCGGTCGGGCAACCGGTTCGTCTCCTTCCGCGTCGTGGCCCACAACCAGCGAGGCGAGAAAGTGGTGGAGTACCTGTACAACGTCATCTGGGAGTTGGCGCGGGGCCAAAAGTCCCGCGGGTCATAAGGGAGTCGTTTCCAAGCCACAAAGACCGAAAGGAGAGTGGGATGACAACGCTCACGGCCACACAGGTGTCCTTTGACGCTATCCAGGTTGGGGATGAGCTCCCGAAGCTCAAGAAGACGGAGAGCCAGGAGTCCATCAACAACTATGGCTTGCTGAACCGCCGGGGGCCTCCGCCGGCCACCATGGGCAAAAACCTGCACACCGACGAGGAGTACGCCAGCCAGGGGATTTTCGCAGGGACGGTGAACCAGGGGGTGGTGACCTGCGCCTACATGATAGAGGCATTGCAGCTCGCCTTTCCCACCCAGAATGTCCTCAGCAGCAGCTTCAACATGCGGGCTCTGGAGCCCTTCCGCCCCGGAGACGTGGTCACCTTTGGCGGCAAGGTGCTGGCCAAGCGGGAGGAGGGCGGCAAGCGGCTGGTGGAGGTGGAGGTAAGCGGGGTCAACCAGCTTGGGCAGACCATCGCCACGGCCAAGGTGACCGTGCCCCTGTAGCAGGGTGCGGAAGAAGGGGAGTCCAGAGGGGCAAAGCCCCGGAGCCTGCCCTGGTGAGCCGAAGCCCTGAACGCAGTGAAGGGGGTAGCGAAGGGACGGGGGTCTGGGGGTGTCCCCCAGATACAAATCCATCCGCCGTAGGCGGATACCTTGAACCCCTTTGAGGGGTTTTTCAGCAGCCTACTAGGGTAATGTCAAGGGAAGAAAAGGGCCAGACCTTCGGTCTGGCCCTTTTCTTCCCTTCAAATAGCTACGGGGCAAAGACGGGGCTCTCTTTGGTGATGACGCGCCCCTCCCGTGCCATACCGTGGCGCATGTACTTGGGTACGTTGAAGAGGCCGTAGTGAGCGACGCCGTCGTAGAAGCGCAGCTCGCGGACGCACCGGGCGGCCAGGCGCGCGTCTATCTCCGCCGGCGAGAGGCTAAAGGGGTCGTACCGCTCGCCAGCCAGGATGAAGCTCCACAAGAGGCCAAAGCAGGGGACGTGGGCGCTGTAGGGCGCAACGGTAGGCAAAGCCGTGCTCATGGTGTGATGGACGGGAGTGAAGACGTCCCGGTGGTACATAGGACCGCACGGGCCGGTCTGGACCACCAAGAGGCCGCCGGGGTTCAGGCGCCGGCGCACTAGGCCATAGAACTCCTGGGTGTACAGGAGATAGGCAGGCCCCGCTTCCAAAGGGTCCGGGATGTCAATAACGATGAAGTCGTATCTGTCGGCGTGATCTTCCAGGTACTTGCCAGCGTCCTGATGGAACAGCTTGAGACGCGGGTCCCTGAAGGCTCCCTGGTGATGCCTGGGCAGGTACTCCTTGCACACCTCCACCACTTCCTGGTCCAGGTCCACCATGGTGACCAGCTCAACGCCCTTGTGGGAGAGGACTTCCCTCAGCGTAGCGCCCTCGCCGCCGCCGGCGATGAAGACGGTGCGCGGGTCCTCCAGGGCCACCAGGCCGGGCTGCACCAGGGCCTCGTGGTACACGAACTCATCGGCTTCCGAGGACTGGGTGCGGCCGTCCAGCACCAGGGAGCGGCCAAAGGGCACGCTCTCCAGAATCTCTACGTGCTGGTATTTGGTATCGCCAACATAAAGAATCTTCGTGAGCTCGGAGACCAGCTTCAGGCTGGGGGTGATGTGCTCAAAGTACCAACGGCTAGGCAACTGCGCCATGTCGCCCTACCTGTCGGCGGTGGCCAGCACAGCCAGCTTGCCCCGTTCCAGCTCGGTGATGTCGGGGTCTTTGCACTGGAAGCGGTGGATGAGGAGGTTGGCAGCTTCCCGAGGAGAGACCGAGGTACCGCAGGTGAAGATGTCCGCCGCAGCGTAGCGGTACTCGGGCCAGGTGTGGATGCTCAGGTGGGACTCGGCGATGGCTACGACGCCGGTGATGCCGATGGGTTGAAAGCGGTGGAAGGACTCGCCTATGATGGTCGCGCCAAGGGAGTTGGCGGCATCAATCATGGTTGAACGGACAAAAGCGTAGTCGTTCAGGAGCGCAGGATTGCACTCCCTCAACTCAAGAATGACGTGAATACCTAGAGCATTCAATCTCACCCGCCCTCCGTTATACAATCGGCAAATGTAGATACTACAACAAACTCGTATGGGGTACAAGGGCACTTTCCCCCTGGATTGCCGGGGGAACACCCCTTCCCAAGGCGATGTCCCCATCCTACTAGGAACGGCAGAAGGAGACGATCCCACCTTCCCCCGTCAAAGAGCCGCTGGTTCCCCTTCAGCCAAGGGCTGATAAGACGGTTGCCAAGTCCAGGCTCTCCCGCAACAACTGGGCGTACCGTTCCGCCTTTTCCCTATGGTGGACAGTGGCCCTGGCGAGCAGGGCCTCGGCAGCCCTGGCGGTGTCCAGGGTACTGGCCTGCGCCAGGAGCAGGGGCACCGCCTCCTCCTGGGCCTCGTAGCGGACGTACTGAAGGGGCTGGTGGCCGCCGGTGAGGACCAGGCAGCGCGTCGGCGTGTGCAGCGCGGCAACCTGGATATCCGGGCGATCGCCTCGGACGATGACGGCCTTGGACTCATACTGGCTGAAGTAGTGGACACCCCAGTCCAGCACGTTCCCGCCAATCACCAGGTGGTCCACCAGTTGGTCCTGCTTCTCCTCCAGGAGCAGGAACTGGGCGTTCAGGCCCCGGGCAATGTCGGCGATAGTCACGGCCAGGAGATGGCGGTCCTCTGGCACCAGGGCGAGGACTGCCAGGCCGGCGGCTCGCAGCGGGGTGACTAGGTCCGTTTCTATTCCGTGCCGCTGATAGCGTCTGACGCCGTTGAGCACGATGCCCAGCAGGCGTGTGCCCAAGCTCCGGGCGGCCTCCTCTACCTGGGAGGCTTGGAGCGTCGGGCTGGGCTGGACCAGGAGCACCACCCGGGCGTCCAGGGCCTCCGCAAGCTGCCCAGAGAGGGAAGCCCCTCTGGGGCTTCCTTGAAAGACAAGGACGGGAGAAGGTGCGCCATCGGAAGAGACAAGGGACGGCCCTTCCACGATGACGGGGCTTCCCTGAGGAGAAGGAAGCCCCTCTGGGGCTTCCTTGAAAGGCGAAGACGCTTGAGCCACCGCACCGGCTATCTGCACCCTGGCTTCAGGAGTCAGGTCACGCTCGGCGACGACTGAAGGCCGCGGCAGGCCAACAGGTAAGCTGGCTCCCGAGATTCGCCTGAAGAAACGTGCGTCCGGGTCCTCCGCGGGGTCGCCCGCAGTCAGGGGCTTGATAAGCGCCGGCTTGCGCCCTTGCTGCTCCAAAAGAAGGGCAAGCCCCGCGCAGAAAGCGGTCTTGCCATCGCCGTTGTGCAGAGAAGTGACCAGAATGACGCCCATGGTGCTCCCAACGGTTGGGGTAGCGGCTCAATCATAGTAATAACCGTCGTCCCGACAGGGTCAGGACGACGGTGGTGAGATTCTGGAGCGGAAGACGGGATTCGAACCCGCGACCCTCTCCTTGGCAAGGAGATGCTCTACCACTGAGCCACTTCCGCGTCGCCGGTATGGTGCCGCGGGTCAGAATCGCACTGACGACACCGGCTTTTTCAGAGCCGTGCTCTACTACTGAGCTACCGCGGCGCATCTTTCATACTACTTACGGTTTATGGCAGTGTCAAGGCGATGATGCGGGCAGCCTCCCTCTCAGGCGCGCGATGCATACTCCTTCGCCCTTTGCCTGGGGTAGTTCCATCTCTCCCCCTGTAGTCCCTCCATTTTTTGCTCTCCCCCTTCACTAGTGGTGTCTGACTGAATAACCTAACCCCCTCTGGCTCCCTCCTTCGTCCGTCCCGATTCCATCGGGACTCAAGGACAGGCTCTTCCCCCAGGGGAAGGGGGAGAAGATAAATTTGAATTGTTGTGATGCGCCGTTGGCGCATCACAACAATTCTTCAGATCATCGTCCCCCTCTCCTCATGGGAGAGATCCTATGGTTGAGTGTCAAGAGGGCGCATGGCAGGGTAATTATGGTTACCAAAAAGGGGAATAAGCCTCATAACTACGGTTACCGAAGAACGGGAGGTAACCGTGAACCGAGAGAGCATCCGCGAATACGCAGGGCGACAGAGGGAGAGGTATGCGAAGGCCAACAAGAAAGAGAAGAGTAAGATACTCGATGAGGTAGTGGCCGTCACCGGCTACCACAGGAAGGCTGCGGTGCGTTTGCTTTCGGGGAAGAAGCGCACAAGCGGAGGGGAATCGCCGGGCAGGCCGGTGGTGTACGGGCACAAGGTGGCGGCTGCTGCCCGGTTAGTGTATGAGGCAGCAGGTGGGATCGGAGCGAAAAGGCTGCGCCCGTTCATACCTGAGCTTGCGGCACGGTTGGAGGCGTTCGGCGAGCTCAACATCTCCTCCGAAGCAGGCCTTCTCCTCAGGCGGGCAAGCCCTGCCACGCTGGAGAGGCTCCTGGCCTCTGACCGCGTAGTGATGCGGAGGCGGGTGAGGAGTCTCACGAAGCCAGGGACGTTGCTGCGGCAACGGATCCCCGTGCGGACATTCAGCGACTGGGACGACGTGACGCCTGGTTTCCTGGAGGTGGACACGGTGGCACACTGTGGGGATAGCACGGAGGGCTTCCACCTGTGGACGGTGAACGCCGTAGACATTGCGACTGGATGGATTGAGATGGATGTGGTGTGGGGCAAGACACAGGTGCGGGTGGGGGCTGCGATCCAAAAGATACGCAGGAGGCTGCCGGTCCCGCTGTTGGGGCTGGACTCCGACAACGGGTCTGAGTTCATCAACCACGGCCTCTATGAGTACTGTCAGACAAACAAGATCACGTTCACCAGGAGCAGAGCGTACAAGAAAAACGACAGCGCCCATGTGGAGCAGAAGAACGGCGCCGTGGTCCGCCGGCTGGTGGGCTACGGCCGCTACATGACAGCGGAGGCATTCCTGCAAATGCAGCGGGTTTACTCTCTGGCCAGGCTTCATGCGAACTTCTTCCAGCCGGTCAGGAAGCTCTCAGCGAAGAGCCGCGAGGGAGCGAAAAGCATCCGCTTCTATGACGAAGCCATGACCCCCTATCAGCGCATGGTGAAGAGCGGCAAACTCGCAGGTGCAAGCCAAGCTGTGTTGGAGAAGCTGTACCTGTCGCTCAAC
>JACPCL010000043.1 GCA_016179765.1 Chloroflexota bacterium
GACGCCGCCTCTTCTTGCTCACGCTCCGGTATGCGTGCATGGCGACGCCGCAGAAGCCAGGGCCGCCATGCGAGAGCAGATGGGCGCCTACCCTGCCAATCCTTTCTATACCCAGATGCTGGCGGAGGCGGGCTTTCCAGAGGTGCTGGAGACCAAAGCCTGGAGTGACCCTATGATAGACGCTGTGCTGCTCCACGGGCGTGAGGACAGGGTAGAGGCGAGGCTACGGGAGCTGTTTGCCTTTGGAGCCACGGAGGTGCTTGTTTCGCCTGTGGTTACGGGGAGGGACAGGGCGGCTTCTATGGAGGGGACCCTGCGCCTGCTGGCCAAGGTGGGCGGCAGTCTCTAGCCGGGTGTTAAAAAACACCTTTAGACCATCCCCCTTGCCCCCTTCCTGGAAGGAAGGGGGCAGATTTTGTATCTGAGGCACACTCCTTCGCTTCCCCGTTCGCTTCGCTCAGGGCTTCGGCTCACTCAAGGACAGGCTCTCAGACTCCCGGCAGAGGGGCAAAGCCCCTCTGCACTCCCCTTTTTCAGCAGCCTGCTAGGCCATGGGTGAAAGGGTTTCACCGCACCACCGGGAACCCTTCCACGTTGCCCCACTCGCCGAAGGAGGCGTCGTAGTTGGCCACCTTGTCGTAACCCATGAGCCTCAGGGTGAACAGGCCGTGCGCCGCACGGATGCCGCCCTGTCAGTAGGTGTACACCTGCTTGTCGGGTGTTACGCCTATGTGGGTTAGCATCCGCCGTATCTCCGACGCTGGCTTAAAGGTGGTAAGCCCCTCGGTATCCATCACGCTGAGGTACTCCAGGTGGCAGGCTCCAGGGATGTGGCCCGCGTGCTTGTTGCCCCGGGTGTTCTCTCCGGTGTGCTCCGCTAGCGAGCGCACGTCCCAGATGGCGACTCCTGGCTTACTCACCTGGGCTTTCAGGTCACCCCCCTTGACAATCAGCGATGGGTTTACCCTGGGGGAGAAGGTGGCCCTGGCGACGGAGGCGGGTTTGTCCGTTATGGGCCTGCGCTCCAGAACCCACTTTCGCCAGCCGCCGTTCAGCACCTTGACGTTGGTGTGGCCGTAGTAGTTGAGCACCCACCAGAAGCGCGCCGCCAGAAGGGAGCTTCGGCTATCGTAGGCCACCACCAGGGTATCGTTGCCAATGCCCAGGCCGCCCATGAACTCCGCCACCTCTGCCTCAGACATCACGTGGATACGGTCTTGGCCCCCCTTCAGATAGGTGTTTGCGCCGACGTTCACTGCCCCGGGGATGTGGGCGCGGTTGTAGCCATCGGGGACCTCGCAGTCCACGATGCGGATGTTGGGGTCGTTCAGGCGCTGGGCCAGCCACTCCGTCTCGGCCAGAAGCTCCGGGCGGGCATATCCCTGGGTCGTCATAGGTCACCTCGGCAAAGGGTGGCATCATCCTAGCTGCGCCGCCCTGCCATGTCAACGCGCTTTGTCTGCGGCTGCCACGGGCGGTCTAGCAGGCTGCTGACCTCACCCCCTTGTGTTCCCCCTCTTCCTTCGCTCCGCTCAAGGACAGGCTCTAAAGGGAGAGGGGGAAGATTGAATCTGGGGGACACCCCCATCCGCCGCAGGCGGACCGGCAGAGGGGCAAAGCCCCTCTGCACTCCCCTTTTTCAACACCCTGTTGAGTATTTTGGACTATGCTGGGCCGATGAATGGGTGGGAGGAAACAACCCTTCTGTGTTTTCCCACGCTATGAAGATAGGGTATAATCCTGCCTGATACTCGTGGGCGAGAGGTGACGGAATGATGGAAAAGGCCCGTGTGGAGATAGAGTATTGCACGCAGTGCCGCTGGATGCTCCGCGCCGCCTGGGTGGCCCAGGAGCTGCTGTCTACCTTTGAAGGGGAGATTGCCGAGGTGGCCCTTGTTCCGGGGAAAGGGGGTGTGTTTGAAGTAAGGGCCAAGTGCCAGCTTGCATGGTCGCGCAAGGCCGAGGGCCGCTTCCCAGAGCCCGCGGAGCTGAAGCAGCGCGTGCGAGACATCGTTGCCCCGGGGAGGGCCTTGGGCCACGCCGACCGGCACGCCCGTGGGGTGCGCCCCGCTGGTGGTTAGCCTGGTTCCTGCCGTCATAGAAGACGTGGCTCCTGGCTCTATCCACACGATGGAGGAGACCATCCACGTGCCACCGGGCACGCCGGCAGGCGTGTACCAGTGCGTGGTGGAGTTCGCCATCAATGGCGTGGTCTTTGCGGTAGAGCAGATTATTATTGAGGTGCAAATACCCGGCAACGTAGAGCCGCCGGTGGTGCACGCCACCATAGAGAGCGGCGACTCCCTCATTGTGCCGAAGCTCATCACCGTGCCCAGCCCTCTGCCGAAGTCGCCGCTGCTGCTTGATGCCTATTGGAGCGCCCCCGGTGCGGCGGCCACGGCTGGCGTGCTGATTCTGGGCCCCACGGTCAGCGGTGGAGCCGCCAGCCTGGAGGCTGCTGCGGCTACCCTGGCCGGCCAGGCGCCGACGGTGGTGGATGCGGTGACGTGGGGTGGTATGACGGCGGCGCAGTTTGCCGCATACCGGGCCATCGTCTTCGGCGACCCCACCTGCGTGGGTGACCCTAGCCCCTTGGCCGCTGCAGAGGCCAACCGTGGTGTGTGGGGTCCCGTGGTGAACGGCAACGTGATTATCATTGGCACTGACCCCGTGTTCCATCAAGGGACTGGGGGTGCGGTGACCCTGATTAACAACGGCATGAAGTTTGCCGCCGATGCCGTGGACAAGACGGGCGCGTACATAGACCTGAGCTGCTACTACTTCAGTGTGTCCCCTGCCGGGGAAGTGGCCCCTGCCGTCCCCGTGGCGCCGCCGGTGCTGGAGCCCTTTGGATCCTTCCTGGTGCACGGCCAGATAGGGGGCTGCCCGGCCGATGCTCATATTGTGGCGGCGCACCCTGCTCTTGCGGGGTTGACGGACGCCGACCTGTCCAACTGGGGGTGCTCGGTGCATGAGGTGTTCCCGAGCTGGCCTGCGTCGTTCCTGGTGCTGGCGATTGCTCGGGACCTTCCGCCTATTTACACCGCGCCTGATGGCAGCGTGGGTTCCCCCTACATTCTGGCGCGGGGCGAGGCGCTGGAGGTGATCAGCGACATCAAGCTGGCGCCGAAGAGCGATACCAACCCCGTGGGGACGGACCATACGGTGACGGCCACGGTGTTGGAGGATGGCGCGCCGAAGTCTGGCGTGACCGTGACCTTCAAGGTGGTGGATGGGCCGCATACCGGCGTCAGCGGGACGGCCGTGACTCTTGGTGACGGGACGGCCAGCTTCACGTATCACGGGACGACGCCTGGCACAGACTACATTGTTGCCAGCTTTGTGGATGCGGCGGGTAAGACCCAGTCCTCCAACGTTGCCACCAAGATATGGACGGGGCCGGTGAAAGCGGTTATTACCTACGTTCCGGTGGGGTGCGCGCCTCTCGTGGTGACCTTCGTGCCTGGGTCTATCACGACCCTTCCTGGCTCAACGGTGCCCATGGAAGAGACCATCACCGTGCCGCCGGGCACGCCGCCCGGTGTGGTGGAGTGCTGGGTTATCTACTACGTCAACGGGGTGGAGTTCTTCCGGCAGCTCCTGGTCATCAAGATCGTGGGGGTGCCACTCCAGCTCACCACCAAGGGCCAAGGCACCCTCTTTACCGAGGGCGGCCAGTTGAAGACCTCCTTCTGGGCCCGCCTGTCCATTGACGGGGAGTGGGGGGAGACCTCTGACGGAGAGATCACCGTCTGGTTCAGGGGCCAGCGCCTTGATGGGACGGTGGGCTCGGTGCGTCTGGTCAATTTTGAGCGTCTGAAGGGTACCTTTGATGGCGCCAAGTTCTGCGGTGTGGGTAAGGTGGACCATCACGGCGGCTTTAAGTTCTGCGCCGAGGCGCTGGACACTGGCGCCCCGGGGAGCGGCAACGACCAGTTCGGGATATCCATCTGGAGGCCCGATGGCTCAACGTGGGTCAAAGACGGCGGCCAGCTTGCCCTGGGCGACGTGAAGGCGAACCCTTCACTGGACCCGGTCAAGAACGGTGGCTTTGAAAGTTGCGACCTGTCCCGGTGGAACGTGAAGAACAGCGGGAGCGGCGACTGGACCGCAAACGGCGGGTTCTTTGACCCACCTGGCCCCGGCGGGCCAGTAGCGCCATACAATGGCAACTGCTCCGCCGTGACCTGGCAGAACGGCCCGGGGGTCCATACCCTGTGGCAGAAGGTGCATGTGCCGGAGTGGATGCCCAGCGCTTACCTGAGCTGGGCTGACAGGATAGAGAACTGGGCTGGGGTGTTCTCCGAGCATAAGCAGGAGTTCAGGGTCCAGATTTGGGATACCGAAGGCGGTCTTCTGGAGGAAGTGTTCTCCACCGACCCAGGGGACCCAGTGGTGAACCCCTGGACGCTGCGGGTGGTAGACATATCCGCCTATATAGGGCGGACCATCATCATCGCCTTTATTGAGGAGGACAACCTCTTCTACTTTAACGTCCACCTGGACAACGTGGCCATCACCATGGAGCCACCGCCACTCCCGGTGGGTGGCGGAGACGCGGGTGCTGGCGGCGGCGATGCGGGCGCTGGCGGCGGTGACGCAGGCGCTGGCGGCGGTGACGCGGGCGGTGGCGGCGGTGGTGACGCGGGCGGCGGCGGTGAGGCGGGCGGCGGCAGCGGTTCTGGCGACCAGTACCAGACCAACCAGCCGCAGCCCACGGAGGAGGAGAAGGTGGAGCAGGGCACCCAGGCCGTTGCTGAAGCGGTAGCCGAAGCGAAAGCCATCCAGCAGCAGCTTGCCGGCGGTGGCGCTATTAGCCTGCCGGATGAGGATGATGATGAGGATACACCCCGGAAGAGGAGCAGGAGCCGGTAGTCCTATCAGCAGATGAGGAAGCTACGGGGCCAGCCTTTCAAGGAGAGGGCTGGCCCCGTCCTTTCGCCAGGAGGGAAGGGGCCGCGCCAGTTGCCCGCGCTGCTGCACTGGGATGGGAGGTAAGCCATGCTTTCTGAACCTCAGCCGGTAGCTGAGGCCTGCAATGGGTGTGCTACTATGAAAGGGTACCTGGTGAGCAACAAAGCATCCTTCTGGCTTCTCTCATGACCGAGCAGACCACCTCGCCACAGCCTTCCGAGGCCCGCCCAAGGCTTCCCGCCTGGTTTAGGGTGCGCGCGCCTGGCGGTGAGAACTTCGTCCACCTTGCCAACCTCCTGCGGGGCAATGGGCTGCACACGGTGTGCGAGGAGGCGCACTGCCCGAACATTGGCGAGTGTTGGGAGGGACGGACGGCCACGTTCATGGTCCTGGGAGACATCTGTACAAGGGCCTGCCGCTACTGCGCTGTCACCTCCGGCAGGCCTTTGGGGCTGGACCTGGAGGAGCCGGAGCGCCTGGCCCGCACGGTAGAGCGCCTGAGCCTCCGTTACTGCGTCATCACCTCGGTGAACCGGGACGACCTTCCAGACGGCGGCGCTTTCATCTTCGCCCAGTGCGTTCAGAAGATTCGGGAGCGTCTGCAGGAGTGCAAGGTGGAGGTGCTTATCCCGGACTTCCAGGGCATGGGGCTACGGGGGATGGTGCGGGCGCAGCCTGACGTGCTGAACCATAACATTGAAACGGTGCGCCGGGTGTTTCATTCGGTGCGCCCCAAGGGCAGCTACGACTACTCTTTGGAGCTGCTGCGGCGAGTCAAGGAGCTGGACCCGGCCATGGCCACCAAGTCTGGCATGATGGTAGGCCTGGGGGAAACCTGGAGCGAGGTGTTGGAGACGATGGGCGACCTGCGGTCGGTGGCCTGTGACCTGCTGACCATCGGCCAGTACCTGCGCCCTAGCCAGAAGCACGCGCCTATTGAGCGATTTTACACACCGCAGGAGTTCGCCGCGCTACGAGATGAGGGCCTGGCCATGGGCTTTAAGCACGTGGCCGCCGGCCCCCTGGTGCGCTCCTCCTACCACGCCGGCGAGCAGCACGCCGCCGCCCTGGCGCTGGGGTAGCGCCGGCTGCTTGACGCCATCGGGGTGCGTCCTCATTTGCAAAGGAGCCCCACCCCAGAAAGAAGAGAAGAAGAGGGCACGGGCGGCGTAGCCGCCCGTGCCCTCTTCTTCTGGTGGCGGCCCTAGCTGTCTCTGGCCTCTGGGTGGCTCCAGGGCTGGTGGACGCCTTCCACCGAGATGGTAACACCCACGCCAGAGTCGCCTCGCTCAAAGGCGGCGGAGACGCGGATGCTGGTGGCGCCGCCGAAGTAGTGGGTGGCCTGGCCGGCGATGCGGAAGGGCCTATCGTGGCCGGGGTAGATGATGTTGGCTAGGCCCAGCATCTTCCGCACACTGGCTTTGGCCTCGCGGTCGCTCCAGAAAATGAGGTACGGCTGGCCTCGGCTGACCGTGTGGGCGTCTGGGAAGGCGTCGGCGGCGACGATGGCGGCGCCCTGGGGCGTGTCCACCACCACGCTGATGTGCCCGCGGGTATGGCCCGGCGTCTCAATGATCTTCACCCCTGGCTCTATTTCAGTACCCTCCACCGCCTCCTTCACCCGCAGCCCCTGGAGGGTGGCGTTGAAGTAGGAAGGAGTGGCCCAGTCACCCTTGCGGGGCGCCCGGGCGTACTCCAGTTCCTTGGGGTGGATAAGGAAGGTCGCGTTGGGGAAGACGTCCACGTTCTGGGCGTGGTCCCAATGGGAGTGGGTAATGACTACGTAGGGGATGTCATCTGGCGATAGATTGCGCTGGGCCAGAGCCTCCTCCAGCAGGGCGCGCCGGCCATAGTGGCCTACGTCCACCAGGATGTTGGCACGTCCCCGGATCAGTGCGATGGTGGCCAGACCCAGACGGGTCTGGTCCGTGTTCACCGTCATTCCCGCCAGCAAGACATCTATGGTTGGCATAGCCCCCTCCTAGCTTTTTGCCGAATTATAGCGCATTGGCTAGGTGCTACGTCTATTGACACGATGGAAGCCCTCTCGTACACTGCTCTCAGTATTAACAGCTTCATATCAGCTCCCAGGCGCCCGTTGGGCTTAATCAGGGAAGGCGGTGCAAGTCCGCCACGGTTGCGCCACTGTAAGCGGGGAGCCTGCCGGCATTGTGCCACTGTCCCGACGATTCGGGATGGGAAGGCGCCGGCAGGCCGCGAGCCGCAAGTCAGGAGACCTGCCCGGGAGCGACCAACGCTCTACTCTGCGCACACAGAGGAGGTGTACGATGGCTGTCACATAAGCGTGTGATTCCATGTCCCCTATCCCTGCATCCCGGAGAGCAGGGATTTTTTGTTCTACCACCATTGCACAGGAGGTCACCTATGACGACTCTGAAACAGGATGCCTTGTCTGACAAGGACATTCCTAGGGTAGCCCCGGTTGGCAAGGGGGTCGCAAGCCTGCCCGGTTGGCTTACCCACACAGGAGCGATGGCCGCCTACGTTGTTGCCATTCTGCTTTCCAACTACGCCCTGCAAAACTTCCCGAACGTCAAACTCTTTGACATGCTGGTCTTCCTGGCTGGCTACACCCTGGGCTTCCGCCGCGGGGCCATGGTCGGCGCCGCTGCCTGGCTGGTGTACGGCACCTTCAACCCCTTTGGGCCGTCGGGTGCGGTCCTGCTGGGCGTGGAAATGACATCGGAGGCCGGCTACGCTCTGGCCGGGGCCCTGGCCGGCAGGCTCCTGAAGGCAGGCGAGGTGCGACTGCTGCCCAGCAAGGCCAGCCTGTTGTTTGCCGCTGCCGCCGTCCTTTCCACTGTGGCCTACGATGTCGCCACCAACGTCTACACAGGTCTGGTTTGGGCCGGCCTGGCCGGTTCCACCGAATACGCCCGCTGGGTTTGGGTCGCCCTTTCCAACCCCGGTGCGCTCTACTTCATGGCGGCCCATATCTCCAGCAACCTGGTGTTCTTTGTTGCCCTGGCTCCCATGGCCATCGTCGCTGGGCGCAGGCTGGGCAAATAGGGAGCCATGATGAAAACTGAACACCCCTTTCGCCCAGCGGCGTGGGCGGCGCTGCTGCTTGTGTCCCTATGGCTTTCGGTGGGCTGTGCCCTGGCCACGCCGGTCCCTGCCCCTACAGCCACCTTTGCGGCAACCAGCAAGACAGAGACTATCAAGGTTAGCCTGCTGGTGCAGGTGGCGGAAGCAGACATCCGCTGGTTCCGCGATGTGGAGCTGCCCAGGGGGGCCAACGCCTGGGAGCTAACAGAGACGGCGGCCCAGGGCCAGGTGGAGGCCCAGTTCTATCCTTTATACCGGTCCCACTTTATTGATGCCCTCTTTGGGGTGAAGGGCCAGGCTCCTAACTTCTGGTTGATCTTCCTCTGGAGCGAGGCCTCCAATAAGTGGGAGCCGCTGCCGGTCGGAGCAGACCTCTTCTCCCTCAAGGAGGGACACGTCCTGGCCTGGTACTACGCAGACACCTCCAAGGAGCAGAGCGTTCCGACAGTAAACCCGTAGGCCGGCTTCAAGGAAAGAAAGAGCGCCGAACCAGGCGCTCTTTCTTCGTGATGTTCTGGCACTAAAGCGCTAGGGTTAGATACAACCAACCCCCTATCCCTGCCTTCCCCCGCAAGGGGGGAAAGGGGTGGGCTTCCTCCCTCTTGACGGGAGAGGATGGAGGTATGGGTGAAACGCTCCGCTAATGACAAGACAAGTTATCTTGTCTCTGACCATTAGTCGGGGGACATGAAAACCACGCACCCGCGAACAGGACCCTTTGTGGGCTTCGCGAGCTTGAAAGTGCATTATTTGCTATCATGTTGCCAGCACATGAAAGGCAGCAAGGCATCATGACCACTAGCGCCCTTAGAGTAGGGGTTATCGGCGTCGGCTTCGGCAGTACGGTGCACATTCCCGCCTTCTTCTCCGAGGGCGCCCAGGTGGTGGCGGTATGTGCGCGGCGCGAGGAGCGGGCAGAAAAGGCGGCCCACGACTTTGGCGTTGCCAGGGCGTTCACCGACTACCGGCAGTTGCTGGACATGGGAGACCTGGACGCCGTGAGCATTGCGACGCCTCCGGCCAACCACTACGAGATGGTGATGGCCGCCCTGGAAGCGGGGAAGCACGTGCTCTGCGAGAAGCCCTTTGCGCTGGATCAAGGGCAGGCGATGGAGATGGCGGAAAAGGCGAGCCGCGTGGGGCGTACCGCCATGGTCGCCCACGAGTTCCGTTTTGCTCCGGGGCGGGCGTACGTGAAGGAGCTCCTCTCTCAAGGGTACGTGGGCAGGGTGCAGGCGGTGCACATGTACCTGTTCCGAGGGCCAACGGAGCGGCCTACCCGGACCGCTCCCCTGGGCGCTGGAGCGGCGGAGGGTGGTGGCTTCCTGGGCGCTCTTGGGTCCCACTACATTGACTGCCTGCGGGACTGGGTGGGTGACGTGTCCAGGGTGTGCGGGGGCGTCTTCGTCCACGAGCCCAACCGTGTAGACCCGGCCACTGGCCAGAGCGCGACCACGGACGCCGACGATGCCTTCAGTTTTGTGGCGACCCTTGCTCAGGGTGGATGGGCCTCTATGTCCGCCAGCTCCCGCGCTCCCTTTGGCCCCGGCGCGCTCCTCCAGGTGTACGGCGCTGAGGGTACGCTGCAAACGCCCCAGACGGGCGTGAATCCACCCAGCGACGGCAGGGTGTTGGGTGCGAGGTTCGGTGAAGGGCAAGGGGTCCGTGAGTTGCCCATGCCGGAGAGGTTCCGCCCCTTTGTAGATCCACGGGACGACCGTTTGATGGCCTTTCGCATCCTGCTGCGCCACTTCATGAAGGGCATCAATGAAGGCAACTCGCCTTCGCCCAACTTCTACGACGGTTATCGTTGCCAGCAGGTCCTGGACGCCATACGCGTCTCGCAGTCGGGGGCTGGATGGGTGGACATTCCGGGAGAGTAGGCGCTGGCTGTCTGTACAAACAGGGGTAGCCCACTGTCATGCTAGAGCGAGGTGTTCAGACACGTTAGTCTTCCCATGCGGCCGCCTCGCGAAGCATCCCTCACCTGTTTCGCCCCTGCGCAAAGGGCTGCGGCAGCCCGCGCCCCACTGCTGCCAAACGGTATTCATCCATAAGGGTACTCATGGTCTTGGGCATGAAAGATTCCGGGAGAGTGGCCTCACGCCGAAGGCACCACCCGCTCCAGCGCGGCAACCACCCTCCTGAAGGCGGGCTTCTGGGATGGCGCCACGGCCGACTGCCGTCGCCCCCTCCGCGCCACAAATCGCGAAGTCCAGTAGACCGCCAGCCCTACTCCTGCGCCTATCGCCAGGTTCCCGCCGAAGGCCATGGACACTACAGCAACCACTGCCGCCAGCACTAGGTGGATTGTCGAATCCACGTTCACCCCAAGGATGATGTGCTGGACGCCAACGTAAAACAGCAAGACGCCGAGGGTCGCGGCAGGCAGCAGAGAGCGGATTTCCAGGGCCGAGCGACCGAAGAGGACCGCCACCCCTATGAGCACGAGGCCCAGGAACCCAGTGGCGAGGGGTGTCCGCGCTCCCAGCCTGTAGTGCGCTGTGAGTCCGCCGCATCCGTGGCAGTTTGGCAGGCCCCCGGTGAGCCCGGCCCAGAGATTCCCCAGGGCAACGCTCATGGCTATCCGGGTGGGTGTAGCCCTTTCCGCCCTGTCGCCGAAATAGGCCTTGGCTGCATCTGCGGTGGCGATCACTGAGTTCGCCAGCGTCAGCGGGAGCTGCGGCACAACCAGGAGCACCAGAGCGGGCCAGAAGTCGCTGGCAGAAGGAAGCGCGAGGCTGAGCGGCGCGGGGCCAAGCCTCCAGACGGCGTCTCCCCCTATCGTGAACAGGGCCGTCCCAATGCCCAAGGCAGCAACAACCAGCGCGGCGGGAATGGACTTCAGCCGTAGCAGCACGAAAAGCAAGACCACGCTGGCCAGACCCAGGAGCACGCCTCCTGGGACGGCCAGGCTTGCTAGCTCAACGGCGGCTTGCTGGCCGCTGAGGAGGAAGGGCTTCTGGAACACCATCTGGTAGGCGCTCTTCAGGAGCAGGAATCCCAGGCCGATCTGCACCCCTCGCACGACTGGGATTGGGACGATCTTTTCAAGGAGCTTGATGCCCCGTGTCGCCGAGAGGGCGAATAAGGCCCCCGCCATGAGCAGGGCTGCAGCCGCGATGACTGACGGCGGTGATTGATGGGCTATTGCCAGCGCCGAAAGGGCCTTCAACGGCTGTACCGGCATGGGGATGCGGAAGTACAGGCCGGAGAGGATGTAGATAATCCCCACCCCGAGGAGGGTGGTGGTGGGATTGAGCCCGTTGATGGCTATGAGGGCCGCTTCAAGGGGCAGGAGGACGCCCAGGTCTCCCAGGGCGCCGTTCAGCTCCCTGCCAGTCACTGGATATAGGCCAACGTGCAGTTTCATGGGTCAATGATACAGGGTCTGCCCTTTCTCCACCAGCAATGCTATAATCCCCTCGGCTTCTGGACTTCAAACACACGGGCGAAGGACTCCGTCCTATCAGACCAACCTGAGGAGGCCGCGAGATGTCCGCACGACCCTTGGAAGGCATCCGTATCATAGACTCCACCTACGTCTTCGCCATGCCCTACGCCTGCGGCCTCATGACCGATATGGGTGCGGAGGTTATCAAGGTGGAGGGCATCCAGCACCCGGACCGTTCCGCCGCCGCCGGCTCGCCGGACAACGAGGATGGCCACGACCCCTGGAACCGCGGAGCCACCTTCAACCAGCTCAACCGCGGCAAGCGCTCCCTGACCCTTGACCTCTCGCGAGAGGAGGGGCGACAGGCGTTTAAGGACCTTGTCAAAGTCAGCGACATCGTCGTGGAGAACTACACGCCCCGGGTCATGCGCCGCTGGGAGATGGACTACCCCAACCTGAGGAAAATCAAGCCGGACATCATCATGGTGTCCAACACCGGCTACGGCCATGGCGAAGGCGCCTATGCCCAGTACCCAGGCCAGGCGACGACTATGGAAGCCACCCACGGCCTCTGCTGGATCACCGGCTACGACAATGATACCCCCTCCAAAGCCGGCCAGTCCTACGTGGACTTCCTGGCCTGCTGGACCGGCCTCTTCGCTATCGCCTCCGCCCTGCGCTACCGCAACCGCACGGGCAAGGGGCAGTGGGTAGACCTGGGCATGTACCAGCTTGGCTGCTACTGGACGGCCGAGTACATCCTGGACTACACGGCCAACGGCAAGGAGAACGGGCACATCGGCAACCGTCACCCGTGGCGCGCCCCCCAGGGCTGCTACCCCTGCAAACCCACTGACGAACGGGACGCCTGGTGCACCCTGTCGGTGGGCGACGACCAGGAGTGGCGGGCCCTGTGCAAGGAGATGGGGGCGCCGGAGCTGGCGACTGACCCTCGCTTCGCCACACTGATAGGCCGCCGCAAGCATCACGATGAGCTGGACGAGGTGATCTCCCAGTGGTCTCGCACCCTGGACAAGCACGCGATGATGGAGCGCCTCCAGGAAGCGGGCGTGCCCTCGGGGGCTGTCTTTGACTCCAAGGATACCAACATCTCATCCCACTACTGGGCCAGAGGCTTCCTGGAGAAGGTTGCCTGGACGCCAGAGCGGGGAATGGGCACCCGCGTCCTGATGGGGAGGCCTTGGATCATGAACAAGGTCCCTTTGCGCATCACCGAAGGGACCCATACCCTTGGCGAGGACAACCGCTACCTCCTGCACGACCTCTTGGACTACGGCAACGACCGCCTTGCCCAGCTGGAGCAGGGGCAGGTTATCGGTGAAAAACCGCTGACCGGGTCACGCCGTGGCCCCTTTGTCCCGCCCAACCCTGGGGCGCGTCCCGCGGCGAACCGGGCTGGCCGCCTGGATGCCTTCATGGACCCGGACTACAAGAAGCTGCTGGGGATTGAGTGATGGGTGTTTCAGGCCAGCAAGGCAACCAAGAGGAGCAACCTTATGACCTCCAGGACGGTCCGGATCGGTTTCATTGGCGCAGGCAGGTTCAGCCAGAATAGACTGCTTCCGCAGCTCAAGAAAGTCCCTGGAGTAGAGCTGGTGGTCGTCGCCAACAGCACGCCGGAGTCCAGCCAAAGGGTGGCCCAGCAGTTTGGCTTTGGCCGCACCGCCGGGGACTGGCGCGAGGTAGTGGCGGCGAAGGACGTGGAGGCCATCGTGGTGGGCACTCGCACGGCCATGCATCCGGAGATGTGCATTCCCGTGTTGGAGGCTGGCAAGCACCTGCTTTCCATGAACGCCATCGCCCCTGACCTTGCTGGAGCCAGGGCCATGCTGCAAGCCTCCCAGACAAGGCCGAACCTGGTGGCTCTGGTGTACCCCGGCCAGTTCTACCTGCGGGAGGAGGCGATGATGCAGTGGCTGCTGCATGAGGGGTATGCGGGCAAGGTGCTCCACGTGCTTGACTACTGGCATACCCGCTTCTTTGGCTTGGGTAGCCAGTTTGAGATAGCCAACCGCTGGTTTGGCCCCCACACCCGCGTCTTTGGCTACCGCAAGGGGTTTGAGGTGCCGCCTCGCGGCGCGGACCACCATGCGCGGGACGTGCGGCCAGAGTCCAACGTGGTGCTGGCGGAGCTGGCCAGCAGCGCATCCCTCACCTACATCCATAGCACCGTGGCGGGTGAGTCCGCCCTGTCCCGCTTTGAGGTTTACGGCGACCTGGGCAGCATCGTGTGCTACGCCGAGGGTCAGGCGAAGACGGGTTTCTTCGGCGCAAAGGGGACCGACAAGGAGCTTCAGCCCATCCCCGTGCCAGCCAATCTGAAAGAGGCGGACGGCAGCCTGAAGGGCGTTGCGGTAGAGGCGGAGTTCATCGCTGCCGTGCGAGGGGAGAAGCAGCCAGGGCCTGCCGTGCCGCACTTCATAGACGGCGTGCGCCTGCTGGAGTTTGCCGAGGCGTGGCGCAAGTCGGCGGAGTCGGGGACGTGGTGCGCCCTGCCTCTGGAAGCGCCCGTCGCCTCACGCTAGGGCCCCAGAGAAGAGCGGGAACCGCTCCAATGGCAGCCGGTTCCCTGTGGCCTCAAAGTGGCTGAAGACCTCCCGAACCTCCTCTGGCGTCCGGCGCGGGCGCTGAGCCTTGTTGTCGTAGCTCACGTAGACCACCTCTGCCTGAGCCAAGAGCGGCGCTTCTCCCTGACGATACATTTCGTAGGCGAAGGTGATGCTGGTGTTGCCCACACGGGCGGCGCGGGCGTAGACCTCCACCAGGTCGTCCAGTCTGGCGGGAGCCTTGTACGTGATGGCGGCTCTGGCCGTCACCGTGTCAAACAGGTTCAGCTCTGCCAGGTGGTACAGGCGGAAGCCCAGGTGGCGACAGTAGTCGGATAGGGCCACTTCCACCCAGGTCAGATACACTGGGTAGTAAACGATGCCCTGGGCGTCGCAGTCGGCCCAGCGCACCCGGAGGGTGGTGTGAAAGTGGAACTCCTCTTTGGGCATCGCCTTATCCTTCATCCATCAGTATCATGGTAACGCCTGTTCCCCAAACGCACCCCGTGGGTGTATAGTCAGCCCAGCATGGCCAGTACGCAAACACCGACCCTTTCAAAATCCCGGTTCGGCGCGGGGCTTCAGTGCCTGAAGCGCCTGTACCTGGAAGTGTACCAGCCGGAGCTGGCCGAGGAGCCGGATGCCGGCCAGCAGGCGCTTTTTGAGGCGGGCAACAGGGTAGGGGCCCTGGCTCGCAAGCTCTTCCCTGGCGGAAGGCTCGTTGAAGAGGCCTACGACCGCCACGAGCAGGCAGTGACGGCGACGGCCCGCGCTCTTGCCGAGGCCTCCCTTCCCGCCATCTTTGAGGCGGCCTTCACCTTCCAGGGCATCCGCATCCGCTGCGACATCCTGCGCCGCAACGTAGATGGCTCCTTTGACCTCATGGAGGTGAAGTCTTCTGCCAGGGTGAAGGAGGAGCACATCCCGGACGTGTCAATTCAGCTACACGTTGTAGAAGGAGTTGGCCTCCACATCCAGGCTGCCTACGTCTCGCACATAAACTCTGGCTACGTCTACCAGGGCGGCGAATACGACCTGGCGAGCCTGTTCCAGCAGGATGACGTCACCGACCAGGCAAGGGAGTTCTTGGCTACTGTTGCGCCTGGAAAGCTGGCGGAGATGTGGGAGGCGTTGTATCAGGAGCGGGTCCCTGCCATTGAGATTGGCTCGCACTGCCAGAGGCCGTACCACTGCTCCTTCTACGGCCACTGCCACCAGGGGCTCCGGGAATACTATATTGAGCAGTTGCCCTACGTCAGGGCAGAGATGCTTGAGACCTTGCGGGATGCTGGGATTCTTGACATACGCCACATCCCCGCAGATTTCCCTAAGCTGACGCTGATGCAGCGGCGGGTACGGGACAGCACCATCTCTGGCGCGCCTTTTGTCAGCGGCGGCCTGGGCAAGGCACTGGCCCAGGTGCGGCCTCCCTTACACTTCCTGGACTTTGAGACGGTCAACCCAGCCTTGCCCCTGTTTCCGGGGACGCGCCCCTTCCAGTCCATCCCATTCCAGTGGTCCCTGCATACCCTAGATAGCGGCGGCAAGCTCTACCACCAGGCCTTTCTGCACCAGGGAAAGGATGACCCCCGGAAGGCCTTCACCCAGTCCTTGCTTCAGGCGGCGCGAGGCCCCGGGCCTATCCTCGTGTACTCCACCTTTGAGGCGACCCGCCTGAAAGAGGCGGCGGAGCATCTGCCTCAGTACGCGGATGGCCTGACGGCCATGCAGGGGCGATTGTTTGACCTGCTGAAGCTGCTGCGGGAGCACTACTACCATCCCGCCCAGCATGGCAGCTATTCCTTGAAGAGTGTCTTGCCAGCGTTGGCGCCGGACATGGGCTACGACGACTTGGCCATCCAGGAGGGCAACGCCGCAGCCCTCGCTTACGAAAAGATGCTCGCCCTGGAGACTCCCGAAGGGGAGCGCGCTGTCTTACGGCAGGCCCTGCTGGATTATTGCCAGCGGGATACCCTGGCAATGGTAAAGGTGGTGGAGGCGTTGTGCAAAGAAGCGGATCAAAGACTATCATAAACAGCCGTATACAGAAAAGGAGTAAAATCCCATGGAACGTCACTTGCCCACCAAGGCGGAGGTGGACTCTTATCTGCGGGACCGCCGCAACTGGGGGCGCTGGGGTGATAAGGGAGGCGCAGGGGCTATTAACCTGATCACGCCAGAAAAGCGCCTCGCCGCGGCGCGCCTCGTGAGGAACGGGCGGATGGTGTCTCTGAGCCGGCCATTCCCGGTGACGCCGTCGGTGGAGAACCCCAGGCCGGCCCACCACTACATGTTCAGCGAAGCGCGCTCACATGGCGGTGGCGTCGCCATGGACTACTACGGCGTCTTCTACCACGGCACGGCCACAACCCACATAGACGCCCTATGCCACGTATGGAACCAGGATGGTATGTGGGACGGCAAGAGTCCCGATGCAGTGATCGCCTACACCGGCGCCAAGTATGGGACCATTGACCAGTGGAGCGACGGCATCCTGACACGGGGTGTGCTCCTGGATGTGCCGAAGCACCGGCGGGCGCCCTATGTGACCATGGACGCGCCGGTGCATGGCTGGGAGTTGGAGGAGATCGCCAAAGAGGAAGGTGTTAAGCTGGAACCGGGGGATGCGGTGTTGGTCTACAGCGGGCGAGAGGCGTATGCCAGGGAGCACGGCGGCGTCTGGGGCGGCCTGCCGGAGCGCCCGGGCCTGCACGCCACCTGCCTACCCTTCCTGCGAAACAACGACGTTTCCATCCTGGTGTGGGACATGATGGACGCCGGCCCCAACGAGTACCAGGTCCCATGGACGGTGCACGGCGCCATCTTTGCCTACGGCGTGGCGCTGGTAGACAACGCCTTGCTGGAGCCGCTGGCCCAGGCCTGCGCCCAGGAGCGGCGCTACGAGTTCATGCTGACGCTGAACCCGCTGAGGGTCATCGGTGGAACGGGGTCGCCGATTAACCCCGTAGCGGTGTTTTAGGACGTAGCGCCCAGAGAGCCTGGATGCACTTTATGCGCCTGGAACCGACGACATCTTCCTGCGGAGGTTTCCGGCGGCGAGGCGCTCCAGCAGGCTGCTGACCTCACCCCCTTGTGTTTCCCCTCTCCTAAAGGGAGAGGGGGAAGATTAGATCTGGGGGATACCCCCAGACCCTCGTCAAAGGGGCTTTGCCCCTCTGCACTCCCCTTTTTCATTACCCTACTAGACGCCTCTTTCGCTCCGCCAGCGCTTGATCCATCCCGTGTGCTGGGCTTCGTGTCCGCTGCGCAGACCTGCCTCGCCGTAGAGCGAACTATCCAGACCTCGCGGGGCGGCAGAGGAGATGGCGTCAAGCAGTCGCTGCCTTGATATCGCCAGCTCCCACCTCGCCTGGTCAGGCGACAGGGCAAGCCGCAGGTCGTGCGCCAGCGCGTTGAAGGCCTCATCTTGCTCGCCCGTCATGCGCCAGGCTGAGTCGTGGCCGGAAGAGATGCGCACCACCTCGCTGGCCCGGATGTCATCCCAGAGCGCGAGGTGCGCCAGGTGGTCCTTGACCGACCAGCCGTCAAGGGATGGTTCGGTCATCATCGCGTCGCTGAGACCGCCGATGGCAGAGAGCAGATCCTCCCGCATCTCCCGGTAGTGGTGTAGCAAGGCGTCCCTATCCTCGGTCATGCCTCTCTCCTTTCACGATGGCCATGAAACGGTAAGGTATCCCCTTTGGGGATTGATTTGTATTTGGGGGACACCCCCTTTTCAGCATCCTGTTAGGTTCCCTGATACGAAACCCTCACCGACTCTATGAATCTTTAGTGTGAGGCTGCCTCCACCTTCTTGCGAAAGTCTTCGGCGGCGATGCGCATGAGGCCCAGGGCGCTGATGGTGATGGCGTTGGCCCCTACCTTGATGAACTGGGCCACGCGCTGGGGGTTGCCTGGGTTGTTGCCGCCCACGCTGGCGTACTTGCCGGCGGCCCGCACCCTTCGCACCGCATCCTCCATGACGCGCCACACCTCCTGTTCCCCTGGATAGCCCATGCTTTGGCTCAGGTCACCGGAGGCGATGTGGAGCATGTCCACGCCGTGCACCTTCACGATGGCATCCAGGTTCTTGACGGCCTCCACCTCTTCAATCATGGGGATGACCAGGGTGTTGTCGTTCACGAAGCGGTTGGCCTCTTCACGGCTCATAGCGGGAGCGCCGAACTGGTTGGGCCTGCCGCCGCCGGCGCCGCGGTGGCCGTCGGGGTAATAGCGGGCAGCTTTGGCGATGGCCTCCGCCTGCTGGGCCGTGTTCACGTGGGGGACGATGATGCCCTGGACGCCGCGGTCCAGGAAGCGCAGGATGGTGGCGTCGGCGTGGTCTGGGATGCGGGCCAGGGGCGTGATGTCGTAGGCCTCGGCGGCGCGCACCATGTGCTCCACCTGGTCCACGCTCATGGGGCCGTGCTCGCAGTCAATGAAGACGAAGTCGTAGCCGATGGCCCCGTAGAGCTCCACGACCTCCGGGGCGTCGGCGTTGACGATGGCGCCGAAGGCGGCCACCCCCTGGGAGAGCTTCTGCTTCAGTGTGTTGGCGCGCATGGGGTGCTTTCTCCTTCTTTGCGGGGGATTTCTGGTGTCCCCACCTGCCAGTAACGCCTGCAGGATCAGCCTACGAGGTTTGATTCCCCGTCGGTGGATGCTGGTGGACAATAGGTAAAACCTTGGCCGTCTCTCCAGAGCTGGGTAGCTCAAGCGGCATGGGAAACACATACCACACCGTCACCGATGCGGTGTCTACAGATTGCCACTCATATATCAAGATGACCTTACGGGGCATTTAGCCGCCAGCTATGGCTCCCACGATCAGAAAAGGCTCAGCGCCCGTAGCAACTGCGTCGGGTAGCAGGGCGTCCGGCGGTTCAAGTGAAACGTCTTCTTGGCAGGCGAAGAACCTCACCATAGGTCGGCGTTGATGCGTGACGTGGTCGCGGATGGTGCCCCGTAGCATCGGGTAATGGAACTCAAGCACATCCAGGACTGAGCGTTGCGTGACCTGGCCCTCAAGGTTGAGTTTCACCTCACCCTGGACGCGCGCCAGCGTCCGCAGGTGTGCCGGGAGCACGACTCGGATCATGGAAGCGCCTGGACTTCGACGGATAGCACAGACGGAAGATCCCGGACGATAGGGGCCCAGTTGTCTCCAGCGTCGGCTGATGCATAGACCTGCCCGCCGGTGGTGCCGAAGTACACGCCGCACGGATCAAGTGAGTCCACCGCCATCGCGTCACGCAACACGTTGACGTAGCAGTTGCGCTGCGGCAGACCTTTTGTAAGCGGCTCCCACTCATTTCCGCCCGTCCTGCTGCGGTACACGCGCAGTTTCCCCTCGGGTGGATAGTGCTCCGAGTCGCTCTTGATGGGGATGACATAGATGGTATCTGGCTCGTGCGCGTGAACCTGTATCGGAAAGCCAAAGTCGGTCGGCAAGTTGCCGCTGACCTCGCGCCACGACTCGCCCGCGTCGTCGCTGCGCATGACGTCCCAGTGCTTCTGCATGAAGAGCACCCGCGGACGCGCCGAATGCATGGCGATGCGATGCACGCAATGGCCCACCTCGGCAGTGGGATTGGGGATGTACAACGAATGAAGGCCGCGGGTGATGGGCTTCCACGTTGTGCCGTCGTCATCGGTACGGAACGTGCCCGCGGAGGAAATGGCGACGAACATTCTATGGTGATTGCTTGGATCAATGATGATGGTGTGCAGACACATGCCACCGGCACCAGGCGCCCACTGCTGTCCCGAGGTGTGGCCACGCAGGCCGGCAAGTTCGCGCCAGCTCTTGCCGCCGTCGGTTGTGCGGAACAAGGCAGCGTCTTCAACGCCGGCGTAGACGGTGTCAGGATCGGTCAGCGATGGTTCAAGATGCCACACGCGTTTGAACTCCCAGGGACGCGGCGTGCCGTCGTACCACAGGTGTGTGGTCAGCGGCTTGCCGGTCTCGGGAGATGTGTTGTACACGAACTTGTTGCTCACGCCGGCGGGCGGGCCATATGGATCGGGCATCTTCTCACCCCCGGGCGTCTCCCACGTCTTGCCGCCGTCATCCGAGCGTTGAATGATCTGTCCGAACCAGGCTGTGGTCTGCGAGGCGTACAGCCGGTCTGGTTCGGTGGGAGACCCCTTCATGTGGTAGGTCTCCCAGCCCGCGAAGTGTGGGCCGCTGACGTCCCATTTCTTGCGGTTCCCGTCCGACGATAGGATGAACGCGCCTTTGCGTGTGCCAACCAGGACGCGTACCTTGCTCATGGCTTACTCCTTTGTTGATTATAGCCCCTCATATGCCCGATTGAACGCTTCCATGTCAACCCTTTTTATTTGGACGAACGAGTTGGTGACCTTCTGCGGTTTTTCTGTGTTTGGATCCCTCAGCATCTCTGAAAGTGCTATAAGAGCAATTCGCCTGGACTCGCCGTACTTATCTTTGGCCTGCCACACTGTTGCTCCAATGGGATTTTTGCCTCCCTGTTTGCATCGGACTTCGGAATTTCCATAGCCATGCCAAGGCTAAAGCGGTTCTATCCCGCCGCCAACTGCTCTGCAAAGGTCTCTGGCTCGGTGGCGGGCAGGAGGCAGGCGTAGTTCTGGCAGACGAAGGCGGAGGGCTTGCCCTCAACCATGTACTTGTCCTCCAGCAAAGGAACTTCGTCGGCGGCTTCTGGGCTGGCCTGCGGGTCAAAGCCGGTGAGGACCTTGTTGGGCAGGAATCGTGTGTACACCTCGGCCAAGAGGGCCTGAGTGGTGGGGTCCTCTCGCGGGCCGACGACGGCGATCTCTTTGGGGGCGCTGAGGTGGAAGTCCAGGGCGCACAGCCATTGGGCGAAACCCAGGGGGGCGCGGGCCATGACCAGGCGCATGCCGCGCAGGGTGGCGGCGGCTTTGGAGGCGTAGCCGGGCTTGCCGGTGAGGATGGCCAGGCGCAGGAGGACGCCGGCGGCGACGGATCCGCCGCTGGGGGTGGCGTTGTCAAAGACGTCTCGCGGGCGGAGGATGAGCCGCTCGTGGTCTCTGCCGGTGTCGTAGAAGACGCCCTCGGCGTCGTCCCAGAAGAGGTCAAGCATCTGGTCGGCCAGTGAGACGGCCTCGCGGAGCCAGCGTAGGTCAAAGGTGGCCTCGTGCAGGGCCAGGAGACCGTCTATGAGGTTAGCGTAGTCCTCCAGGTAGGCCAAGAGCTTGGCCTGGCCGTCCTTGTAGGTGCGCAGGAGGCGCCCGCTGGCATCGCGCATGGTTTCCAGCAGGAAGGTTGCGTTCCTAGTAGCGGCGGCCAGGTAGTCAGGGCTAGCGAGGGCAGCGGCGGCTTCAGCCAGGCTCTTGAGCATGAGGCCGTTCCAGGAGGTGATGACCTTCTCGTCACGGGCGGGCGGCACGCGGGCCGCCATGCGGTGGGCCAGGAGCATGGCCCGAGCCTCGTGGAGGAGGTCGCCCAGCTCCTCCTGGGACATGGCAAGGGTGCTGGTGGCCTCCTTGATGTCTATAGGGATGCTGAGGATGTTGCTGCCCTCAAAGTTGCCTTCGTAGGTAACGCCGTAGAAGCGGCAGAAAGCCTGGGCCTTGGCCTTGTCGCCCAGGACGGCTTCCACCTGGTGGGGCGTCCAGAGGAAGAACTTGCCCTCCTCGCCTTCGCTATCGGCGTCCTGGGTGGAGTAGAAGCCGCCCTCGGGGCTGGCCATCTCCCGCAGGACGTAGTCCAGGGTCTCCTCGGCGATGCGCCGGTAGGAGGGGCCTTGGGTGAGGAGGTAGGCATGGAGGTAGACGCGGCTGAGGAGGGCGTTGTCGTAGAGCATCTTCTCAAAGTGGGGGACGAGCCAGAAGGGGTCGGTGGAGTAGCGGTGGAAGCCGCCGCCGAGCTGGTCGTAGAGGCCACCGCGGGCCATGCGCTCCAGGGTAAAGTCGGCCATGGCGAGGGCCTCGGTGTCCTTGGTGCGCAGGAAGGAGCGCAGGAGGAACTCCAGGGCCATGGGCTGGGGGAACTTGGGGGCCTGGCCGAAGCCGCCGTGCTCCTGGTCAAACTCCTGCTTGAGGCCCTGGAAGGCGCGCTGAAGGACCTCCGAGGTAAGGGGTTCGCTGCCTTGGGCGGCCATGACGCCGCTCCTCAGGTGGGCGGTAAGCTGCTCCGCCGACTGAAGGACATCGGCCCTGCGGGCGCGGTAGGCGTCGGCGACGGATTGCAGGACGCGGGGGAAGCCGGGCATCCCTTGGCGGTCTTCGGGCGGGAAGTAGGTGCCGCCGAAGAAGGGTTTGCCATCGGGTGTGAGGAAGACGGTCATGGGCCAGCCGCCGCGACCGGTCTGGGCCTGGACGGCCTGCATGTAGATGGCGTCCACGTCGGGGCGTTCCTCGCGGTCCACCTTGATGCTGACGAAGAGCTGGTTCATCAGGGCGGCGATGGCCGGGTTCTCAAAGGACTCGTGCTCCATGACGTGGCACCAGTGGCAGGCGGAGTAGCCGACGGAGAGGAGGACGGGCTTGTCCTCCAGCTTGGCGCGGGCGAAGGCCGCCGGCCCCCAGGGGTACCAGTCCACGGGGTTGCCGGCGTGCTGGAGGAGGTATGGGCTGGTCTCGCTGGCGAGGCGGTTGGGCATGGGGCGGGTCCTTGGGCGGCTGGGCGGACACGCTGGTCCGCCCCTACGGGTAGATGACGAGGGTATTGTCGCATGGGGGAGGGGGAGGGGGCAAACGGGCAAACGGGCAAACGGGCAAACGGGCAAACGGGCAGGCGGGCAAGGGGGCAAACGGGCGGCGGGGGGACCTAACCCCCTGGGTCTCCCTTCCCGCACGGGAAGGGGGAGAGGGGATTCGTTTTCCATGCGTGCAAGGGGCGTTTTTCAGATAGGGTTGTAAGCTGGGATTCGTTTTCTTTTTTGGGGGGAACGAATCGCCTGGGCCGCGTCATGGAATTGTTTTCTTTTTCGGAGAAACAATTCGCTTGGGAAGCCGATGCAACGCCGACGAGGATACGCTGTTCATGGCAGCGATGGTAGCAGGGGAGGGATGGGATGGGGAAGGGGCGGGTGGCAGCTAATTGCTTGTTGGCCCTCTTATTCATGACCAGCTTCATGGCCAAGCGCTACAGTGCTCGTACAAAGGCCAGTCTGTGTTCTGAAAGGCCCACATGAACGATTCCACGAATGGTCTTGTTGGCTGCTGGGGTAGGACAACCCGTATCAGTTTCGTATTTGAAAGGGGCCCCATGTCACGGACATTGTTGACGAAGCCAGCGTCTTTTGTGAAACAGATGTCGTAGGCCGGGGCAACTGTCCGATACAAGGCGTTGTCCGCCAGGCCCTTCAGGTGCAGGCTATTGACCGAATCTACCTCATGCCCGAGGGCTCGGAGGGCGACTACCAGGGCCTCCGGCAAGTTCTCGTCAAGAAGCAGCCTCATCGGACTGCGAGCAGGTCGGAATGAGCCAGCTCTTCCAAAGCACCCCTGACCGCCTCTTCGGTAAGGCTAGGGTACTCCTTCACAATCTCGGGAATCGTCATGCCGGTGGAGAGGAGCTCCAGGAGCAGGGCTATGGAGATACGCGTATCCCGCACACGCGGGGCGCCGCCCAGGTGTTCCGGGTCTGCAACGATCCACTTCATAGCAGCACCGTTCGCTGAAGAATTGCTTGAGAGGTCGTTGAAAGCTCCTGGCGCTATTCTACCATGCCGAGAGCAAGAATACGGGGCAATCGGGCATAGGGCATAGCGGATGCGGGCATGGGGGCAGACGGGCAGACGGACAGAGGGCATAGAGCATAGGAGAAGCGGGTTGGGGCTGCCGAGGATTGTTTTGCGCGCTGGGGAGGGCCTTTTTCAGATTGGGCTGCAAGTTAAGGAATTGTTTCAGTTTTTGGAGGAACAATTCCTCTTGGCCTGGGGGTTAAGGTGCGATGGTCTGGGCGTTGGTCTTCATCACAAGCGATGGTAGCAGGGGAGGGGTGGGATGGGGAAGGGGCGGATGGCGGGGGGAAGGCGTAGGGGCGACCCGGCGGGTCGCCCCTACAAAAGCCCCTACGAAGCCCCTTCTACCTTTTTGAAGGGGGGTTGTTTCCTCTCCCCCCTCCCGAGGGGTTACCCGTTGTGCTTGGCAAGTTAGGAGTGGATCCTCCGCCCTTGCCGCCACCTTTTCCTCCACCTCCTCCGCCCTTACCGCCACCACCCTTTGCCTGTACCACTACTCTGCTCATGGTTATCTCCCTCCATTTACTTACGGGGTATCCAACTGGATTTCCCGTTTAAGCTTGTAATTGAGGGGTGTTTGGCCCTCACCCCGTTTGGGAGTAACTGTAGCCTCCTGTGCTTTACTTGTCAAATCCATGTTCGAGTTCCGTCTACGCGTCTTGCAGTATGCAGGAAAGCGGCTACGGCCTGTACCCGCTGTCTATCAGGAGCCCCTTGCCCTGGGCGGCGGCGACGGCGAGGCGGTCGCAGCGCTCGTTCTCTTTGGTCCCGCTATGGCCGCGGACCCAGGAGAAGGTGACATCGTGTTTGCTGCAGAGGAGGAGGAGGCGTTCCCACAGGTCGGGGTTGATGGCTTTCTCGGTCTTGTTGCGCATCCATTTGTTGGCTTTCCACTTGGCAGCCCAGCCCCGTTCCATGGCGTTGACGAGGTACTGGGAGTCGCTGATGAGGGATACGGTGCAGGACTGGGTAAGGGCTTCCAGGCCGGCGATGGCGGCCATGATCTCCATGCGGTTGTTGGTGGTGAGATGGTAGCCGCCGGAGAGCTCCAGGCGATTTGGCCCCTGGATGAGCACGACGCCGTAGCCGCCGGGGCCGGGGTTGCCGAGGCAAGCGCCGTCGGTGTAGATGACGACGCGTGGCAATTGGGGGGTAGGTCTAGCCATGGTGAGGTTCACCTCCTAGGGTTCCTCATGGGGTCGTTAGTAAGTGGACTTTCACCCTCACCCGTCCCGATGGCATCGGGACGGCCTCTCCCCTCAAGGGAGAGGTGAACACGAGGCGCTTTTCTTGCGGCCAAACCTGCGTTGGTGACCACCAAACGAGTCCATTTACTCATGCACTCGTTAGTATATGGGGATAACTTTCTTGACGCTCCCGTGCGCCCATGCCAGAATTGAGAGGATTAGCAGGGTGCTGAAAAACACTCCCAGACCCCCGCCAGTGGGGCGAAGCCCCTCTGGACACCCCTTTTCAGCATCCTGTTGGGGGGAGTCACGTCCGTGAAAGCTGTTGGAAGCGTGCTGGACCTGATTGGGGAGACGCCCCTGGTGCGGCTGGTGAGGCTGGAGCCGCCGGGATCGGCCCAGGTGTGGGCCAAGGTGGAGGGCCTGAACCCCAGCGGCAGCATCAAGGACCGGGTGGCTCTGGCCCTGGTGCGGGAGGCCGAAGGAAAAGGCTTGCTGGGGCCAGGCGGCGTCATCGTAGAGTCATCCGCCGGCAACATGGGGGTGTCGCTGGCGATGGTGGCGGCGGCCAGAGGCTATAAGCCGCATCTCTTTCTGCCGGAAGGGGTGCCTCTGGAGCGGCGCCGGCTGGCGGCGCGGTACGGTGCAGAGCTGCACCTGACCCCTTCCAATACAGGCATGACGGGGGCGAACGTGGCGGCCAACCGCCTGCTGGAGCGCAACCCAGAGTTCGTGCGCCTGGACCAGTTCGCCAGCGAGGCGACGGTGAAGGCGCACCGGGAGGGCACGGGACGGGAGATTCTGGAGGCCACCCAAGGGGGGGTGGACGCCTTTGTGGCGGGGGTGGGCAGCGGCGGCACATTGATAGGCGTGGGCCAGGCGCTGCGGAGGGTGAACCCAGCGCTGCTGTTAGTGGCGGTGGAGCCTACTACATCGCCGCTGCTCAGTGAAGGCAGAGCCGGTGAGCACGGCATCCTGGGCATTGGGGCGGATTTCGTGCCCTCCATCCTGGACCGGGGGATGATTAGCGAGGTTGCTATGGTGAGCACGCAAGAGGCGGTGGACATGGCGCTGCGGCTGGCGAAAGAGGCCGGCCTGATGGTGGGGGTGTCCTCGGGCGCCAACGTGGCGGCGGCGCTAAGGATAGCGCAAAGACTTGGGCAAGGGAGAAGGGTGGTGACCGTCCTGCCCGATACGGGGGAGCGGTATCCACACCTGGCCCGTGAAATCTCGCTGTCCCTTCAATCCGTCAGCGGTAGGTAGGTTATCTACGCGGGAGAGGCGTGCTATAATTTATGGCAAGGTATGTGGCGGGGCAGGCAAGCACTGGCTTTCACGACGTCTGAGCAGTGCGCCTGCCTCCTCTTTGATTGGAGCGTGGCTTTGAAGGTAACGAGGGAAGACCTGGAACAGAGGGAGGTTGCCCTGAGCATTGAGGTGGAGGAGGGCGACCTGGCCCCCTATTACGACAAGGCGTATCGCCACCTGGTCCAACGACTTAACGTGCCGGGGTTTAGAAAGGGCAAGGCTCCCAGGTCGGTGGTGCAGCGGCTGGTGGGGGATGGGGTGATGTTGGAAGAGGCGATGGAGTTCTTCGTTCCGGAAGCGGTGGAGAAGGCCATAAAGGAGCAGGGGATTGAACAGGGGGCCGCACCTCGCTTGGAGGTGGACCGTGAAAAGAGTCCCATCGTCCTGAAGGCCACGGTGCCCCTGAGGCCAAAGGTGGTGGTGAGCGCCTATAGCGAGATTCGCCTGCCCCTGGAGCCCATTGAGGTGACGGACCAGGAGGTTGACCGTGTCCTGGAGGATATGCGCTGGGCGCAGGCCCCCTGGGCGCCGGTAGACCGGCCCGTGGCCCTGGGGGACCGGGTGACCATTGACGCACGGGGCCAGGTAGAGGGCAAACAGGTCACCCGCCAGGAAGGGGTGGAGTTTTACGCAGGTGAGGGCAACCCCAGCCCGGTGAAAGGATTTGCGGAAGCCCTCGTGGGCGCACAGGCGGGGGAGACTCAGGAGTTCACCCTTACAGTCCCCGATGACTTCGCCGACGCAGAACTGGCTGGGAAGGAGTGCACGTTCCAGGTAATGGTGCACGCCATCAAGGCCAAGCTGTTGCCGGAGTTGGATGATGAGTTTGCGAAAGGCGTGGAAGGCGGGTATGAGAGCCTGGCCGCCCTGAAAGAGAAGTTGTGGGAGGGCATCCGAAACCGCAAGTCCGAGGATGCCCGCATCAAGTACGAGGAGAGCGTGGTAGAGGAGCTGGCGGGCAGGGCGACGTTGGAAATTTCGCCCATGCTGGTGGAACACGAGGCGCAGCACATCCTGGAGGAGGAGGAGGATACCCTGAAGCGGCAACGGGTGACGGTAGACCAGTATCTGTCGCTGATGGGACGCAGCCAGGACCAGCACCAGGAGGATGCCCGCAAAGAGGCCCTGGACCGCATAACCAGGGTGTACGCTCTGAACAATGTGGCGGAGATGGAGGGCATCAGTGCCACCGAGGCTGAGGTGGACCAGGAGATAGACCGGCTGGTAAAGGGGGCGAACGATGAGAAGCGCATGCGCCGTAACTTGAACGAGCCGGACTCCCGGGCATCTGTCGGCAGTATCCTGGCCCGTCGCAGGGCCATTGAGCGGCTGGTGGCCATTGCAAAGGGAGAGGAGACGCGTTCAACAGCACCGGCGTCCCTGAGCCCGGCTACAGAGATTACTCCAGAAGGGAGCGGAAATGTTGGAACTGCCTGACGGTAGGCGGGAAAGCCCCGCTGCGTATACACCCGACCGGCTCCGCAACATCATCCCCATGGTGATAGAGACCTCCGCCAGGGGAGAACGGGCCTTTGACATCTATTCGCTGCTGCTGCGGGAGCGCATCGTCTTTCTGGGCACGCCCATCAGCGACCCCGTGGCCAACCTGGTCATGGCCCAGTTCCTGTTCCTGGAGCGTGAGGACCCGGAGAAGGACATCCACCTGTACATCAACAGCCCCGGCGGGGTCATCAGCTCGGGCCTGGCGATTCTGGACACCATGCGTCTCATCAAACCAGAGGTGTCTACTATCTGCGTGGGGATGGCGGCCAGCATGGCGACGGTGCTGCTGTGCTCTGGGGCCAAGGGGAAACGGTACGCGCTGCCCAACGCCACCATTCACATGCACCAGCCCATTGGCGGGGCCCAGGGCCAGGCGGCGGATATTGAGATTGCAGCGCGGGAGATCCTGCGGATGCAGGACATCATTCGTAACATCCTGTCGGAAAACACTGGGCAGGCCTACGAGAAGGTAGCTCGGGATACGGACCGTGACTACTACCTGAACTCGGACCAGGCCAAGGAGTACGGCATCATTGATGAGGTGCTGTACGGCAAGATGGCTGAAAAGGGTGCGAAAGCCGCGAAGAAGTAAGGGGGCCCTTTACCATGGCGAACGAGGGGTTGCGTCCAGAGTACCGGTGCTCCTTTTGTGGCAAGGCCCAGAGCCAGGTGAAGCGGCTCATCCGGGGGCCAGGCAGTGTGTTCATCTGCGATCAGTGTGTCCTGGTATGCGGGCGCATCGTCACCGAGGAGCGGCCTCCCCTGGCCCAGGGATACCTGGAGCCGTCCTCGCCCCTGGTGCCCAAGGAGATACACCGGCTGCTGGGGGAGTATGTGATAGGCCAGGAGCAGGCCCAGAAGCTCCTAAGCGTTGCGGTGTACAACCATTACAAACGCATCAACGGCAACGATAAGACGAATGGCGTAGAGGTGCAAAAGAGCAACATCCTGATGATTGGCCCCACGGGTTGCGGCAAGACTCTGCTTGCTCAGACGCTGGCTCGCATCTTGGACGTCCCCTTCAGCATCAGTGACGCCACCTCCCTGACTGAGGCTGGCTACGTGGGGGAGGACGTGGAGAACATCCTGCTGCGCCTCATCCAGGCTGCGGACTTTGAGATACCCCGTGCGGAGCGCGGCATCATCTACATTGATGAGATTGACAAGATCGCCCGGAAGGGGCCAAACCCTTCCATTACGCGGGATGTGTCGGGTGAGGGGGTGCAACAGGCGCTGCTGAAGATCATAGAAGGCACCATTGCGAACGTGCCGCCCCAGGGGGGACGCAAGCACCCGCACCAGGAATTCCTGCAGATCAAGACCGATGGCATCCTCTTCATCTGCGGCGGCAGCTTTGAGGGCCTGGACGCCATTGTAGAGAAACGCCTCTCCTTGGGCCGTCATTCCCTTGGCTTTCACGCTGCCGCCCAATCCGGCGAGGAGGCCCGCGAGGTCCTCCGCCACGTGACCACCGACGACCTCCTCCAGTTCGGCTTCATCCCTGAGTTCATTGGCCGCCTTCCCCTGGCCGTGACCCTGGATGCGCTGGACAAGGAGTCCCTTATCCGCGTGCTCACCGAGCCCAAGAACGCCCTGGTGAAGCAGTACCAGCACCTGTTTTGGCTGGACGGCGTTGAGCTGGTGTTCACGCCTGACTCCCTGGAGGCGACAGCGGAGGAGGCGCAGAAGCAGAAAACGGGCGCTCGTGGCCTGCGCACCATCATAGAGGGGACGTTGCTGGATATCATGTACGAGCTGCCTTCGGTGAAGGGTGTGAAGCGGTGCGTGGTAGACGCCGCCACCATCCGCGGCCAGGGGCGGCCTACCCTGCTGGACGGGGCGGGCAACCTCATAGAGCTGCCTCCCATCGCCCAGAAAAGGATAGCCTAGGGCAAGCTGGTTTGCGGGCGCGCCCGAAAGGGACACCGAGGCAGCCCCTTCCTGAGGGATAAAAAACTTCTATAGGATGGCTTTATTCCATTGCGTGATGTAGCCTCCTTTGGGTATAATTGCAGGCATCTTCTTAAAGGGAGGCGGCCATGGGAAAGATTGCGCTGTTTCTTGGGGTTTTTGTCATGTTGCTCGCCATGGCCTGCGGGGGAGGGGGTGGGACCACAGGAGGGGAAGCAACGGGCACACCGACCGCGCTTCCTTCAGGCTCGGCGATCCCTGTGGAGATCACCATTAGCGATAGTGAGCTCACGCCCCACGTAATTGAGATGACGGTGGGAAAGAGCTACAAGTTCGTGGTCCACAACACCAGTGCTGACAAGAACCGCAAGCTTGTTGCCCGCCGGTGGACGATAGTGTTGCCCGTAGAGGCAGGGAAGACTGTGGAGAGCGGCGTCTTTTCTTCAGAAGCGCCAGATGAATCTGGCGATGTGGAATGTCACGAGGAGTCCCGGGGCGCCAAGGAGGCGTTCCAGTGCAGGATCTTCATCAGGCCTGCGGGCTAGCCCCGCTCCGCAGGGTGGTTCCCCATGCCTAGGCGAGATGCGGCCAACTATGGTTGGCCGTATCTTCTTTTTGGGTGGGTGTCCCGTTGGCCCAAAAACCTCCTACCTCACCCCCTTTGTCCCCCTCTCCGACACGGAGAGGGGGAAATTGAATCTGGGGAACACCCCCAGTCCCCCGCCAGAGGGGGCTTAGCCCCCTCTGGACTCCCCGTGAGGGGTCTACGGCTCGTCTTGGCAAACAACACGGAGCCTCGTAAGATGGGCAAGAAGGGGAATGGCTTGCCCATGGCGCGAAGAGATGGAGCCGGTAGGTGTTGGAAGCTCGTGTGCTTGCAAGGGCTGTGGGGCCTGGTCATTGCGGCAGCGTGCAATGGTGCGCCTGAGGAGCCGGTGCAGGAAGTGAACGCGCCTTCTGATTTCATGGTCACCTCCACCCCTTTTGACCCCCTCCACGCTCCTAGGGAGGGGTCTGCACCTCCTGAGGTGGTGGTGGAGATTGACCTGGAGAACCGGTACGACTTTGACCTGCTGCCGAGGAGGGTGAACGGGGCGCTTGTGCGGTTCAACGGGGACCACAAAGATAACGGCGAGGAGCCGCTGAAGCTGCCGCCGGGCAAGGTGCGGTTTGTGCTGACCAACACGGGCACCATCTCCCACAACTTCCGCCTGATGGGGAGAACGCCGGAGGGCGTTACCTTTGACGTAACGACGCCTGCGGTGGACAGGTTTATGGGGGCTGGGGTGATGTGGGAGATGGAGGCGCGGCTCTGGGAAGGGGAGTACCTGATGATCTGCAACGTGACCAATCACGACGCCAGGGGCATGTCTAGGCCGCTCATCGTGACCAGGGAGGCGAGCTATCCAGCGCCTCCGCTACGGTAGAAGGGTGCTGAAAAACACCCCCAGGCCCCCGTCAGAGGAGGCTAAGCCCTCTCTGCACTCCCTTTTTTCAGCACCCTGCTCAAGAGGCCCCTCTTCTAGAGGGGCCTCGGTCATCTGCTCTTGGACAGGGCTAGACGTCGGAGCGCCAAATGAGCTCGTTCTTCTCCCAGGTGTAGAAGGTGATGGCCAGGGGGAGGTCCTTGACGTAGCTGTAGCCGAGCCGTTGAGATGTTGACACTGGCCCGGGTGCAGCGGGGAGGAACTCCATGACGATGTCCTCCAGGGCCATGGCCTTCTTCTTTCGTGCGGCAGGGTCCTGGGTGGCAGCCATGTCCAGGTAGCCCTTGTCAACTCTGGGGTCGCTGTAGCCGAACCAGTTGCGGGAGCCGCCGGTGATGAAGTAGCTGCCAAAGAGCTCTTCTGGCGTACCGGTGGTCTGGCAGAAGATGTAGCCCCAGATGGTGTAGTCCAGCTTCTCCGCCCGGGAGAAGGTGGTGGCCGTGTCCACCGGTTCAACGGTGACGTTGATGCCGACCTTCCGGAGCTCGCCTGCAAGGAACTCGTTCTCACGCATGTAGCCGGAGGTGTTACGTGACATCATCTTCAGCTCCAGGCCCTTGGGGTAGAGCTCGCTTATGATCCGCTTGGCCTCCGCCAGGTCGGCGTCATGGGGCTTGCGGTAGCCTGGAAGCTTCAGGATCTCGTCCACGCTTTTGCCCCAGCCGCCGGTGTCCAGCCAGAGGTGGGGCTCGGAATAGCCGTCGTTCACGACGACGTTCCAGGCCTCCCGGTCAATGGCCAGGTTGACAGCCTGGCGCAGCTTCAGGTCGTTGAAGGGGGGCTTGGTGGAGTTCATTATGACGCCTGTGGGGCGGCAGCCGGTGCCATAGGGGAGGGAGAAGATTTCGCCCGAGGCGATGCGCTTGTCAAAGACGGGTTTATTGTCGGCGGTGGGGTTGCCGCCGCTGACGTCCACCTTGTGGGTGAGGAAGGCGGCCTGGATGATGGCCTCACCGTCCATGAGCACCAGGTCCCAGCCGTCCAGGTAGGGGAGGCCTGGCTTGAAGTAGTCGGGGTTGCGAGCATACTGCCAGAGGGCACCCCGCTGGAAACTCTTCAGGCGGAAGGGGCCGCTGCCATAGGGCCGCAGCTTCAGGTCGTTGGTGACAATGCCCTCGGGATAGATGCTGGAGAAGCCGATGACCAGGATGTTGGCCAGGCCGGGGAAGGGCTGGCGAAGGTGGAGCTTGAAGGTAAGGCCGTCCACGACCTCAATGCCGTTGTCGGGACGGTCAATGTCAATGAACTCCTTCATCCAGCCGGAGCGGGCGGAGATGGTCTGGCCGTGGAGGCCCATGATCTTCTCCAGGGACCACTTCACATCCTTGGAGGTCATGGCCGTGCCGTCCCGTGGGTGGGCTGGAGAGTAGCCGGTGTGGAACTTGACGTTGGGGCGGAGCTTGAAGGTCCACGTCTTGCCGTCAGCGGAGATGGTGTAGGACTCGGCGGCGTCGGGGACGATCTCCTGTCCCTTGGGGTTCCACAGCAGGTTGCTATATATCTTGGCGTTGTGGATGTTGTGGGCGGCGGAGGTGGCGGTGTGGGAATCAAAGCTCTGAGGGTCCTCGCCGGCGCTCTGCTTGATGAGGCCGCCCCTCTTGGGCTGGACGCTGGGGATGGGGGTGGGGGTGCGCGTCGCCGTGGGCGTGGGGGTGGCCACCACGGCCGCTGTCGTTGTCGGCGTAGGGGTCGCCCCGGCGGGCGGTGGCGTGGGCGTGCTGGTGGCGACTGCCGGCGG
>JACPCL010000004.1 GCA_016179765.1 Chloroflexota bacterium
CAGCAGCTACAGGTTTGCCGGGTGGCGACGACGGTGCCATGCGCAGCAGTTCCCAGGAGTCGGGGTAAGCCTCCGAGAAGGGTCTGCCATCGCTGCCCTGGAGAGCAGTCTTTGCGGTGGCGGGCCATTCGCCTGTGCCGTAGACAATACCCACGTCTGCGCCAGTGCGCCAGGCCTGGGTCAGCGGGCGGCTGTTGGCAAGCCGCACTGCCGCATCCGCCTCAGGCTCGCCATTGAAGACGATTTCCCTCGCGTACTGGTCAATAGTCGGTCCAACACCTACCCAAGCAGTGCGCACGCCCACTGAATCGTCCAGGGCTGGAAAGGCCGCGTTGGTCTGAGCGAACGCCAGGTCGCCAAACCACCGGGTACTGAAGGAGACCGGCGTCCCCTGGCTGAAATAGATATAGGCGTTGAGGTCCGCCTTGGGGACCTTCGCGTCCATGAAACCAGGTGGCAGCTTTGGCGTGACCTGCACGGGGTTAGCGGTGCAGCCACCGGCCAGAAACATCAAAGCTGTCACGGCGACGAGAAGGGGCGTGAGTCTTGCCATGCAATCCTCCTACGTATGGAGCATCCCTCAAAACGTCCTGAGCGGTTGGCCGTCAGTTCACGGCTCCCTTTGGGTCTGGAAGCAGGGGAACGAATCCAACTCCCCTCCCCTGGCGACATTCCTACGAAAACAGCTTCCTCCCCCCTTGCGGGGGAGGATTAAGGTGGGGGGGTAGGCCCGTGCTCACCCTCATCCTAGCCTTCCCCCATCAAGGGGGAAGGAACTGAAGATGGGCCATTTTCATCCTTCTGGTGCTGGATGCCAGCATGAGAGATTCTGACCTTTGTCCTCCATACTAGCCGTTGCAGCCTTGGCATTCAACAAGCTGGCTCCCCTCCTATCTGCCTGGTATACTTGCCTGACCTGTGCTGTTAAAGGTGTGCTTTCATGCTCCTCGGCTACCTTGACCTGCTACTCAACGACCCGCTCACCTTCCTCAAGGTCTTCCCCATCCTGCTTATGGCCGTCGGCTCTGCCCTGCTTGTTGGCATCACCGTACATGAGGCCAGCCACGCCCTTGTGGCCTTCCGCCTGGGAGACAACACCGCCAGGTCCCTGGGGCGACTCTCCCTCAACCCGCTGCGCCACCTGGACCCCCTGGGCACAATCATGCTGGTGCTGGTTGGCTTCGGCTGGGGCAAGCCTGTGCCCGTGGATCCCCGGAACATGGCCGGCGGGCGAAAGGGGCTGGCCATCGTCTCCGCCGCGGGGCCAGTCTCCAACCTGCTGGCCGCCTTCCTCTTTGCCATGCCCTTTAAGCTGGGCCTCATCGCCTGGCTCTCCCCATTCTCCTTCATCTCCACCCTGGAAGGCGGCATTGGCGCCCTCACGACTGACCTCCTGGGCCTCGTCATCTACTTTAACCTAGTCCTGGCCGTGTTCAACCTCATTCCCCTCTTCCCACTGGATGGCTCCAAGGTGCTATGGGGCCTGCTGCCACCGGGGGCGGCGCAGTGGTATGGCCGCCTGGAGCGGTACGGCCCCATGCTCCTCATCGCCATCCTTGCCATAGACGCCTTCACCCACATCGGCCTTCTTAGCCGCGTCCTGGTGCCTGTGGTAAACTACCTGGGCAGAATGATGCTGGGGCAAGGGCTCTTCTAGCAGGGTGATGAAAAAAGGGGAATCCAGAGGGGCGTAGCCCCGGAGCCTGCCCTGGTGAGCCGAAGCCCTGAACGCAGTGAAGGGGGTAGCGAAGGGGCGGTCCGCCTGCGGCGGATGGGGGTGTCCCCCAAATACAAATCCATCCGCCGCAGGCGGATACCTCATGAAGCCCTGAGCAACACCGTGACCATCGTGAGCGGGAGGACAACGTGGACAAGATAGCCATCATTGGCCTTGGGCTTATTGGCGGGTCTATTGGCATGGCCCTCAAGGGGCAGAAGAACCCCAACCTTCAGGTGGTGGGCTTTGACCTTGAGAATAGCGTGGGCAACAAGGCCGTCAAGCGGGGCGCCGTGGACAAGGCCGTTTGGCAGTTGCCCGAAGCCGTGGAGGGGGCGCAGATAGTGATCATCGCCACGCCGGTGCTGGCCATCCGGGACATGCTCCAGACCATCGCCGGGATGGTTTCCAGGGGCTGCATCGTTACCGACACCGGCGGCACCAAGCGCGCGGTGATGGACTGGGCGGAGGAGTACCTCCCAGAGGGGGTCAGCTTCATCGGCGGCAATCCCATGGCCGGCAAGGATATGGCCGGCATTGATAAAGCCAGCCCCGACCTGTTCCGGAACGCACGCTACGCCCTTATCCCGGGCAAGGGTGCACCAGAAGCTGCGGTGCAAGCGATCGTCACTCTGGTAGAAGGCCTGAAGGCTACACCCTTCTTCGTAGACGCCTACGAGCACGACAGCCACGTAGCCGCAGTCAGTCACCTTCCCATCCTCCTCGCCGAGGCCCTGGTCTCCGCCACCTCCAAAAGCCCTGCCTGGCGGGAGATATCCCGAATGGCCGCCTCTGGCTACGAAAGCACCTCGGTCCTGGCCGGCTCCGACCCCCTCACTAACCTGGACATGTGCATCACCAACCGGGAGGCCGTGGTTCACTGGGCAAACGAGGCCATCCGGGAGCTGGTCCGGCTGCGAGACCTGGTGAACGGCGCAGGGAATGAGGCCGGGGCGGAAGCCCTGGGCACCGCCCTGGCCAAAAGCTGGGAAGCGCGGGAGATATGGCACACCAAGTACCTCTCTGGAGACTTCAGCAGCGACGACGCAGGCCCGCGCACCCAGATGCCTTCTCCAGGGGAGCTGCTTGCCGACTTCATGGTCGGCGCCCGCATTCGGGAGCGATACCAGCAGATGTTCAACATCAGCGAAAAGAAGGAGCAGGAGCGCCGGCAGCGAAGGTTCAGAAAAACATGAAACGCACCGTCACCTCGCCACCCAGTATCATCGGCACGCTGACTCCCCCAGGGGACAAGTCCATCTCCCACCGCTCTACCATCCTGAACGCCATGGCAACGGGAGAGGCGACCGTCACCAACTACTCCCCTGGGGCTGACTGCGCCTCCACCATCCGCTGCCTTCGCGCCCTGGGCGCTACCATAGAGCGGCTTGAGGAGCCAGGTAGCTACCTGGTCAAGGGCGTCGGCGCCGGCGGCTTCCGCGAGCCGGCGGAGGTCCTCAACGCCGGCAACTCCGGCACCACCATGCGCCTGATGTCTGGCCTGCTGGCGGGCCAGCCCTTCCTCTCCGTCATGACAGGCGATAGCTCCCTGCGCTCCCGGCCCATGGGCCGCATCCTCTCACCCCTCTCCCTCATGGGCGCCCACGTCCATGGCCGGGATGGCGACGAGCGGGCCCCGCTGGTCATCAAGGGCGGTAACCTGCACGGGATCCCCTACACCCTGCCCGTGGCCAGCGCCCAGCTCAAGTCCTGCCTCGTCATCGCCGGCCTTTACGCAAAGGGCGAGACCTCCCTGCACTCCCCCGCCGCCTCCCGCGACCACACGGAGTTGATGCTCCGTATGATGGGCGCCCAGATTCTTGAAGATGGCCTCACCGTCACCGTCCGGCCCGGCAACCCCCTTTCGGCAATGGACGTGCGGGTCCCCGCCGACATCAGCTCTGCCGCCTACTGGCTGGTGGCCGGCGTCTGCCATCCCAACGCAAAGGTCACCGTCACCGACGTGGGCATCAACCCCACGCGCACCGGTATCATAGACGCCTTGCAGGCGATGGGGGCCAAGCTCACCATCGCCAACCGCCGCATGGAAGGCGGCGAAGAGGTGGGCGACATCACCGCCGAGTCCAGCGAGCTGCGTGGGGTGGAGATCGGCGGCGACCTGATCCCCCGCCTGCTGGACGAAGGCCCCATCCTGGCCCTGGCCGCCTGCTTCGCCCGGGGCGCCACCGTTATCAAGGACGCCGCCGAGCTGCGCGTCAAAGAGTCGGACCGCATCAAAAGCTCCACCCAGGAGCTCTCCAGGTTCGGCGCGGACATTCAGGAGCGGCCCGATGGCATGGTCATCCGTGGCAAGGGCGGCCTCCGAGGCGCCGTTGGCCAGAGCCACGGCGACCACCGCATGGCCATGACCCTGGGCGTCGCCGGCCTCCTGGCCAAGGGCCAGACCGAGGTGCGCAACCCGGAGATCGCCAGCATCTCCTACCCCGGCTTCTGGACCGACTTGGAGAGGCTGGCGGGGAGTATGTGAAGATGTGTTTGCGGCTCCACCCCAAACACATCTTCACATAAAAAACACCCTCTCCCAGAGGGAGAGGGCAAGAGCCTGCCCTGAGTCCCGATGCATCGGGACCAATGGGGTGAGGGACAGCTTCCTTGACCACACCAGAGCAGCGCCAGCGGGCCGTGGGCCGGCGGTTCCTCTCCCAGCTTCAGACCGAGGTAGAAGGCTGGCAGGAGCGCGGCCTGCTGACGCCGGAGCAGGGCCAGGCCATCCTTGCCCAATACGTCGTCATATCCCCAGTCTACACCCGCCTGATCGTCGTCCTGGCCACCCTAGGCGCCCTTCTGGTGGGCCTGGGCGTCATCCTCTTCATGGCCTCCAACTGGGAGGGTATCCCCGGCATCGGCAAGCTTGCTCTCCTGCTCCTGGCTCTGGTCACCGCCTATGCCCTGGGCTACTGGCTGAAGTACCGGCGGGAGATGCCTCGGGTCGGCGGGCCGGTCATCTTTCTGGGCGCCCTCCTCTTCGGCGCTGCCATCTTCCTCGTCGGCCAGCAGTACCACATGCGCGTGGACGATCCCAACCTGCTGACCTGGTGGTTCCTGGGCGCGTTGCCCCTGGCCTACCTCACCCGCTCCCGTGCCATCCTGGTGCTCTCCATCCTCGCTGCCCTGGGCATGATCGGCTACCGCGCCAACCAGTGGCTGAACTGGGCCAACGGCACCGACGCCGAACCTCTTGCCTTCTTTTCCCTGTACCTTACCCTGGGCGTCACGCTATACAGCCTGGCAGCCCTCCACGAGCGACGCGCCGCCCTCAGGGTCTACGCCCAGCCCCTCTTCCTCTTCGCCCTGTTGGTAGGCCTGGGAGCGATGTATCTGCTGAGCTTCAAGTTCTGGTTTGAGAGGCCCCAATTCACGGGTCCCGGCTCTCCCGGAGGCACTGACGTGCCCAGCGCCTTCCTGCTGCGGTTCCACATCAGCGCCGCCGTCGCCGCGGGCCTGGGTATGGCGGCCCTGCTCCTGCGCCTGCGCCAGGAACGGACGCCCTCTACCCTGCCCTACGACCAGCTAGCCCTCTTTCTCCTCATCGGCGTCGCCTACTACGCGGTCTACCTGCCGGTCGGCGGCGTCGCCCTCAACACCATCGCCGCCAACCTCCTGTTCGCAGGTGTTATCCTGGGCCTTATCTTCCTGGGCTACATCCGAAGCAACGAGCTGTTCGTCAACCTGGGCCTGGCCTTCGCGGGGCTGGACATCGTCACCCGCTACGTTGACTTCGGCTGGGATCTGCTGCCGCGCTCCCTCTTCTTTATCGCTGGCGGGCTGGTGCTCCTGGGCGCGGGCTTTGCCCTGGAGCGGTTCCGCCGCCGGCTCCTGGGCCGCATGAGGGCAGTGGAGGTGCAGGATGAGCAAGAGGGCTAGGCTGGCCTTCGCCGCCATCGTCCTGTTCCAGCTCCTCTTCCTGGCGGGCCTGGCCGCCTACAACGAGGTTACCCTGCGCACCGGGCAGGTCGTTGTGTTGCAGACGGTGCCCGTGGACCCCCGCGACCTCTTCCGTGGCGACTACGTGGTCCTGCGGTACGAAATCTCCCGCCTGGACAAAGCTGCCGTCAGTGGCGTGTACTCCGTTTCTGCCCCAGGCCAGACCGCCTACGTGCTCTTGGAGCAGCAGGGCGAGGTGTGGAAGCCAAGAGCGGTAGCAAGGGATGCGGCTGCCCAGTGGGACGTGTTCATCAAAGGCACGGTTACCCGGATTGGGGACCCCCGTACGCCAGGCGCTTTCTTAGAAGTGGAGTACGGCATTGAGAACTACTTCCTGCCAGAGGGTAGAGGGCGAGCGATAGAAACGGCCCAGGACATCAAGGCGGAGGTCTCCATCAACCGCTTCGGCGACGCGGTGCTCAAGGGCCTCATCGTGGACGGCAAGCCCTTCACGCCGAAGCAATAAGAGGAGACAGCGGCAAAGGGGACTGTATGCATGTTTCTTGCCCCCGCCGCGAAAAGGGGAGGAAGGAGTTCCTTCCCCCTTGCGGGGGAAGGCCAGGATAGGGGGTAATCACGGCCAATGAGCACACGAAGATTCATCCCTACCTTAGTCCTCCCCCGTCAAGGGGGAGGAAAGATGTGCAGAGGGAGCATCGTTGCGTCTCCCATGTTCCTTCCCCTGCAAGGGGGGAAGGAACATGGGATGGGGGTGTCCCTAGGAACACCCTGGTCGCTAGCAGTTATCGCATTCCCCTACCCTACCCTTCTATAGTAGACTTAAGCCGTCCCTCTCCAGCTTAGCTCACAGACGTCCCACCTTGGCCAAGCGCAACCGCAGCAACCAGAACAAGCCCTCCTTTGAAGAGGCCTACGCCCAGCTAGAGCAGACCGTCCGCGCCCTGGAGGCCGGCGGCGTCACCCTGGATGAAGCGACGCGCCTCTTTGAGGAGGGCATGCGCCTGGCCCGCATCTGCCAGGAGCACCTGGCCGCCACGGAGCTAAAGGTCACCCGCCTCCAGCGCTCCTTCGGCGAGCAGATGGAGTTTATCGGCCAGGGTAGCGCCGACGCCCACGAGGACCCCGGTGCTCAGGCTTGACCTCCACCTCCACACCTGCCACTCTCCAGACTCCCTCACGTCCCTGGAGGCGCTGGCGCGCCGCTGCCTGACCATGGGCCTTGGCTGCGTCGCCGTCACCGACCACAACACCCTTCAGGGTGCGCTATCTTTAAGGGAGGTAGCCTCCTTCAAGGTTATCATCGGGGAAGAGATACGCACCAGCGGAGGCGACATCATCGGCCTGTTCTTGGTCCAGCCGGTCCCCCGTGGCCTCACCCCTGGGGAAGCGGCCCTCGCCGTCAAAGGCCAGGGAGGGCTTGTCTCCGTGCCGCACCCCTTTGACACCCTGCGCAGTTCCGTCATTTCGCCCAGGGCCCTGGAAGAGGTCCTTCCCTACGCCGACATGATGGAGACCTTCAACGCCCGCAACACCAACCCGATGCATGACCGGCAGGCTGCCGAGCTTGCCGCCCAACGCCACCTTCACGGCGTCGCCGTCAGCGACGCCCACACCCTGGGGGAGGTGGGCCGCACCTACATGGAGGTCCCAGAGTACGATGGCACACCTCAGGGCCTCCTGGCAGCCCTCCGGGAGGCAACGCCCTTCTGCCGCCGCTCCAGCCGCCTCGTGCACCTGGCCAGCACCTACGCCAAGCTCAACCACCGCCTCTTACGGAGACGCCCATGAAGCCCCTCAGCCACCGAACCGTCCTGACCCCCCTCTCCCTTCCGGGAGAAAGGAAAGAACCTGGTGAGTATCTGGGCAAGGCTTTGCCTTGCCCAGATACTCACCACAGAAAGTCCCCGTCTCCCATAGGGAGAGAGGGACTACAGGGGGAGAGGCTACCAACCTGCGGCCAACGGTTTGGATGGCCGGTGAACCCAACGCGAGAGCAGGCAGGGAGACGCCCATGCTCAGGCTAGGCTGGTTCTCCACGGGCCGCGGCGAAGGCTCCCGCAACCTCCTGCGCTTCATCCAGCGCCACATCACCAGCGGCCACCTCCCCGCGGCCATTGACTTCGTCTTTTGTAACCGGGACTTAGGGGAGGCCGAGGGGAGCGACCAGTTCCACGCCCTGGTGCGGTCCTACAACATACCACTGGTCACCCTCTCCTCCGACCGGTTCCGCCGTGAACACAAGACCAGGCAGTTTGACCAGGTGCGAGAGCAGTACGACGCCCAGGTGTTGAGGCGGCTTGAAGGGTTCGCCCCTGACCTGGTCGTCCTGGCCGGCTACATGCTCTTCACTGCCGCCGAGCTGTGCACCCGCTACAGGATGCTCAACCTGCACCCTGCAGCGCCCGGCGGCCCCATGGGCGCGTGGCAGAGCATCGTGTGGCGTCTCATTGAAGAAAAGGCCAAAGAGAGCGGCATCCAGGTGCAGCTCGCCACCATGGCCCTTGTGGCGGCAGATAGAAGGTCAGTCCCCCGAAGAGGTCAAGGCCACCTACTGGGAGGAGCTTCCCCTCTTCCAGCGCATCCGCCGGGAGGGCCAGAAACGAGAGGCCCCACTGCTTTTGGAAACCCTTCACGCCTTCGCCACCGGGCAGCTCAGGGTTGCAGGCCAGCGGCTCCTGGACTCCCAGGGCCACCCTCTTCCAGGCCAGTGCCTCAACGACCACGTTGAGGCGTGGCTGAAAACCCACCCAGAGGAGGATGCTGACGGCTCCTGAGCAGGACACATGCCAAGACAGGCCTGTTGTATTGTCATTACTACAACAATAGCTTCCTCCCCCCTTGCGGGGGAGGACTGAGGTGGGGGGTACACCCCTATCCGCACCTTCCCCTAGTCGGGGGAAGGAATCTCGCCTGATCGGGGTCATTTTCATCCTCTTGGGTGTCCCGATGGAATCGGGACATGAAGGATTCTGAGGAGGCCCAACACGGGAGGGCCGACGAAGCATCCAGAGCGTGAGATGAGCAACAAGGTCTGCTACTCTGAAGAGGCCGGAAAACGCTTCCTGTACAAGGCTGGCCGACTACAGGAAGAACGAGGGGATAAAAGATGCCCTGGGCGCTGATTGCCGTAGCCGTAACTGCCCTTGGCTTGCTGCTCGGCGGGGCCGCATTCTTCGGAGCGCGCCTGCAGCTCTCCCGCACGAGGCGCCTCTTCCTCTTAGCCCTGGCCCTGGCAGCAACTCTCGCACCGGGGATCGCCTGGGCATGGGCTATGGCCATCGCCCCGCCGCCCCTCAGCCGCGCCGAGCAGATACTGGCCGAGAACTACAGCGGTAAGTACGGGGGCCTCACCATCTATCACACCTTCGGGCAAGGCAGAAGCAAATACAACCCCCCAGACATCCTGGAGGCCGGTGGTTTCATCCGGGACGTCCTCTACACCCCCGACGGCGCCCAGGTAGACTCCTTCTGGCTCCACACCCTCCAGGGCAAGAGGTTCAAGTTCCTGGTGCGCCCTGAAATTGTCCCCATCAACTCCGCGCTCTGGAACGTTGAGCGGTTCACCGTCTATAGTCAGTGCCGCTGCCTGGTAGCCCTTCACTTTACGCAGCAGCCCACCGGCAACATAGCCATTATCCTGTTTGCGGTAGAGCAGGTGGAGTTGGAATAGCCGTAGCCCCACAGGAATCCTTCCTGCCACACGCAGCGTATATAATATAGTTGACATCCATGGGGATTAACCTATAATCACACCACCTGAAACCCCTTGCGCAAAAGCAGCGAAACAGCCCCACCAACGGTCTTGACATCAATGTCTTGATATGTCATATTACGGGCCATAATAGTGTGTGGCTTGTCCTGTGCCATAGCCACCTTCGCAACCACCCAGAAAGAGGAGCAGTCGGATGCAAGGCTTCATAGTACGCAGACTAGCGTCAATGATACCCACGCTGATTGGGGCAAGTCTCTTGGTCTTCCTCATCATGAGAGTGGTACCCGGAGATATCGTCTATGCCTTGCTTGGCGATGAGGAGGGTGGCTCGGGAGCTGACCCAGCGACCATAGCTAAGATGCGCAAAGAGCTGGGTACGGACCGCCCGCTGCCCGTTCAGTACCTTACCTGGATAGCGGGCGTCCCCAGGGGTGATCTGGGCGATTCCCTTTGGAACCGTCTGCCAGTATCTGACGAGGTCGCCACCCGCTTCCCTATCACCGGCCAGTTGGGCCTCATGGCCGCCTTCTTTGGCTTCCTCTTCGGCCTGCCCCTGGGCATCGTCTCAGCCCTGAAACGGGGCACGTGGATAGACATGATGGCACGGGTAACCAGCGTTTTCTTTCTGGCCGCCCCCACCTTCTGGCTGGGTCTCATGATCATCATGTTCCTCCAACGGGCCTTCAACTGGATGCCTCCCCTGGGATACAACCTCCTGTGGGTACACCCAGGCACTAACCTGGCGCAGCTCATCTTTCCCGCGCTGGTCATCGCCTCCCACCTCATGGCCATTGTGGCGCGTATGACCCGCTCCACCATGCTGGAGGTCCTCCGAGAAGACTACGTACGGACCGCCCGCGCTAAGGGCCTGGCTGAGACTACCGTCATCATCCGGCACGTCATGAAGAACTCCATGATCCCGGTCATCACCATCGTGGCCCTCTCCGTGGGCAGCCTGCTGGCCGGCGCAGTGGTTATGGAGCGCGTCTTTACCATCCCCGGCATGGGCCTCTACCTCCTGGAAAGCATCACGGTGCGCGACTACACTGCTGTTCAGGCGTTGGTGCTGGTGTTCGCGCTCATCTTCGTGGTGATTAACTTCCTCACCGACCTTACCTACGGCTGGCTAGACCCCCGAATCAGCCGCAACTAAGCACAACCACTAAGCACCGACAAACGAGGTAACAGATGAGCATGCAGGCGCAGCAGGTTGTACTCCCGCAGATAGCCCCTCCCACCAGGCTACGACGGTACCGCAAGAACTTCACGCGGTTCGTCACCAAGAACCCCCTGGGCGCCATAGGCCTCTTCATGGTCATGGTGGTTATCATCATGGGTATCTTTGTACCTGTGTTCCAGCGCTACGACCCCATTGACCAGGACTACCTTCAGCGGCTGAATGGGCCCAGCGTGACCCACTTCTTCGGCACTGATGAGTTTGGCCGTGACCTCTGGGCCCGCATCGTCGGCGGCGCCAGGATCTCTTTGCTGGTGTCCTTCAGCTCTGTCGCCATAGGCTCAGTATTGGGGTTCATCCTGGGCATCATTAGCGGCTACTTTGGCGGCATCGTTGACAACATCTTTCAGAGGCTGGTGGAGGTCAAGCTGGCCATCCCAGGAATCCTCCTGGCCCTGGCCCTCATGACCGCCTTTGGCGCAGGCGTGGATAAGGTGATCTTAGCCATCGCCATCTCCTTCGTAGGCAGGGCCTTGCGGGTCATACGTGGCTCGGTCCTCTCGGTAAAAGAGAACGTCTACATTGAGGCTGCCCGGGCCATCGGCGCTTCCCACGCGCGTATCATGTTCCGGCACATTCTGCCCAACGTCATGGCCCCCTTCCTGATCATCGCCAGCAGCGCCCTGGGCGGCGCCATTCTCCAGGAGTCCACCCTCAGCTTCCTTGGCCTGGGCGTCCCTCCCCCCTTCCCTTCATGGGGACGCATGACGCATGCTCTCCAACTCCGTGGCCTCGTACGCGCTGACGGCCCCCTGGATGGTCATCTTCCCCGGCATCGCCATCACCTGGCTGGTGCTTGGCTTCAACTTCTTCGGCGATGCCCTGCGGGACATCTGGGACCCCCGCCTGCGCGGTAGCCAGTAACGGCTCCACTACAACAGGAAAGCCCCTGGCAATGCCAGGGGCTTTCCTGTTGTCTCTGCCTATCGCCTGCGCTAACGCCCTAAGGGGGCGCTCTCCTTTGGTGGCCTGAAAGGGCGCTCGGCGCAACCTTGACCTCGGCAAGCAGCTGTGGCAGGGTGGTGTGCCAAGCCTCGTTCTCTTGGAAACGGGCAAGGGAACGAACACAAAAGGCGCGGACAACTCTTCCCATCAATGATTTGATATGTTATATTGAGCGGCGTAATAACAGGCAGGCCCACCGGACATAGATAGATTCGGAATAACCCAGAGGGACACCATGAGCATGCAAGCGCAGGTTACAATCCCACGGTTAGCCCCTCCCTCTAGGCTACGGCGGTACCGCAAGAATTTCGGTCGGTTCGTCCGGAAAAACCCCCTGGGGGCCATTGGCCTCTTCATGGTGCTGCTGGTCATCATGGTGGGTGTGTTTGTGCCCGTGTTCCAGCGGTATGACCCCATAGACCAGGACTACCTACGGCGTCTTCAGGCGCCCAGCGCGACCCACTTCTTCGGTACCGATGAGTTTGGCCGTGACCTCTGGGCCCGCATCGTCGGCGGCGCCAGGATCTCCCTAACAGTCGCTTTCGCCGCAGTCGCCTTAGGCTCGGGAACAGGGTTTATCCTGGGCATCATCAGCGGCTACTTCGGCGGCGTTGTTGATGAGGTCATGCAGAGGTTTGTGGAGGTTTCCCTCGCCATCCCAGGACTCCTCCTGGCCCTGGCCCTGATGACCGTTTTTGGGGCAGGCATTGACAAAGTGATCTTTGCCATCGCCATAGGAGCCGTAGATAGGGTCATAAGGATCATGAGGGGCACGGTCCTGGGGGTAAAACACAATGTCTATATTGAGGCTGCCCGGGCCATCGGCGCTTCCCACCGGCGTATCATGTTACGGCACATCCTGCCCAACGTCACGGCCCCCTTCCTGATTATCGCCAGCAGCGCCCTGGGCGGCGCCATTCTCCAGGAGTCCACCCTCAGCTTCCTTGGCCTGGGCGTCCCTCCCCCCTTCCCTTCATGGGGACGCATG
>JACPCL010000044.1 GCA_016179765.1 Chloroflexota bacterium
TGGTAGAATCTCTCCCAGGCCGTCCCTCATGGGCGGCAGGGGGATTACGCTACTCATCAGTACACCCAACCACCGACGCCTGTAAACATACAAGGGGGAAAGAAACCTGGGGGACACCCCCAGACCCCCGTCAGAGTCCCTATGCACCGGGACCCTAATGACAACAAGAGGGAGTTTCTAGTGAGCTTAGACGGTGGTTAAGCTAACATAACGCAAAGAGGTAATGACGATGACAACTCAACCGCAAACGGCCCAGGCACAAAGGTACGAAGGTCCTGTGCCCCTGCCACAGCAGGAGTCGGACTTTTACTGGGAGAAGTGCAAGGCCCACGAGTTGTGGCTGCGCTACTGCAATCAGTGTAGCAACGCCTACTTCTACCCGCGGGACATCTGCCCCCTGTGCTTCAGCCGCAACACCGCCTGGGTAAAAGCGAGCGGCAAAGGGGAGCTCTACACCTTTGCCATCGTGCACCAGATCCCGCGCCCCAACTACCGGGGGCCGCTGCCCTTTATCATCGCCATGGTAAAGCTGGCGGAAGGCCCGGTCATGCCCACGGCCATCGTGGGGGTGGAGCCTGACCCCAAGAACCTGAATGTTGGGATGCCTGTGGAGGTGGTGTTTGAGGACATCACCGAGGCCATCAGCTTACCCAAGTTTAAGCTGGCGTAAGGGATGCGGGAAACACACAGCGGGGGCCGTAATGGCGGCCCCCGCTGTGTGTTCATGGGCTGGCGCTACGCGCTTTTTGCAGACTTGGCTTTGGCGTGTTTGCCCACCGTGGTCAGCAAATCGGCGAAGAGTTCTCTTGCGCCGTTCAAGATTTCAATGGCCACCAATCGTTTGTCGGACTCGTTGAAGATGGCGATGATATTTTCGGCCACCTCTTCCGATTCTGTTTGGCCATGGTCGTCGTCCAGTACCAAGAACATGCTGTTGGTGTCAGGGAAATACTTTACGTAGGGTTTCATCATGATGTGCCTCTCCTTGCACGGCGGCCAAAGTTGCGGTCAAAGAAAACGGTGAGAACGGTTTCCCTGTCCTCTAACGTGACCACACGCATGTATCGCTGGACTTCGGCGATATATCCCCAGTGCTTAATTCTACCATCATTCTGGACTTCGGTTGCCACTGGATTCCTGAGCACCGCTTCAATCCATTCCGTGTGGTTGGCCTCAGTGTGGTTCTTTAGTACCGAGTATTCAAAGTGTGGGCTTGTTTTCATTGCTACGGCTCATGCATACGGCCCCAGATGGACGCCGCCGATGATGTGCACGTGTCCGTGGGACTGGCTCTGCATGGCGTCCCGCCCGAAGTTGGAGAGGATGCGGAAGCCGTTAGGGCAGTGCTCCGCGCCGACGTGGGCGGCCACCTGGCATACCTTGGCGACGATGGGGTCGGTCCAAAGCTGGCCCTGGGTCATGTGCGCCTTGGGAATGGCCAGGAGCATGATGGGCACCCAGCGCAGCCGGTTGCGAAAGACCATGACCTCTTCCTCTTCATAGAGGATGTCCGCCGGCTCCCGGCGGGCGACGATTTCGCAGAAGGTGCAGGGTGGTGTGTTCAGAGGGGCCTCCTTGTCTGAACAGGTATAGGTAGAGGCGTCACGACCCTCGTGACGCCTCTACCGTGTGCTGGTCTAGACCCAGTATACGACCTCCTGCTACCCCTTGCGCCGCTGCCTGCCATCAGGTGCGTCCCTGTGTGACGGCGCACCGGGCTGGGCCGTTGCCGGGCGGGCCGCGCGGTCGCGGTAGCTGGGTGAACTGATGGGGATGACGTGGACGATGCTACTATCCAAGAGCCGGGACTGCATGGCCTTGTTGGGCAAGTTCTCTATATCGCCACGCATCGTAACGATGGTGGGCAGGCGGGTCTCCTGCCGGTAGACGATGATCTGGTACAGCTTCTCTTCCGCCCAAGTGGTGCTTTGCGCGCCCAGGTCATCCAGCGCCAGTAGAGGAGCGCTGCGCACCTCCTCAAAAAGCTGGTCGTAGGTGATGGGGCTTTGCGGGCTGAAGGTGGCGCGCAGGTGGTCCAGGAGATCCGGCACGAACTTGAAGCTGACCTGGTATCCTTGCTTCATGCGGTAATTGAGGATCGCTGCGGCCAGGTGAGTCTTCCCGCAACCAGGTTTGCCAACGAATACCAGCCAGCCCGACGGGTTGCGTGCGTAATCCTGGGCGGCCTCAAGAGCTAGCCCAAGTTTCTTACTGTCCTCGCTGTCACCGCCATTGCCGCGGGCGTCAAAGCCTTCAAATGTCTTGGCGCGCAATACCTCCGCCTCCAGTCGGCTGCCGCCTTGCTGCAAGTAAGCTGTATGCTCCCCAAGGGCTTTGGCCAGCACCATGCGCTTGTCTTCCAGACGCGCCCGGAGCTGCTCCTCCAGGTGGCTCAGGGGCACGTTGAGCGCGACGACGGTGGGAAGCTGCCGGTTGAAGCGGTGGTTCAGGAGCTGGTAGAGCTTCTCCTGGGCCCAGGGGGTGCTGCTCTGGGCGCCCAGGTCGTCCAGGGCCAGGAGGGGAACGTTACGCACGTGGTCAAAGAGCTGATCGTAGGAGGTGTCGGTGTTGGGGGCATAGGTAGAACGCAGGTGGTCAAGGAGATCGGGGACGGAGATGTACATGGCCGGGCTGCCCAGCTCCAGGCATCGGTTGATGATGGCGGCTAAGAGATGGGTCTTGCCGGAGCCGACGGGGCCGGTGAAGAGGAGCCACTCGTGTGGTTCCTGGGCGTACTCCGAGGCGGCCTGGTACGCCTCTCTATAGCTGTTCTGGGCTTGGGGATCGGCGTCCCGTCCACTGGGCGAAAGACTTTGGAATGTGACGCGGGTGAGCACCCCCAGGTTGCTGAAGCGCTGGAGGCGGGTGAGGCGCTGCTCCTCAAGGGGCTTTTCCTGGCAGGCGCAAGGAATCACTGTGCCAAAGCGCGGGTCGCCCAGTGGCACCTCCAGGCGTACCCAGCGACGGCCCTGGCACACAGGGCAGAGGTCAGCTTCTGGGCCCTGGCTTGTCTGCCCAAGGTGCAAGGTGCTCATACTTTCGGAGGTATTCTTTTCGGTCAGTCTCTTCAGGATGTCGCCAAGGCTCTCCATAGTCAGTTCCTTCGCTACGCTCACGGCCACGCCCTTGGGACGCCCAACCCTCCAGGATGCGCTGGATGTAGCGCCAGTTGCGGCGGTAGTCGGCAGCGGCCTCCCGGAAGGCTTGGGCTATCCAGGCAGGGGGGTAGGTGCGCTCCGCCTCCTCCAGCTCCTGGGCCAGGATAGGGGTCAGCAGGCCAATGTTCTCTTCGTACAGGGTGAAGATGTTGGGACGCGGCTGGCTGGCCTCGCCGTCAGGGGCGGAGGCCGTTTCCGTCGCAACCGCCAGGCCAGTGAGCTTGGCCGATGCATGGGCCTTGCGCCCTGGCGAGTCGTTCAGAAAGTACAGCGTCTCGCCAGTTGCGCTCTGGGCTTGCAGCAAAACACCGCGCTCCTGCGCCTGGTTCAGGCCGCGCAGGATTGCCACTTTGGGGCCGCCTTCTTCACCCGCAAGGCCATTCAGCAAGACCGGGTCGGCCACCAGCTCCTCGCCGCTGAGCCACAGCCGCTGGCCCTTGTGCTGGTGTACCAGGCCGATCACGCGCAACACACACTTCAACTCGTCCAGGCTGCCGATCTCCTCCAGCAGGGAGGAGAAGAGCAGACTGGGGGCCGGAATGTAGCGGGCGCCTGGGGGGAAGCCCTTGTTGGGTTCCATGCTACGCTGGCGTCCTGGTGGCGAAGCTCTCAAACCGGGAGAACTGGTCCCGGAAGAAGAGATTGAGGCTCCCCAAGGGGCCGTTACGGTGCTTGGAGATGACGATCTCCGCCACATTCTTTGGGTAAGGCTGGGTGGGGTTTGCGCGTTCCCACTCCTCCTCGGTGAAGTGGGCATCGTCACGATGGATGAAGGCGACAACGTCGGCGTCCTGCTCAATGCTGCCGCTGTCCCGCAGGTCGGAAAGCTGAGGTCGGTGGGAGGGCCGCTGCTCTATGGCGCGGCTGAGCTGGGAGAGGGCCAGAAGGGGGACGTGGAGGTCTCTGGCCAGGCCTTTGAGGTTGCGGGAGATCTCGGTCATTTCCTGGACACGGTTGGGGGTGCGTCCGTTGCCCTGGATGAGCTGAATGTAGTCCACGACCAGCAGGTCCAGGCCGCGCTCCAGGGCCAGACGGCGGGCCTTGCTGCGGATCTCTACGATGGTCTGGAGGGGCGTGTCGTCTATGTAGATGGGCAGGTCGGAGAGGGCGCCTACGGAGTCAATGACCCGCTGGCTCTCCCGTTCCGTCAGCAGGTTAAGGCGCAAACGGTAGCTGTCCACCTCCGCCTCGGCGGAGAGCATACGGAGGGCAAGCTGCTCCCGACTCATCTCCAGGCTGAAGACGCCACAGATGGCGCCGTGCTCGGCGGCGTTGCGGGTAATGTTCAGGGCCAGAGTGCTTTTTCCGAGGCTGGGGCGCGCCGCCAGGATGAAGAGGTCGGAGCGCTGAAGGCCGCCCATGAGCCGGTCCAGGTCCAAGAAGCCAGTCTGCACGGGCCCCTTGGTCAGGTCGGAAGGGGTATGGGCCGCGGCGCTGCTTTCCAGGTACTGGTCCAGCACCTCTCGCAGCGGCACGAACTCCCGCGTCTCGCGGCGGGAGCGGATGCGGAAGAGGATGTCCTCCGCCTGCCGGAGGGTCTCATCCACGTCGGCATCCTGGGCGTAGCCCATGGAGGCGATCTCGCTGGCGGCGCGAATGAGGCCGCGCTGAGTGGCGGTGCGCGCCACGATGTTGGCATAGTGGTCGGCGTAGACGGAGGTAGGCAGGGAGGCGATCAGGTGGCTCAGGAAGGCGGGGCCGCCGGCAGGGTCCAGCCTGCCTCGGGCGGCCAGCTCATGGCCAACGCTCACCTGGTCTATGGCTTCACCCCGCTGAAAGAGGGCCAGGCAAGCCTCATAGGTCCACCGGTTGCGCTCGCGGTAGAAGTCTTCCGGCTTCAGCACCGGGACGATGCGTGTTATCGCTTCGCCCTCTACGAGGACGGAGCCGAGAACCGCCTCTTCAGCGGCCTCGTCGTGGGGAGGAATGCGGTCTGGGAGCATTGAGTGTCACGTTTGGTCAAGGGAATGTAGAGCGCCCGGCAAGCCTCTTACCGGGTGGGATAACTGTAGTCTCCCGTGGGCAGAAAGGATAAGAAGAAAACTCCCGATAAACTGGGGTGGCGCTCTCTTGCAGCTTGAAAAGGATAGACATACGGTATTCCAAAGTACGTCTTTGGGACGAATGTTCTATCGCCAACCAGCATAGCAGATTGCAGAGGGTTGTGCTAGGGGTATAGTGGGTTGCGTAAAAAGGGGTGTCCAGAGGGGCGAAGCCCCTTTGGTGGGGGTCTGGGGGTGTCCCCCAGATATAAATCCATCTCCGAAGGGGAAACGTTGAACCCCCTTGAGGGGGTTTGGGAGTGTTTGTCAGCAGCCTGATAGTGGGTGGATGGGGGCATACGTAGGGGCGAGTCGTCGACTCGCCCCTACGTATGCCTTCCCGTCAAGTTGCCCTGGATGGGGCTTGTGTCTAACTTTCCGTCTCTTCTGCATCCGATGGCGCACCAGCGGATTCTTCGGCTGGGGCAGGCGCGGGGTCTGGGGGGGTCTGGGGCGCGGTAATTTCGCCGTCGGGACCAATCACACGTCCCTGAGCGTCCCTGCCCATCACCGCCAGCTTTACTGTGGCGGAGCTGCCCTGGGGGAGACGGATCTCCGCCTGGTAGTCCCCAGGCTCCTGAATGGGCTTGTCTATATGGATGAAGCGGCGGTCAAAGGCCCGCTCGGTCAGGCGATGCAACTCCTCCGCCACGTGGGCGGTGGTGATAGCGCCGTAGAACCTTCCGGTGGGGCCAATCCTAGCGAAAAGGTTCAAGGTGACCTCAGAAAGTTTGGCGACCAGGGTCTGCATCTCCTGCTCCTCTTTCAGGCGGCGCTCCTCGCCAACCCTCCGGATCGCCACAAGCCGCTGAAGCTGGTCGTGGGTGGCCAGGGTCGCCAGCTTCTTGGGCAGGAGGTAATTGCGGGCATAGCCATTCCTGACCTCTTTGACTTCGCCAGCCAGGCCGCTGCCCGCCACATCGGACAGAAATATGATACGCATCTCCTCAATCCTTCTACGTAGATGGCCCTATGACCGGCTCATAAAAGAAAGGACCCTAAGCCGCTCCAGACAGTGTATCATACCACGAGGATCCTTTGGGGCCGCCTGCCCCGTGGCCTCCTTGCTTTTCCAAGAGTGTGGCATACGGCGGCTTTGGCCTTCTTCTAGGGGATTGAGGGCATGTATGCCAGAATCGTAGGTGACCTTGACTGGAGACACGTTCCGTGTCCGGCGAGAGCGACGAAGAAGGCGATCTGGGGGATACTACGGTTTGGCTGGCCTGAGCCGCCCGCGACAGGCTGCGGTGATTCTGCTCGGGCTGGCTGGCCTGGTCATCAGTAGCTATCTCACCTATGTCTACTACACCGACGCCAAACCGGTGTGTATAGTGGGAAGCGGCTGTGATATTGTTCAGAACAGCCGGTACGCCACCATCTTTGGGTCGCCCCTGGCGCTGATAGGCATGGTGGGGTACGCAGGTATTATTGGTACGGCGTATGGATTCATAGCGCCCAAGCACGGTGGTCTGCTGCTCTACCTGCTGGCCTTGGCAGCCTTCACCCTGTCCTCCTATCTGACCTATCTTGAGACGGTGGTCCTGGCGGCGGCGTGCTCCTATTGCCTGGTCTCCTACGGCCTGATCACCGGCATCCTGGTGGTGTTGCTGGCGCCCACGCCCATCCTCACCGGAGTGCCGTGGAAGCGGTACCGGCTTCTCTCTCTAGCGGTGGTCGCAGGCGTGCTTACGCTGGCCTTGGCCTCCCATGGCTGGGCCAGCTAGGTGATACGTTGGCCGCCGTCGTAAAAAACCACGGCGATTGCCTATTTGACCCGGTACTCGTTCTGACGCGTTTTGGGTTCGCAGATCTTAACGGAACTGCGGGGGGAGAGGTCAAGAAGAACGGTAGAAAGGGACAAGTCCCAAAACCGTTTTGGGATAGCGTTACGTTTCACCCTTGGGGGCGTCCGATCTCTTGAAGTACCACCTCCACCACTGCCAGACGCCCCAGGCGGCAAGTAGGATGATCCCCAGGACGACCACCTTCGCTGACGTGGGAATGACAGGGTTGAAGAGGAAGCGGGCGAAGAAGAAGCGGGTCATCTGCATAAAGCGGATGACTAGGTAAACCGCCGCCAGCACTCCAACAATAAGCCAGGCCATAGCTCCCTCTGCTGCTCAATATTCCCCACCGCTATTATCCCCTAACGGTATACTGAAGAAAACTCTGACTTTTCCTTTCCCCAGGTACCCTCCGTTCCAGGTTGCACTCTCTTTAGGCTCCTCTCTTTAGAAACTATCTCCAAAGGTGATGTCTCCCATGACGCAAGTGAGCGTATTGCTGTCATGCTGAGGGAGTCCCGACTTGTCGGGACGACCGAACGCATCTAGGATGCTTGCCCAGTATACGTGGCCTTTCAGGGGACCAACGCCTTAGATTCTGAGTCCGCCTCTGGCGGACTCAGAATGACATTAGGGGATACCCTCTTATTTTATTCAGTGAGCTTATGACTCAGGCACGAGATTTTGTAAAGATGGGTGTTGCGGCTATGCCGCAACACCCATCTTTACAAAATCTCTAAGCGGTGAACAGGGCACGGATGAGGAAGGCGAAAAGGAAGAGGGAAGCCAGGGCAAAGGCCAGGTTGGGATGGCCTCTCCCGCGACCCCGCACGTAAAAATATGCGCCGGGGAGGGCCAGGGGGGAGAGGGCGCCGTAAATGGCGATGTGAAGGACCGTGCTAGACCGCAGGCCGCTGGCGAGCATAGCGAGGCCTATGAGCACCTGCAAGGCGAGGACGGCTGCTCCGGCGATGAGCACGGCGCGATAGCCAGGCGAGACCGAGGCGGGGCGCCGGCGGTGCGCAGCCAATCCATAGACGGCGGCGATGCCCATCAGGGCGATGGCCAGGTAGGCGTCGGCGGTATGGAGGGCGAGGAGGAGGGAGGTCATGGTAAACGAGGGTCTACGGGAGGATGAGCGATACAGACATCCTTTTGGTGGTACGAATGGGAAGCTGGTGGCGTGCCTGTGGACAGGGCAAGAACCTTATCCCTCCGCCGCCCGCTCCAGGCCGCCGCGCCAGGCATCGGCGATGCGCTTCAGGGGTATGTCCAGGACCTCCCGGATGATGAAGCGCTGGCCGCCTGCCCCGCCCAGGTGTGTGTAAGGTACACCCTCCTCGGCGCACAGGGCTGCCAGCCGGGGCAGCGCCTCCGGCGCCAGGGAGACGACGATGCGGGACTGGGCCTCGCCAAAGAGGGCGGCGTCCCATCGGCCGTGGAAGGGGAAGTCCCCTTTGAAGCCTAGGTCCCCCTGGATAGCGCACTCCGCCAGGGCAACGGCCAGCCCGCCATCGGAGCAGTCGTGGGCGGAGTGGAGGAGGCCATCCTGGATGGCGCGCAGGCAGCATCGTTGCAAGCGGGCCTCCAGGGCCAGGTCAATGGCGGGCTGGCCCGCAACCAGGCCGTGGGCCAGTTCCAGGCACTCGCTGCCAGCCAGGGAAGCGGCCTCGCCGACAACCTGTGACTCGCCCAGCAGCACCACAGCGTCACCCTCGCGCTGGAACGCCGAGGGGCAGCGCCTGGCGACGTCCGCCAGCAGGCCCAGGGCGCCGATGGTTGGCGTGGGGTAGACGGGCTCTCCCCGGGTCTCGTTGTACAGGCTGACGTTGCCGCTGACCACGGGGACGCCCAGGGCCTCGCAGGCGCGCACCATGCCCAGGACAGCCTGTTGGAGCTGGTAGGCCACCAGGGGGCGCTCTGGGTCGCCAAAGTTGAGGCAGTCGGTCAGGGCAATGGGCGTTGCGCCGGCGCAGGCCAGGTTGCGGCAGGCCTCCGCCACGGCGATGGCTCCGCCGGCGTGGGGGTCCAGGTAGCAGATGCGCCCATTGCCGTCGGTGGAAAGGGCAAGGCCCCGGGGCGTGCCCTTAATGCGGATGACGGCGGCATCGGCCTGGCCGGGGCCAAGGACGGTGTTGGTCTGCACCTGGTGGTCGTACTGGCGGTAGACGCTCTCCTTGCTGGCAATGTTGGGGGAGGCGAGCAGGCGCAGCAGCAGGTCGCCAGGGGCCTCCTTTGGCAGGGGCAGGGCGGCCAGGTCGTAGCCCTGGAGCCTGGCCAGGAGGTCGGGCTTGTCCCCTTGCACATCGTACAGCGGCGGGTGCGTGAGCATGTAGACGGGCAGACGGGCCACCTCTCGCCGGTCGTCCAGGATGCGGGCCATGCCGCCGGCCGTGACCTTGCCGATGACGGTGCAGGGGGTGTCCCACTTGTCAAAGATGGCGCTTACTTTGGCCAGGTTCTCCGGCTTTACAATGAGCAACATGCGCTCCTGGGACTCGGAGAGCATGACCTCGTAGGGGGTCATGCCGGCTTCGCGGCGGGGGACAAGGGAGACGTCCAGCTCCAGGCCGGCGCCACCCTTGGCGGCGCACTCCACGGTAGAGCTGGTGAGGCCGGCGGCGCCCAGGTCTTGCAGCCCTTCTAGCAAGCCGGCCCCGGCCACCTCCAGGCACGCCTCAATGAGCACCTTCTCCAGGAAGGGGTTGCCCACCTGGACGGCGGGGCGCTGTTCCCGCTCCTCCTCAAAGGTGCGGGAGGCCAGGCCTGAAGCGCCGTGAATGCCGTCGCGGCCCGTCTCGGAGCCGACGAGCACCAGGAGGTCGCCAGGGTTGCTGGCGATGGCGCGCATCATCTTGTCGGCCCGGACAAGGCCCAGGCAGAGGGCATTGACCAGGGGGTTGCTGGAGTAGGGCCCGGCGAACTGGACCTCGCCGCCGATGTCTGGGACGCCGATGCAGTTGCCATAGCCGGAGATGCCGCCCACGACGCCCTGGAAGAGGTAGCGATTGCGTCCCGAAGGGTCGGGACTCAGTGGGCCGAAGCGCAGGGAGTTCATGAGCGCGATAGGCCGCGCCCCCATGGCCAGAATGTCCCGCACAATGCCGCCTACGGCGGTGGCCGCGCCCTGGTACGGCTCCACCGCCGAGGGATGGTTGTGGGACTCTATCTTGAAAACGGCGGCCAGCCCATCGCCGATGTCTATGACGCCGGCGTTCTCTCTGCCTGGCCCCACCAGCAGGTGCGGGCTTTCCGATGGAAAGAGGCGCAGGAGCTGCTTGGAGTGCTTGTAGCCGCAGTGCTCGCTCCACAGCGCGCCGAACATCCCAAGCTCTACCTGGTTCGGCTCGCGACCCAGGCGCTCCACAATAGCTTCGTACTCCCTCTCGGAGAGGGCGATCTCGTCCAGGACTGCTTTGGTGACGGGCACTGCGGGCCTTTCCTGTAACCGGTTCGGGAACCCCTTTTTTACCGCCCCCTGAAGGGGGCGGCATCATGCCCCAGCCTTCAGGCTGGGGTACAGAGAAGATTTCCGAATAGCTCCTGTTCAGACATCACGTTTTCATCTTGCGTCATTGCTGCGCTATCGTCTTACCTCTGCCCTATCCCATCATGACGCTTGATATCTATTGTAGAGCATCGGTCTCCGCGTGGGACATTCATAAATAGGGCACCTCCCCACCCTAGAGGTAAAAGAGTGGAATCTGGCCCGCCATAGGCGGGCCAGATTCCACTCCCATCTTTTAGGGGTGGCTCGCCTCCCCAGGTGCAATAAGGCGGGAATGCTGTGTCGTTGGCGTCTGGCGTCGGCTGGAGAAAGAGACGAGCATGTGAGGAGAAAACATGGCTTGAGCAGGCACTACTCTACGCCGTCCCCAGCACCACCAGTATAACGCCTCCCACCACCAGGACAGCGCCAAGCCAGATACGGAGGGTGATTCTTTCCAGGCGATGGAGGAACAGGTTTGCCAGCGTCAGCGATATAAGTGGACTGGCGGCGGAGATGGGGGCCACGACGACCACTGGGGCCAGGCTCAGCGCGGTGTAGTTAAAGGCGACGCCCATGGAGGCCGCGAAGCCTGCCAAGGTCATAAGCAGCAAGGCTTTCCTGGGCGCTCTGCGGTCCTCTCGGATGTTTTTCCAGGATAGGAGAGCCAGGAGAACAAAGCCAGTCAGCAGGGCAAAGGTGGCTACCACCAGGGAGGGCAGGTCCTGGTTCTTGACAATTTGCCGCGCCAGGAATTGGCTGGAGCCGTAGCAGACCGCAGCCAGGATGGCGGCAAAGCTGCCCAGGAGGACCTGATTTTGAAGCAGCCCCTTCCTTGTGAATCTGGTTGGCTGCATAGTTTAGTGGCTCCTCTGGCTTACGATGAGGAGTACACCTGTGACAATGGATAATGTGCCCAAGGCGATGGGCAAGTTGATGGACTCACCGCCGGCCAGGAGGCCAAGGGTGACGGCTACCAGGGGCGCGCCAGAAAGAATGGGCTCGGTGCGGCCCACTCCCGCCAGGCGCAGGCCAGTGTAGTTCAGCAGCCGCCCCATGGGGTAGGCGATGATCCCCAGAGCAATGATCCACAAAAAGGCTACCCTGTCTATGGCAAAGACCCCTCTGCCATAGACGGCAAAGGCGATGGCGCCTATGAGCAGCACGCCGGAGGCCAGGGAGACCACGGTTCCTGTGCTGGAGCCCATGTGCTGAAGGCCCAGGCGCGCAAGAACGGCGGACGTGCCCCAGCCGGCAGCGGCCAGGAGGGCGAAGGCGATGGCCAGGGTCATCGGGCCACCGTGGCGATAATGGACTGAAAGATGAGCTTGCCATCGGCGCCGCCCAGCAGCGGCTCACAGCACCGCTCGGGATGAGGCATCATACCCAGGACATTGCACTGGGCGTTCACGATGCCGGCGATGTTCTCCAAGGCGCCGTTTGGATTGGCGTCCGGGGTGACCTGGGCGGCGGGGGTGGCGTAGCGGAAGACCACCTGCCCGTTGCGGTTGAGGGCCTGGAGCGTGGCGGGGTCGGCGTAGTAGCTGCCCTCGCCGTGGGAGATAGGGACCCGCAGCACCTGGCCCTGCCGGCACAGGGCGGTGAAGGGTGTCTGCCTGGTCTCCACCCGCAGGTGAGTCCACTGGCAGCGGAACTCCAGGTGGCTGTTGCGCATCAGCACGCCGGGCAGCAGGCCGGCCTCGCACAGCACTTGAAAACCGTTGCAGATGCCGATGACCAGGCCACCCGCCTGGGCAAAGGCCTGGACGGAGGCCATGACGGGGGAAAAGCGGGCAAGGGCGCCGGTGCGAAGGTAGTCGCCATAGGAGAAGCCGCCGGGCAGGACGAGGCAGTCGTAGGGGGCGAGGTTGACATCCTTGTGCCAGACGTAGCTGGCCTCTTGGCCTAGCACCTCTTTGGCGGCGTGATAGCAATCGCCGTCGCTCCAGGTGCCGGGGAAGACGAGGATGCCGAATCGCACAGGGAGGCCCTTTGCTTAGCTCTGAGGTGGTGTGGAGATGAGGTCGCGCACCGCCTGGCTGACGGCGGCGCCGTCGGCCTTGCCGCGTACCTGGGGCATGAGCTTGCCCATGACCTTGTTCATGTCCTGGATGCCCTTGGCCCCCACCTCAGCGATGGCCTTGCGCACTAGCATGGCAAGCTCCTCCTGGGTGAGCTGCTGGGGCATGTACTGGCGGACGATGGCCATCTCCGCCTCCTCCTTGGCTACCAGGTCTGGGCGGTTGCCCTTCTTGAACTCGGCGATGCTCTCCTGGTGCTGCTTGGCCTTTTTGGCCAGGACAGCAATTACGCCAGCGTCATCAAGGGTCTTGTGCTGGGCAATTTCCTCGTAGCCAATCGCAGAGCGAATCATGCGAATAGTGGTGCGACGGAGGTCGTCCTTCTTGCGCATGGCGTCTTTCAGGTCTTCAGAAAGGCGTTCCTGGAGCGGCATAGGCAACGAACCGGAGGAGCAAGGGTAGGGTAGAGGTGCGGACTATCTGGCGCGGAGGCTCTTGCGACGTTTGGCGGCGGCCTTCTTCTTGCGCCGGACGCTGGGGGACTCAAAGTGTTCGCGGCGACGGGCTTCCGAGAGGATGCCCTCCTGCTGGACCTTCTTGTTGAAGCGCTTCAGCAGGCTTTCAAAGGACTCGCCTTCAGACAGCATTACACGGGTCAAGCTCCACTCCTCCTCTAGGTCAACGCGGGGCTGGGGACAATGGGTGAGGTTGATAGGCTTATCTTAGAGGAGCGCCCTGGGGGTGTCAACTGAGAGATTGTTGCGCTGAGACGATGCCCCCCCTTATCATGGCATGACCCACGACATCAAAGAGAAGGCAGATGACCACAGAGCGCAAGCTACGCAGGTTGGCATACAAATACACCTTTTACCGGGTTGCACCTCTGTGGCGGGGGCTGTCAGAGGCGGAGAAGCAGGCTGGCAAAGAGGAGTTTGCTGCCGTGGTGGAAGAGGCTGCCGCCCACATGCAGGTCCGCTCCTACTCACTGGTGGGGATGAAGGCGGATGTGGACCTGCTGCTGTGGTGCACCGGCCACAGCCTTGAGGCCCACCAGCAGCTAGAGGCCCTGCTCAACCGGACGCGCCTGGGCCCGTATTTGGAGCGGCCCTACTCCTACCTTGCCCTGACGCGGCGCTCGCCTTACACCGATGACGCGCCGCACCCCCCACAGGAAGGGGACAGCCGCTTCACGGTCAAGCCCGGAGAGGCTCCGTACCTGATCGTGTACCCGTTTACCAAGACACGGGCCTGGTACGCTCTCTCCTTGGAAGAGCGCCAGGCCATGATGAACGTCCACTTTGAGGTGGGACACAAATATCCTAACGTGCGCATCAACACCTCCTACTCCTTTGGGTTGGACGACCAGGAGTTTGTGGTGGCCTTTGAGACGGATGATCCCTCGTCGTTCCTGGACCTGGTGATGGAGCTGCGGGAGACCAAGGCCAGCGTCTACACCCTGCGGGATACGCCCATCTTCACCTGCATCGCCAGGCCGCTGCGGGAGTGTCTGGACGCGGTGGGCTAGGCGTTACCTTCCTTTCCTGCCAGGCGCTGCTCCGCGCCCGCCGGCCGGTTGCTGCAAGCTGTCTACCAGGTAGCCAGGAGCGGGAGTCTGTTACGAAAAGTGACACAGATACCCAGGGAAAGCCGTTTTCTGCTATACTTGTTGTTTACACGCCGCCCTTGTGCGGATAGCTTACCTAGTAGGACCTCAGACCATGGCCCAGGACATCAGAAACATCGCCATTATTGCCCACGTTGACCACGGCAAGACCACCCTGGTGGATGCGCTGCTCAAGCAGAGCCACGTCTTTCGGGAGAACCAGCAGGTGGGTGAGTTCATCATGGACTCCAACGAGTTGGAGCGGGAGCGGGGCATTACCATCCTTGCCAAGAACACCGCTATTATCTATCAGGGGACCAAGATCAACATCATTGACACCCCAGGCCACGCCGACTTCAGCGGCGAGGTGGAGCGGGTGCTGAACATGGCCGATGGCTGCCTGCTGGTGGTAGACGCCGTGGACGGCCCCATGCCCCAGACGCGCTTTGTCCTTTCCCAAGCGGTCCAGAAGCACCTGAAGCCCATCGTGGTCATCAACAAGATAGACCGGCCCTTTGCCAGGCCGGCCCTGGTGGCCAACATGGTCCAGGACCTGTTCCTGGAGCTTGCCACGGACCCGGAGCAACTGGACTTTCCCATCCTGTACGCTTCTGCCAAGGCAGGGTACGCCGTGGCCTCCCTGGAGGAGGAGCCGAAGAGCATGGCCCCTCTGTTGGACGCTATCCTCAGGCACATTCCCCCGCCCCAGGGGGACGCCAGCGGCGGCTTCCAACTCCTGGTGGCGGCCTTGGACTACGATAGCCACCTGGGGCAGATCGCCATTGGACGTATCGCCAGGGGGGGGGTGGCCGTGGGGGACCAGGTTGCCCGAATAGAGCGGGATGGCGCCACCACCTCACACAAGATCACTCGCGTCTACCTCTTTGAGGGCCTGGCTCGCAAAGAGGTGTCTCACGCCGAGGCGGGAGAGATCGTGGCGCTGGCCGGCTTGGAGAAGGCTGCGATCAGCGACACCATCGCCTGCTTAGACCAGCCTGAACCCCTGCCCGCCATTGATATTGGCGAGCCGACAGTCCAGATGACCTTTGGCGTCAACACCTCGCCCTTCGCCGGCAGAGAGGGGCGCCCTCTTACCTCACGGCAGCTTCGTGAACGGCTGATGCGCGAGCTCCAGACCAACGTGAGCCTGCGCGTCCAGGAAACGGAAAGCCCAGAGGTCTCTCTGGTCTCTGGCCGGGGCGAGCTGCACCTCGCCATTCTGATTGAGACCATCCGAAGAGAAAACGCCGAAATAGAGGTGTCCCGGCCCGAGGCCATCATCAAATTGGTGGACGGGCAGAAGATTGAGCCGTACGAGCACCTCATTCTGGACATTCCAGGCGACGCCATCGGCTTGATGACGGAGAACCTGGCCTCTCGCCTGGCCCAGATGACCGACATGCGCGGCGAGGACAACGGGCGGGTGCGACTGGAGTTCAAACTGCCGACCCGTGGCTTGATAGGCTTTCGCAGCTTCTTCCTGAAGGCAACCCACGGCGATGGCGTGATGAACAGCGTCTTCACTGGCTACGAACCCCTCCACGGTGAGCTGAAGAAGACCCGGACGGGCGTGATGACGGCGGCTGAGACTGGCATAGCAGTAACGTATGGCCTGAACAACGCTCAGGAGCGGGGCATTACCTTTGTGGAGCCAGGCACACCCGTGTACGAAGGGATGCTTGTGGGGATGCACGCCAGGGAAAACGATATGGTGGTGAACGTCTGCCGGGAGAAGAAAATGTCCAACGTCCGCTCCTCCACCTCGGACATCGCCATTAAGCTGACGCCGGCCACCGTGCATAGCCTGGAGGACTCCCTGGACTTCATCGCCGACGATGAGGTGCTGGAGGTGACGCCCAGAAGCCTCCGCATGCGCAAGCGTATCCTCTCTGGCGACGGGCGCTACCGCATGAACCGGGACAAGGCAAGGGCGGCATCCTAACCCTTCCACCTCTACCCCTCTCCTGGGACGGGAAAGGGGTAATTGTGACTGTTACATGTGGGGTTGGTGAAATCCGCCTGCGGCGGATCACCCCTCATCCCAACCTTCTCCCACAAGGGGAGAAAGGGGAATCCCCTCTCCCTTGATGGGAGAGGGCGAGGGTGAGACCAACCAAATCTGTAACAGCACTATCCAGCAGGGCTTGAAGCCAGTCTTCAGGGTCCCGTGCAGCGCGCCTCATTCTCGTAGCCATGACGCCAAGGCTGCTGAGCTACCGTATCTCCTCCACCTGGCGCAACACGTTCACCATCTCTATGGCGGCCAGGGCGGCGTCAAGCCCCTTGTTGCCTTCTTTGCCGCCGGCCCGCTCTAGGGCTTGCTGGTCGTTCTCGGTGGTCAGGACGCCGAAGATGACTGGCGCCTCGGACTCCCGCGCTACGCTGGCGATGCCCCGCGCCGCCTCTGCGGCGACGTAGTAGTAGTGGTCCGTCTCATGCTTGACGACGGCGCCCAGGCAGATAACGGCGTCAAAATCGCCCCGCTGGGCAAGTTGCTCGGCCACGGCGGGGATCTCAAAGGAGCCAGGCACCCAGACGACGACGATGTCCTCGTCTAGTACGCCGTGGGCTAAAAGGCCCTCCAGCGCGCCCTGGAGGAGCCTAGAGGTGATGTGTTCGTTGAAGCGAGCGACGACGATGCCGATGCGCAAGCCGTCGCCTTGCTGGTGGCCTTTGAGGACCTGGGGCATGCTATCGCTCGCCGTGCATGGGGGCGTCGGTGTCCTGGGGGTCAAGGAGGTGGCCCAGCTTGGTGCGTTTGGTCTCCAAATAGCGCTGGTTCTCGGCGTTGGGAGGGATGACGATGGAGACTCGCTCTACCAGGTTGAGGCCGTGGCTCTCCAATCCCACGACCTTGCGCGGGTTGTTGGTGAGGAGGCGAAGGTTCTTAACGCCCAGGTCAACCAGGATCTGCGCGCCAATTCCATACCAGCGCAGGTCTGGGGGGAAGCCCAGGCTCTCGTTGGCCTGGACGGTGTCCAGGCCGGCGTCCTGGAGCTGGTAGGCTCTGAGCTTGTTGTGGAGGCCGATGCCCCTTCCTTCCTGGCGCATGTAGAGGAAGACGCCGCGGTCAGCTTCGGCGATGAGGCTGAGAGCCTTGTCAATCTGCTCGCCGCAGTCGCAGCGCAGGCTGCCGAAGGTATCGCCGGTGAGGCACTGGCTGTGCACGCGCACCAGGACCGGCTCCTCGGTCTTGACGTTGCCCCGTACCAGGGCCACGTGCTCGTCGGCGTCTATGACGCTTTTGTAGGCGATGGCGGTAAAGAGGCCGTACCTGGTGGGCAGGCGGGTCTCGGCGACGCGGCTCACCAGCTTCTCGTGCTGGCGGCGGTAGGCCATGATCTGGGCAACGCTGATGACCTTGATGCCGTGTTCACCGGTCAGCTTTTCCAGGTCTGGCATGCGGGCCATCGTGCCGTCGGTCTTCATCACCTCGCAGATGACGGCGGCGGGGTAGAGGCCGCCTAGCTTGCATAGGTCAACGCTGGCCTCGGTTTGGCCAGCGCGGACAAGCACGCCGCCTTCGGCGTAGCGCAAGGGGAACAGGTGGCCCGGGCGGGCCAAGTCTTCCGGCCTGGTGCGCGGGTCCAACATGGCCTTGACCGTGGCGGCGCGGTCGTGGGCAGAGATGCCGGTGGTGGTGTCCTGGGTCGCGTCCACCGAGACGGTGAAGGCGGTGCCGAGGCGCGCCGTGTTCTGAGGAACCATGAGGGGGATGTTCAGCTCCTCAAGCCGCTTGCCGATGATGGGCATACAGATGAGGCCCCGCCCGTAGGTGGCCATGAAGGAGATGGCTTGGGGCGTGACCCATTCGGCGGCGATGGCCAGGTCGCCTTCGTTCTCCCGGTCCTCGTCGTCCACAATGATGAGGAAGCGGCCTTTGCGGAACTCCTCAACGGCTTCTTCTACGGTGCATAGTGGCATATAGCCTACTCCCCCTTACTCCCCCTCTCCCTCAGGGAGAGGGGGAAGATTTAATCTGGGGGACACCCCCAGACCCCCGGCAGGAACCACGGTTCCCTGCACCCTCCCTGACATTTGAGGCAACACCCCCTCAGGGAGGGGGGAGAGAAATCTAGGGGAATACCCCTATGAGACCCCTGGCCCTTCGGTTCTTTCAGGGCCGCTCCGAGGCAACGCCCCTTTGCAATCCCTTGTGGCGCTAGCGTGTCTCGTCGCCCTTGAGCAGGCGTTCCACGTAGCGGGCGACGATGTCCGTCTCCAGGTTGACACGGTCGCCGACTTTGCGGCTGCCCAGGACGGTGTGTTGCTGGGTGAATGGTATCACAGTGACGCTAAAGGATGAAGCGTCGCAATCTACGACGGTGAGGCTGATGCCGTCCAGGGCGATGAACCCCTTGGCTACCACGTAGCGCATGATCTGGGGCGAGGCCTCTATGCGGATCATCAGCGCCTCCCGCTCCGAAGTGATGGAGGTGATGCGCCCAGTGGCCTCCACGTGGCCCTGGACCATGTGGCCGCCTAGGCGGTCGCTCAGGGCCAGGGCTCGCTCCAGGTCAACAGGGTCGCCAGGCTTCAGGTCGCCCAGGTTGGTACGACGTAGGGTCTCCGGCACCACGTCTATGGCGAGGGTGTCTGTGGTCTTGTGCACCACGGTGAGGCACGCGCCATTGACGTTGATGCTATCGCCGTCCCGGGCGCCATCAAGGGTAACCTTGGCCTGGATGACCAGGCGGGTAGGGGACGCCGTGATGACTTTCCCTACCTCTTCCACAATGCCGGTGAACGTCGCTGGCCTCCTCGGGACACTTCTCCAGTGCCAGAAAGTAGCTGAAAATGGCGGCCTCTAGCTGCTGACCACAGGGAACTCAGATACGTTCTCGTTTACGGCGCAGTGGATGCACCGGTTCATAATGACTTCCATGCCAGCGGCGCGGGCCTTGGCCGCGGCCTCTTCGTGCTGCACGCCTTCCTGCATCCAGACTACCTTCGCGCCAACCTTGATGGCCTCATCCACAATAGGCGGCACGTTCTCGGAGCTGCGGAAGACGCTGACGATGTCTATCTTGCCAGGTACGTCGCTCAGGCTGGGGTATGCCTTGCGCCCATGGACTTCCTGTTCCCTGGGATTGACGGGAACGACGTTGAAGCCGTGGTCAATGAGGAACTTGGGCGCAACGAATGCCGGACGGCCAGGTGTAGACGAAGCGCCGACGACCGCAATAAGCTTGGCGTGCTTGAGAATCTCCAACTCTGAGCTCATGGCTCCTCCTTGTCCTTGTTGCTGGCCCCTGGGGCGTACCGAGAGGGGGAAAGCCTGCCGTACTGCCCTCGCATTGCCCGCCAGCGCACCCGCAGGATGTCCCTGGTCATGGCCAGGGCATCCCGCAGGGGGCGGACTTTGCTGTGGCTCCTATAATACCAATCAATGGGCATCTCTACCAGACGCATCCCCAGGCGCTGGGCCAGGAAGAGGACCTCTACGTCAAAGCCAAAGCCCTCGGTGCGCTGTAGGGGGAAGAGGGCCTCCGCTGCCTCCGCACGGAAGCATTTGAAGCCGCACTGGGTGTCCCGGATGCCGCGCACGGCGAAGAAGCGGACCATGAGGTTGAAGGCGCGGCCCAGGAGGTGGCGGCGGCCTGGCTCGTTGATGCGCCGGGCCCCGGGGGCTTCCCGTGAGCCGAGGACGATGTCGTAGCCGGCCATCTCTGGGGTGAGGAAGCGGTCAAGCTGGTCAATGGGCATGGAGAGGTCGGCGTCGCACAGGAAGCGGCGCTCGCCTCTGGCGTGCAGCATCCCAGAGCGCACCGCGCCGCCCTTACCGCGGTGGGGCAGGTTGAGGAGGGAGACCTGGGGATGGCTCCTTGCGAACTCCTCCACCAGACGGGGGGTGTCATCGGCGCTGCCATCGTTGGCGACAACGATTTCCCAGGCGTAGGGCTGGCTCTCCAGATAGTGAGTGACCTGTGCCAGGGTCAGGAGGATGCGCGCCTCTTCGTTGTAGGCGGGGATGACGATGGAGAGAGACGGCGTGGGCAATGTGAGGCGCAGGGGGAGGGCTACTCTTTCTCGAGCTGAAAGGCTGCGTGCAAGGCGCGCACCGCCTCCGGCACTTTTGCCTCGTCTATGATGCAGGTGATACGTATCTCTGAGGTGGTGATCATCTCTATGTTGATGCCCGCCTCATAGAGGGCGCGGAACATGGTGGCGGCGTAGCCTGGAGCGTTCTGCATGCCGGTGCCCACCACGCTTACCTTGGCCAGGTTGTGGGCGCTGATGCATCCCCGGGCGCCGATGCTCTTGGCTACCGGCTCCGTCACCTCCAGGGCGCGTCGGGCGTCGGTGCGGGCCACGGTGAAGGTGAGGTCGGTGAGGCGGTCCACGCTGGCGTTCTGGACAATGGTGTCCACGCTGATGCCAACTTTGGCCAGGGGTTCAAAGATGGAGGCGGCGATGCCTGGGCGGTCGGGCACCCCCAGCACGGTAATCTTGGCTACGTTCCTATCGGCGGCAACGCCCGCGGCCTTGTTACGGTTCTCCATGGCGGCTCCTTCGTGGATCAGGGTGCCAGGGGCCTCCACCAAGCTGGAGCACACCTGCACCGGCATGTGATAGGCGGCGGCCAGCTCTATGGAGCGGGGCTGCATCTTGGCGCCGTAGTTGGCAAGCTCCAGCATCTCCTCAAAGCCAATCTCCTTGAGCTTGCGGGCCTGGGGCACGAGGCGAGGGTCAGCGGTATAGATGCCCTCAACGTCGGTGTAAATCTCACACCTCGCCGCCTTTAGGCCAATGGCAAGGGCCACCGCCGTCAGGTCCGAGGCGCCCCGGCCAAGGGTGGTGACATCCATCTCCTCGGTGACGCCCTGGAATCCAGCGACGATGACGATGTTGCCCCCCTCCAACTCCTTGCTGATGCGGCTGGGGTCAAGACCGGTGATGCGGGCGCGGGTATGGGCGGCGTCGGTTTGAATGCCGGCCTGGCCACCGCTGAGGCTGATGGCTTTGCACCCCATCTCTTGCAAGGCCATGGCTACCAGGGTGCAGGAGACCAGCTCACCGGTGGAGAGGAGCAGGTCCATTTCCCTGGGGGCGGGGGAGGTGGAGATCTGGTGGGCAAGCTCAATAAGGTGGTCAGTCGTATCACCCATGGCAGACACCACCGCCACAACCTGATTGTTCATCTCCCGGGCGTGGCCGATGCGCTGGGCTACGTTCTTGATGCGTTCGGCGTTGGCCACGGAGCTGCCGCCGTATTTCTGCACGATGAGGGACATGATAGCGTTGCTACTCCATGAAAATGAGGTACGCCCCTTTTGTGGTGGGCGTGGTGATCTTGACCTCTCCTGGCAACTGTGCCTTGTCCGCCATGTCCCGCATTTCGTAGGCGACGGTGACCTCTCGGCCCCTGGTCAGCGCCAGCACCGAGGAGCCGGCTCCGGAGAGGAAGACGCCCAGAGCTCCGCCGTCCAGGGCGGCCCTAAAGAGCAGCCTCATGGCGGGCATCAGCCCCTGGCGCGCCGGCTGGTGGAGCCGGTCCTGGGTGGCCACGCGCAGGTGCTCCACCGCTCCGGTAGCCAGGGCGTTGACCAGGAGGGCCGCCCGCCCAATATTATACACGGCGTCCTCCCGGCTGACCTGGGGTGAGAGCACGCCGCGCGCCTGGGCCGTAGGCATGGGCGCATCGGGGATATAGAGGACAGCGCGAAGGTCGGGTGGGAGAGGGACGCCCGCTCGCACCAGTTTCCCCTCGTCCTTAACGACGATCTGGCATCCGCCGAAGAGGGCGGGGGTCACGTTGTCAGGATGGCCTTCAATCTCTACGGCGAGCTTCCAGAGCAACTCCCTGTCCGGGTTCTTTTCTCCCGACAAGGCGGCGGCCCCCAGGAGTCCGCCCACGATGGCGGAGGAGCTGCTGCCCATGCCCCGGGCCAGGGGAATGCGGTTCCAGCAACTTATGGCCATGGGGGGCGCTGGCCTGCCAACCTCCTGAAAGTACCGCTCTGCCGACCGGTAGACCAGATTGCTCTTGCCCGAGGGAAGGCGGCCCCCAGCCCCTTCACCCATGACGCTCACTGAAGGCAGATGGCTTATCTCAAAGTGAAAGGTGTTCCAGATGTCCAGGGCCATGCCCAGGGAGTCAAATCCCGGCCCCAGGTTGGCGGTGGTGGCGGGTACGTGTACTTCAACCTGTGTCATGGGTGCGCCTACGCACCGAGTATACCACGAGGCTATGGACAAAAGGGCACAGGTGGGACGGATTTCGCAACCGCGCCTCCTGGGGCCTCTGGGTGTGAAAGCCGTCGGGGCCGTTGTTCAACGGCCCCGACGAAGGATTTTCTGTCTGCGGCGATGCTCCCTTTACGCCTTGAGGGATATGACCGTCATCGCCTTGAGGTCATACTCCACCACGACCTGGGAACCCACGAGGGTTGCAAGCTGGAGGATGCTAGAGGCGACGCTGACCAGAATCCGGCTCTGGGAGGTGACTTTTAATACCAGCGTTTCGTTGGTGCCCTGAACCACGATGGTCACCGTGTTTTTCTCGGGGTCCACGGCCTTGAGACTGCCGGTGGCGGAGGCGGTCGTCCTTGCCGAGGCGCCGCTGCCCTCACTGCTGGTGCTCGTCCCCTCACTTCCAGCGCCAGAGCTGCTCCTGATCTCACTACCGGAACCGCCGCCGGACTGCCCTTTGCCTCCCTCTTTTGTTTCCGCCGTCTCGAGGGTCCGGCCGCCCGCCTCAATGGACAGCGCGGCGCTGGTCTGGGCAACGTACTGCACGGCGACGGGAGATCCCACCAGACCCGCCAGCGCCGCAAGGGTAGAGGCCTTGCCCCTTATGAGGATTTTCGTATCGTAGCTGACCTTCAGCACCACCTCGCCCCCTGTCTGAGGGGCAATGGTGACGGCGCCGGCCTGGAGGTCCACCAGCTTGAGGGTACCGGCCACGTTTGCCCTGGTGGAGCCAGCGCCCACAACCACCAGTCTGGTCACGACTTTGGTGTCAGTGGCGTACTCCACGATGGTGCGAGACCCGACTTTGGAGATAAGGTCGGCAAGGGCCGACCGAGCGCCAGACACCAGGATGGTGGAGTCCCCCGTGGCCGTGAGAGTCAGGTCGCCGCCCGCCTCAAGGGTGATGGTGATGGCGCCCGCAGCCGCGTCAACGGACTTGATGGCGCCGCTGGCCTTGCCCGCGGCCGCCGCTTTGCCGACGGCCTTGACCTCGGTCGCAATCATGGCCTGCGCGTTGAACTCTACGGTTACCTGCGCGCTGATAAGCCGGCCTAGCTCCTCCAGGGTCACATCTTCGCCGCCGGCCTCCAGTTCGCTGCTGGCGTCCACCTTCAGGGTGACATCGCCGCCGGTTTGCGTGGCAATGGTGATGGTCCCGCCATTGACGTCCACGTCCGAGAGCGTGCCGGAAACCCTGGCGTTGGTCTGGGCCCGGGCCTTAAGGTTGTGAACCGATTTGGTTTTGGAGTCAAACTCGGCGCTGAACTCTTCGCCCACCTTGCCAGCCATGCCGGCCAGGGAGGAGATGGCTCCATCGGCCACCAGGGAGCTGCCCGCTGTGACGTTCAGCACCACCTCCTGGCCGCTGGGCGTGGTGATGGTGACGGTCCCCTTGGCGGGGTTGACGGCCTTGATGATGCCTGTCACACCCTCCGCGCCCTTGACTTCGCCACGGGCCTTCAGCTCCCCCACTACCTTTGTCTCCTGCTCGTACTCCAGCGTGACCTCGGAGCCAATCATCTGCTTGAGGCCCCCAAGGGTGGAGAGCGTGCCGTTCACCATGACCTTGCTGCTGGAGGCGACTTTGAGGACCACTTCTGCGCCCGCCGCCGTGGTCACGGTCACGGTACCTTCCGAGGGGCTGACGACTTTCAGCGTGCCGGTGACGGAGGCTTCGGCCTCAACCTCTGTTTTTTCCTTGAGCTCTTTGAGCTGGCCGGTGTTGGCGTCATAGCCCACTTTGATGCGGGCCCCGGCTTTGCCTTCCAGCCCTGCTGGGCCGGAGGTCACGCCGTCCAGGTTCAGCTTCGCCTCTTTCCCCAGCTTGAGGGTCACACTGGCGCCGGTGTCCGTCTTGATGGTGACGGTGCCTTTGGAGACGTCAACGGACTTGATCTCGCCGGAGAGGTCCAGGTCTGCGCTGACCTGGGCTTTGTTCTTGAAGTCCGAGGCCACGACGAGCCTGGAAAGAGCCTTCGTCTCCGCATTATACTTGGCCACCGCCTCAGCCCCAAGGCGGCCGGACAGGTCTGCCGCCCTGGCGGAGGAGCCACTGAGGAGGACCTCAGTGTCGCTGGCCAGGTAGAGGACGAGCTCCGTGCCGGCGCGAGTGGTGAAGGTGATGGCGCCGTTGGTCGTATCAACGGCCTTCAAGGTGCCGGTGGTCAGCGCCTGCCCCTTGCTCTGCTTCACTTTGCCGTCAGCGGCGAGGCTCAGGGCCGCATCGGGCGTGATGCGGATGCCGGCGTCCAGGCTACCCTCGGCGTCCATGCCAAGCTGGGCGTCGGTACGCGTGGAGCCGCCTTTTATGCGCACCTCTTTTTTGCCGGAGCCTTCTTTCTTGCCGGAGACTTCGGCCTCGGCTTTGTCTCGTGTCTCCAGCTTGATGACTGGGGCGAAGATGTAGCGTCCCTCGCCCGTCAGGTGTAGGGACTGGTCGGCCAGGAAGTCAAAGTGAGCGGTGGAGGTGGCTCCGGCCTCAACCTTCAGCTCACCCTTGAGCCGGAGCTTGTTGCTGGGGAGTTTCGCTTCATGCTCGCCCTCGGCGTCTACCACCACAATGTTGGATACGCTCAGCTCAATTTGGTCGTAGTCGCCGGCGGGGAGCTCGGCCTCTGCCAGGAGCTGCGCCACCCCCTGTGCCTTGAGCTCCAGGAGGTCAAAGGTCTGAGGTGTGCTGGTGAGGGCGATCCAATCTCCACCCTGGGCGTGGACGCGAATGGAGTCAACGGTGATGTTGATCTTGGTGACGGCGCCCACGTCCACCGCCGCGTCAGCGATGGCAAAGACCGCGCGGCCTGTGGCCGTGGGGCTGGTGGGCGTAAGGGAGGGCGCTACCTGGGCGAAGCCCAGGAGGGCCACCGTCAGGAGAAGGAGGAGGGTCAGAAGGATGGGACGTTTCGTCTTCATATCTTCTGCTCCGTTACCGTGATGGGACTGGCTACAGGGAGTTGCCGCGCCGGTTGGCTTTTTGGTGTGGCGTTAGGTACAACGCTGGCGGCTAGGGGGCGTCAGGCTGTAGTAGCTCGCCCACCTTGATGGTGGTGAAAGCCTACGATAGCAGCGTAGCACAAAGGATGGAGAACATTTGGCAAGCCAGGATGGGACTTTGGTACCTGTTTTTGCGGGCCATTGACAGCCTGGCGGTTCAGCCTTACTCTGCCTTCTAACTCACCATTCTTTGAGGAGCGTGCACCATGACCTACGATGGCATGATGGCAGAGACGGTCCACCTTCACGGTCATAGAGGCGACGCCATTGAGGCCTACCTGGCCCGGCCCCTGGGCGCGGGCCCCTATCCCACCGTCGTCGTCATTCATCACGCACCCGGCTGGGACGAGGGGGTGAAGGAGATTACACGCACCTTCGCCTACCACGGCTACGCCGCCATTGCCCCCAACTTGCACTACCGCGAGAAGATGCAGAATCGCGTGACCAACCCTGAGGACGCTGCCGCAGCAGTCCGGGCTGCCGGCGGCGTTCCCGACGAGCGGTGCATCGGCGACGTCCAGAGCGCGGTGGACTACCTGCGCAGCCTGCCCTATGGCAACGGCAAGGTGGGGGTCATCGGCTACTGCTCCGGCGGGCGGCAGACCTACCTGGTGTCCTGCAAGATCAAGGGGCTGAACGCGGCGGTGGACTGCTACGGCGGCGGTGTGGTGATGGCCCGGGATCAGCTCACGCCCAATACGCCCGTGGCCGTGCTGGACATGACCAAGGACCTGGGTTGCCCCCTTCTGGGCCTCTTTGGCGCTGAGGACCCCAGACCTTCCCCGGCGGACACCGAGGTGACGGAGCGGGAGCTCCGGCGTCTGGGCAAGACCTACGAGTTCCATACCTATCCTGACGCCGGCCACGGCTTCTTCCACCCGGAGCGCCCCGCCTACCGCCAGCACGCCGCCACTGATGGCTGGCAGCGCATCTGGGCCTGGTATGGCAAATATCTGGCGTAGGAACGCAGCAAACATTGAGCAAAGAAACCCAGGGCTTCAGCCCTGGGTTTCTTGGTCTCTCTCACACCGGCCAGAGTATCCCCTTGCCGCGCAGTCCGTGCCAGATCGCTGACGCCACGTAGGACGCCAGGAAGCTGGCGGCGCTGAGGAGCACCGCCAGGGTCATCAGGCCCGCACCAGAGCCCAGCCAGTGGCTCCAACGGTACAGCCAGTCCAGGGGCCCTTGTCCCAAAGCCACCAGCAGGCCATTGACCACGAACAGGAGCGCCAGGAGGATGCCGAGCCCTGGCCAACTGCCGCGCAGGTCCGCGGGGCTGGGGGCCAGGTGGCTGGTCACCGATAGCGACACGTACAGGAAGACCCAGAGTTGCCAGCGCCCCAGTTGGCCGGGGGCAAACAGCGCAGCGGTGGTCTCCCCAACTACCCTCGCCAGCCAGGAGGCGTATTCGCGGTAGCCGGGGGCGTCGCCCAGGCTGGGCATCGCCGCCGCCGTCTCCATCACGCCGCCGAACCCAGGCGCCAGCAGATACCCAAGTCCTAGCACCAGGGCGCTGCCTACCAACAGCGGCGCAATGCCAATGAAGAGAAGCCCCAGGTTCTGGTACAGGCTCCCCCTGTCCCAGGCATGGCGCACGTAGCCCAGCACGTCGCTCTCCATGTCTGGGCTGAAGAGGCTCATCTGGGTAATCTTGTGACGGAAAGCCAGGCACATCAGGGCGTGGGACAACTCGTGCACCGTGGTGCCGATCCAGCCGGTGGCGATGACCGTCGCCTTTACCCCAAAGGCCTGGCCCATCACGGCGAAGGCCCGCCGCTCTAGCCAGTACAGCAGCAGCCCAAAGGCAAGCAGCGCCCCGCCGACGACCAGCGTCTCAACCGCCGTCGCCGCCAGGGTGTCCAGGAGCCAGGAGAGGATACGGTCGGCCACGTCTATCCCATGCTCTATGCCCGTATGCCAGCACACGCTACAATAAGCCCTGGCTGTATTTCCAGCAACAAACGCCTTCCTTGCAAGGAACCGCACCCATGCGAATGACCAGGCTTTTTGGCAAGACGCTGCGCCAGGCCCCCGCCGAGGCGGAGACGGCCAGCCATCGCTACATGCTCCGCGCCGGCCTCATGCAGCAGGTGGCCGCCGGCGTCTACGCCTATATGCCCCTGGCCTGGCGCTCCCTGCGCAAGATTGAGGAGATCATCCGCCAGGAGATGAATGCGGCAGGCGGGCAGGAGGTGCACATGCCGGCCCTACAGCCCCTGGAGCTGTGGGAGCAGTCGGACCGCGCCGCCGCCTACGGCCCCGTCCTTTTCCGCTTGCGGGACCGCCGCGACAGGGACATGGTGCTGGCCCCTACGCACGAGGAGGTCATCACCAGCATGGTGAAGGCCAACGTCAGCTCCTACCGCGACCTGCCCCTGAACCTGTACCAGATTCAGGCCAAGTTCCGCGACGAGCCTCGCCCACGGGCGGGCCTGTTGCGAGGCCGCGAGTTCACCATGAAGGACGCCTACTCCTTTGACGCCACCCAGGAGGGGCTTGACCTCTCCTACCAGAAGATGACCCTCGCCTACCGCAACATCTTCAGCCGATGCGGCCTGCCCACCATGACCGTGGAGGCCGATAGCGGGGCCATCGGCGGCAAGGACTCCCACGAGTTCGTGCTGCCCGCCGAGGCTGGCGAGGACACGATCTTGCACTGCCAGGCGTGCAGCTACGCCGCCAACGCAGAGCGCGCCGCCTTCCATCTGCCGGAGCAACCATCGGAGTCGCCTTTGGCTCTTCAGGAGGTGGCCACACCGGGGGCCAGGACCATCGCCGATCTGTCCCGCTTCCTGGGCGTGCCGGAACACAAAACCCTGAAGGCCGTCTTCTACGCAGCCGGTGGCAAACTGTTCTTCGTTGTCATCCGCGGCGACCTGGAGGTGAACGAGATCAAGCTGAGCAACGCGCTCAAGGCGCGTGGCCTGCACCTGGCGACGGAGGAAGAGGTGAAGGCGGCGGGCTTGGTGGCAGGCTCGGCGTCGCCCGTTGGCATCAAGGGCATTTCCGTCGTCGCCGACCAGTCGGTCCAGAGCGGCGGCAACTTCGTCGTGGGGGCAAACCGGGAAGGCTTCCACCTGCGCAACGCCAACTTCCCCCGGGACTTCCAGGCCGACATGGTGACGGACATCGCCCTGGCCAAGGAGGGGTACGCCTGCCCCCGGTGCCGCACGCCCCTGAGCGCTACCCGCGGCATAGAGGTGGGCCACGTCTTCAAGCTGGGCGCCTTCTACTCCGAACGTCTGGGAGCGACGTTCCTGGACGAGGGCGGCCAGCAGAAGCCCATCATCATGGGGTGCTACGGCATCGGCGTGACGCGCCTGCTGGCCGCTGCTATTGAGCAGAACCACGACGACAAAGGCATCTGCTTTCCAGCGCCCATCGCGCCGTACCAGGCGCACCTGGTGGGCCTGAACCTGGAGCGGGAGGACGTACGCGCCGCCGCCGATGGCCTGTACGATGTACTGACGAAGGACGGCATTGAGGTGCTGTACGACGACCGCTTGGAGACGGCGGGCGTGAAGTTCAACGACGCCGACCTGCTGGGCCTGCCAGTGCGCCTCGTCGTCTCGCCGCGCAACCTGCGCGAAGGGGTGGTGGGGGTGAAGGGGCGGGGGGGGGGGCGGGGGCGGTTGGTGGGAATGGGGGAGGTGGCGGGGGTGGTGC
>JACPCL010000045.1 GCA_016179765.1 Chloroflexota bacterium
CTCCGTGAGGCCATCCATGTCCTGACGGATGTCTATGAAGGGCTTGCGGGAGTTGCGGAACACCAGCAGCTTGCGGTCCAGGTGCACGTCCACGGAGGCCGGCTGGACGCAGCCTTCACCGAGGGGGTCAATGACAATGCGCCCTCTGGCCAGCTCCTCACGGATGGTGCGGTCGCTGAGTACCACGGTGGCCTACCATGTTTGCCCTACAAGGCTTTGATGCTGGCTTCATTGTAGGGGGCAAACCTCTTCCTTTCAAGAAGGCCCCAGAGGGGCCTTCCTCTCTTGGGCCGCAACCCAAGGGAGGAGCGAACAACAGGGCCGCTGAAAGCGGCCCTGTTGTTTCATCAGGGATCACCCATAGCAGGCTGCTCAAAAACACCCCCAACCCCCCTCAAGGAGGTTCAAGGTATCCGCCTACGGCGGATGGATTTGTATCTGGGGGACACCCCCAGGCCCCCGACAAAGAGGCTTTGCCCCTCTGGACTCCCCTTTTTCCGCGGCCTGATAGCCTACTCAATCCCGAACACCGCCTGCACGGTGATGGTGACCTCCGTCTCGCCAGGGCTGATGGGGGTGGGAGGGAGCGCACCGGCTTCAGCGGCGGCGATCATGCCCTTGGCGTAGTCCTGATAGACGGGCACATTGCCGCCGGTCTCGGAGATGTAGACCAGCTTGCCCAGCTTGACGCCGGTGAGCGTGGCGAACTGCTGCGCCTTGGCCATGGCGTCCTTCACCGCGGCCTCTCTGGCCTGGCCGGCGTAGGTCTCCGGGTGCTCGGCGGAGAAGCTGATGCCGTTGATGCGCACCAGGTCGCCGCCGGCCAGGGAGACGGCGTCAATCAGCGCGCCGACGCCATCCAGGTTGCGGCTCTTGACGGAGAGGGAGTTGGACACCCGGTAGCCGGTGATCTCCTGCCGCTTGCTGAAGTCGTTCCAGACGTACTCCGGCTGGATGTTGAAATACTCCGTGCGGATGTCCTTGTCGGCGATGCCATTCTTCTTCAGCACGTCCATGACGGCGCTCATGGCCTGAGCAGCCTCGGCGCGGGCCTGCTCCACGGTTTTGCTCCTGGACTCCACTCCCAGGCTAAGGGTGGCCAGGTCTGGCGTAATCACCACTCGGCCTGAGCCGCCCACCCATATACCTGTCTGAGGGGAGCCGTAGCTGGCCTGGGGGGCTGTGTAGTAGGAGTAGCCGGCGGCCTCCACCGAGCTACCGCCGGTGATCAGGGGTGAGCCGCCGCCCGTGGGCGGAGGGGCGCCGTTACCCGGCGCTATAGGCGTAGCCCCTGGGGGGGTTGGCGTAGGTGTTGCCTGGGAGCAGGCTACGGCAAAGGCGAGGGCCCCGGCCAGTAGCGCCATGATAGTGGGCTTTTGCGTGATGTTCATGGAAACCTCCTGCTTGTATGATTGTCAGTTCGGATGTGGGATGTTCAGCGCTGCCGTCTTATACCAAGACGAAAGGGCGCGGCAAAAAGTTCCGCCGTTTCTAGGCACGCACGGTCAGCGGGCCGAAAGCCGCCTTCGGGCTCGCCTTCCCAGGAGCGCCAGGGTGAGGAGCAGGCCAAAGACGGTTGCCAGCGCGGCCTCTGCCCAGAGCCAGGGCCGCAGCCGTCCAGCGGTAGGTTCTTCACTTTCCGTAGGGGCCGTGGGGGCTGGCGCTGCAAGAGACTCTTGCGGCGGTTCACTGGAAGGGGCCTGGCCCTCTCCTGTCGCGGAGGCCAGGCTCTTCTGCGTCTCCGCCGGCGATGGCGCAGGGGAAGAGGTAGGCGCGGGCAATGCAGCCGAATCCGGGAGCGCCGCGGCGGGGGTTGCCAAATTCGTGAAGGCAGCGCCGCTGTCGTCGGCAGTGGAACGCTGGGCCTCCCTCTGAGGGCCGGGGGCCCCCTGAGCGCCGGCACCGTCCATGAGTCCCAAGTCGTTCTGGAGTGTTGGGCCGGAAAACAGGAGGTCGCCCGCCACCACGGCTACCAGGAGCACCACCGTGGCAGCCGAGGCGTAGCGCAGGGGGGCCTCGTACCGCAGCCACCAGGGATGTGGGGCAGGGGTCTGGCGCAGGGTGAAGGAGCGTGGGGCAGCCACCTGGGGCATGCTGTGAAGGAGGGCGACCACCGAAGTCAGCTCCGCTAGCTCTTTTCGGCATGGCTCACACCCCGCCAGGTGCGCCTCCAGGGCGTTCCTCTCCCCTGGCGAAAGTCGCCCATCTAGGTGCGCTGAGAGGCGCGCCCGCCACCGGCGGTGCCCGTTATTCATTCTTAGCCACATACTTGTGCTCTAGCAGGGTGCTGAAAAACACCCCCAAACCCGCCGCAGGCGGGTTCAAGGTATCCGCCTGCGGCGGATTGATTTGTATCTGGGGGACACCCCCAGACTCCCGGTAGAGGGGCAAAGCCCCTCTACACTCCCCTTTCTTCCGCAGCCTGTTGGCAGGATTGGACTGCTTCACCCATCAAGACGAAATTGGGAGGGCAAAAGTTCCGAGTGGCGTCGCAGGAAGTCCCGCAGGTTTTCCCGCGCGCGACTCAGGCGGGACTTGACCGTACCTACGGATGCGCCCATCACCTGGGCAGCCTCTTCGTAGCTAAACCCTTGAATGTCCACCAGCACCACCGCCAGGCGCTGCTCCCTGGAGAGGGAGTCCAGGCCCCGCTGAATATCGGCGCCCAGCTCCGAGCGCAAGACGTGCTCCTCCGGCGACTCGGCCCTGGAGCGGGGCGTAGCCTCGGGGTTGGGCTCCAGGGACTCCAGGGAAACCGAAGGCCTGGCTCTGGCGGAACGCAGCATGTCCTTGCAGGTGTTGGCGGTGATGCGCAGGAGCCAGGCGCGGAGGTTGCCGCCGCGGAAGCCACGGATGGCCTGATAAGCGGAGATAAAGGCCTCCTGGGAGGCTTCTGCGGCGGCAGCCTGGCTGCCAAGCATGCGCAGGGCCAGGTTGTACACCTGGCCCTGGTAGTGCAGCACCAGCTGGTTGAAGGCATCCAGGTCGCCCTTTTGGCTACGCTGGATGAACGCGGTCTCGTTGTCCATGCAACTAGAGCTTACACACCGGGCGATTGGTTCGTTATAGAAGGGTAGTGGGCAATGGCCCTTGCTCTTGGGGAGCCAGTGGCGCAAGATAATAGTGGCGTCCCGTATCACCATTATTGTAGACCAGTGTAGGCGACGATGCGCAAAACCCTTCGCGAGTTCCTTCAGACCGCCATCCTCTCCCTGCTGGTGTTCGCCGCGCTGCAAGTCACCATCCAGAACTTCCGGGTGGAGGGGTCCAGCATGGAGCGGACCTTGCTATCGGGCCAGTACCTGCTGGTCAACAAGCTGGTTTACTACAGGTTGGACCTGGAGAGGTTGGGGCGAGTACTGCCTTTTGTGGATGCTGACAGCGGCGAGACGCAATACCTGTTTCATCCTCCCCAACGGGGTGAGGTGGTGGTGTTCCGCTATCCTCTGGACCCATCCAGGGACTTCGTGAAGAGGGTGGTGGCTATCCCGGGGGACACGGTGGAGATCAGGGACGGGAACCTGTACGTGAACGATGAGCTGGTCCAGGAGCCGTACGTGAGAAGCGTGGCGCACACCTCCATGCGGCGAACCCTCATGGCTGCGGATGAGTACTTTGTGATGGGGGACAACCGGCCGCAAAGCAACGACTCCCGCTCCTGGGGCCCCATCACCATTGACGACGTGATTGGCCGGGCCTGGGTGGCCTACTGGCCCTTCTCCGGTTGGAGGCGCTTTTAGCAGGCTGCTGAAAAACACCCCCAAACCCCCTCAAGGGGGGTTCAAGGTATCCGCCTACGGCGGATGGATTTGTATCTGAGGGACACCCTCAGACTCCCGGCAAAGGGGCTCCGCCCCTCTGCACTCCCCTTTTTTAGCACCCCTCTAGCCATGCTTTGCCCCCTGTGCGAGAATGTCGGATGGGCCTTGGGGCCGGTAGCTCAGCCCGGTAGAGCAGCGGACTTTTAATCCGCGTGTCCGGGGTTCGAATCCCCGCCGGCCCACCATTTGGCGTGATGGCAAGAGGTTTGCCAAAGCGTCATCATACGTCTTTCACATACACGAATGGCCCACTGCAGTGACAGCCCCGCCATGCCACCAGATTGCTTCGCTGATGGACTCGCTCGCAACGACGGTGGAGGGGATGTCCACGACCTAGAGGTTCCTCTATGTTCATAGACCGCATCAAAGGCAATCCCTTATGGGAAGCGACTATGGCCCTGGCCATTATCGCAGCGTCGGTGGGCCTGGCCTATCTGCTGCTGTGGCTCTTCAAGCGGGTGCTGACTCGCGTCACCGCCAGGACCAATTCAACGCTGGACGACCACCTGTTCAGGGCCGTGCAGCCTTCGGTGGTAGTCTTTGTGGTCGTGCAGGGCGTGTACATCGCCCTCACCGCTGTCACCTTCCTGAACCCCTGGCAAGGCGCGATCAACAAAGGGTGGTCAGTCCTGGTGACCGCCCTGCTGTTTTGGACCTTGCGGAAGGTGGTCTCTGGAGTGGTCACCTGGTATACCGCTGAGGTTGCTAGCCGCACCAACATCGTCTGGAGTCAACGGGCGCTGCCCATCATCAATCGCACCGCGGGAATCCTTATCCTGAGCATGGGTGCCCTGGTCGTCTTGCAGGTGCTTGGCCAGCCCATCAGCCCGCTCCTGGCGGGCCTGGGCATCGGCGGTCTGGCCGTTGCCCTGGCGGTGCAGCCCACGCTCTCCAACTTCCTCTCGGGCACCTACGTCCTGTCCGATGGCTCCATACGTCCAGGAGACTTTATTGAAATCCAGGGCGGCCCCTCAGGAACGGTACAGGGCGTGGGCTGGCGAGCGACACGGATCGTTACGCCACAGAACAACCTGGTCATCATCCCCAACTCCAAGCTGTCGGACAGCATTGTGACCAACTTCACCCAACCATCGCCCTCAATCGCTCTGTTCGTGACCTGTGGCGTTAGCTATGAAAGTGACCTGCAGAAGGTGGAGCAAGTGGCGCTGGAGACGATGCGGGAACTGGTGCAGCGCCTGCCTGAGGCGGACAAGGAGTCACCGCCCTGGGTGCTGTTCCGGGAGTTTGGCGACTCTAACATCACCTTCCTGTGTGGCGCCCGCGCCGTTAACCGGGGGGCCTCTTTCACCCTGCAGCACGAGCTTGTGAAGGCGCTGCACACTCGCTTCACCCGTGAGGGCATTGAAATCAACTATCCGGTGCGCAAGCTAGTCTTCGCCGGCGGACAGGACGGCAAAACTCCTGCCGAGGTGGACAGGCCAGGAGGAGCGACACCCCAGGCGCCGCACGTTGCCATGCCAGACGACGACCCTGGGGACGGCGATGCACGCTAAGGAGCCTCGGTGGGAATGGCTACCTTGCCCTTCAAGAGGCGGAGCAGGTTCCCAGTGGTTGCCCGGGCCACAGCTTCCAGGAGTATGCCCTTCAGTTCCGCTATCTTCTCCGCCACGGCCAGAACATCTTTTGGCTCCGTCCAGCGAAGGCGGTTGCGCTTGAAAGGCTGCGGGTAGGAGTCCGTCTCCAGCACCAGTCGCTCTAGCGGCAAGTCTTTGACCACGGCCTGCAAGGCCGGCAGGCGTAGCAGGGGCTTGGCAATGGAGACATAGAGGCCCAGGTCAAAGCAGGCCTGGGCTATTTCCTGGCTCCACTGAAAGTAGTGGAAGGCCCCGCCCACCTCCTCCACCTTTTCCTCCGCCAGCACCTTCAGCGTCTCGTAGTGGTCGGCAATGTGGCCTGGGCGCTCGCGGGAGTGGAAGATGACGGGCAGGCCCAGCTCCCGCGCCAAGCGCACCTGCTGGCGCAGGGCCTGCCTCTGCCACTCCAGGGAGGGCATGCCGGGGGCGAAATCCAGCCCCACCTCGCTGATGCACACCACTTTTGGGTTAGAATGGGCGAGGGCTTTCAGCCGCTGGCAGGCTCTGGCGTCCAGCGGCCCCTTGACGTCGGAAGGCTGGATGCCTACGCCGGCGTACACCCCCTGGTGCTCCTCGGCCAGAGCGATGACCCGTTGGGACGACTCCTCGGTCACCCCCGCCACGATGATACAGGCGACCCCCACCTGCTGAGCGCGTTGCAGGATGCCGGGAATCTCCTGGGCGGCAAACTGCTCCAGATGGGTGTGGGCATCGGCAAGAGCCATGGGGTTCACCCTCCTTAGCAGGGTGCTGACCTCACCCCCTTGTGTTCTCCCTCTCCTAAAGGGAGAGGGGGAAGATTAGTTCTGGGGGACACCCCCAGACCCCCGCCAGAGGGGCTTCGCCCCTCTACACTCCTCTTTTTCAGCACCCTGTTAGCGCCGCCCGAACTCGCGCTCCAGGTTGGAGGAGCTGAGGTGGAGCATGGTTGGGCGTCCGTGAGGGCAGGTGTGGGGGGACTCGGTGGCCTCTAGCTGGCGTACCAGGGCCGCCATCTCCTGATGCGCGAGGACATCGCCGGCGCGGACGGCGCTGTGGCAGGCGACGGATGCCGCCAGGGCGTCGGCGGCCTGGGTTGGGTCCTGGGCCCTGGACAGCAGGTCCAGGACTTCGGCCAGGAGGGCATCGGGGGGGAGGTCTTTGACGCCGGCGGGGAGGCCCCGCAGCAGGTAGGCGCGCTCACCGAAGGGCTCGCCCTGAAAGCCGAAGCCGGCCAGGACCTCCTTCCACGCCGCCAGGGTCTGAAGCTGTTCGTGGGAAAGCTCCACGGGCAGCGGCTCCAGCAGGCCCTGGGCCTCGGGCTGACGCTCCTTCACGCCTCGCTGCACCTGCTCGTAGCGGATGCGCTCGTGGGCGGCGTGCTGGTCAATAAGGTACACCCCCTGGGGGCCTTCCGCGATGATGTAGGTGCCGGCGGCCTGGCCCAGGACGCGCAGGGTGGGTAGAGCCTGGGACATGGGCGTTTGGTCTCCTGGGGTCCCGACGGGTCGGGACGCTTCTGGTTGGCGGGGAGGAATGAGCCTGAGGGCCGACTCGCCCGCCGCGGCGGGCTTGCCGCTCTGGGGCGGTGGGGAGAACGGGTACATGGGCGGGATTGAACGGCTGAAGCTTTGCGGCGCGACAAGCGGCACGGGCGACTGCGCCGTCAGGACGCCCCGGACGGCGCGCTGCACCAGGGCAAAGACCGCGCCCTCTTTGGAGAAGCGCACCTCCTGCTTGGTGGGATGCACATTGGCGTCCACCTCTCCTGGCGGCAGCCCAAGGTGCAGGCAGGCCAGGGGATGGCGGCCCTCCATAAGCAGGCCCCGGTAGGCCTCCTCCACGGCCTGAAGGAGCATGGGGCTTTGCACCCAGCGACGGTTGACGAAGAGGCTGACGCCGCTTCGGTTGGCGCGGTGGAGGCTGGGCGGCGAGGCGAAGCCCCACACCTGCCGGCCCTCGCCGTCGTCGCCACGTACCTCAAGGAGGGCGTCGGCGACCTCGTCACCGTAGACCTGGGCCAGGACGCGCCGCAGGTCGCCATCGCCCGAGGATAGAAAGGCCTCCTTGCCGTTCTGGATAAGCTGGAAACGGACCGCGGGGAAGGCCAGGGCCAGATGGCTGACGGCCCGGTGGATGCGGCTGGCCTCGGAGGCCTCGGAGCGCAGGAACTTGCGGCGGGCCGGGATGTTGGCGAAGAGGTCTTGCACCAGGACCGTCGTTCCTTCCGGGCAGCCGGCTGCGCCCTGGCGCTCCAGGACGCCGCCCCTGGCGCGGACGTAGGCCCCCTGCTCTTGGCCCCGGGCGCGGCTGGTGAGGGTGAGGCGGGAGACGGCGGCGATGCTGGGGAGGGCCTCGCCACGGAAGCCCAGGGTAGAGAGGGCGTCCAGGTCGGCCTCGGAGGTGATCTTGCTGGTGGCGTGGCGCTCCAGGGCCACCTCCAGGTCCAGGACGGGGATGCCCTGGCCGTCGTCGGTGACGCGGATAAGCCCCAGGCCGCCGCCCTGGGTCTCTATGGTGATGCGGGTGGCGCCGGCGTCCAGGGCGTTCTCCGCCAGCTCTTTGACCGCCGAGGCGGGGCGCTCCACCACCTCGCCGGCGGCGATCTTGGCGGCTACCTGGGGGTCAAGGATGCGTATGGGCATGAAAAATACCTCTGGGGGACACCCCCAGACCCCCAGCACGAAACCTGGGTTTCGTGCACTTTCCTATGCAGAAGCGCCGTTCAGGGGCTTAGGCTTGAAGCGGCGGTCGGCGGAGCGCCCCGTCCGGGCGACCTCGGTGATGAGGCGGTAGATGACCTCCATCTCGTCGTCGGTGTTGCTGAAGTAGAAGTAGGGGCGAATCCAGAAGCCTCCCAGGGCCGCGGGGACCTCCGGGAAGTCGTCTATGACCAGGTCGGGCCAGACGGGGAGGTCCATCTGGGCCACCCGCTCGGCGTACTGGGAGAGGGGCTTGACGAAGCAGTCGGTGACGTAGGGCGTGAGCCTGTGCTGGTGCACCTCCGGCCAGCGGATGCCGACGCCAGACCAGATGTAGATTTTGTGGCCATCGGCCAGGAGGCGCTGCATGGTCTCGTGGGTTCCGGGGCGGAGGGATTGGTCCAGGCCGAGCCAGGTGAAGTCCACGTCAAAGAAGATGTTCATGAAGAAGGATTATGGGGCAGGAGGGTTGAGAAGGCAAGGTAGCGACGTAGGACAATGGGCTAGACGTCCAATTCTCACGGGCTAGACAACGTTACTTAATCTGTAAGAACTGGAAGAACAGGCCTTGGAAACTAATCAATGGTGGTAACGCAGACAGAATCTGAAGGCCCCACCACCGTTTGATTGGGAACGGGAGTGTGGGATAGGTAGACCTTACAAAAGCATGTTGTTGGCCGTACTGTTGCATCACACTGGTCTTCTGGTCGTAGGAGAGTGTTGATTCCACGATCTTTCTTTCATATTCATCGGAGACTTCCCTTAACTTCAGCCCTCGTTCTCTGACCATGGCTTTTCGGGTAGAAAGAGTTGGCAGAAATAGGAAAGCCCCAACAAGTACAAAGTAAGCAGATACTAAGAGTACTATGTTGAGAATAAGACCAATCGCCAGCTCACCTAAGCCAGCATTTTGGTTATTCCATCTAATTGTGACAAACATCCCCCATACCATGAAAAATCCCATGGTTGTAGCGAAGAGCGCGAGTTTTCCAAAGGTGTCGCCGATGAACCCAAGGCCACCGCATTCATCAGGATGAAGAGGGCGGATTCGTATTGGTTCGCGCAACCTGCCAAGAAACCAGATGAGGAACTCAAGAATACGGATTAGCGTCAGAACGCAGAGAATTGTCTGAACTCCTATCAGCAAGAACAATAGGGTCCAACCAGCGATGCCAGCCTGTTCAAACCAATCAAGGAGCCTGTCATTTCCAAGGCCAAGGGAGAAAGGAATCATTCCGACAAGGGTTATGCTTGTTGCTGCCAGATAGTGCACATTTCGTCTCTTTTTGATATCAATAGGTACAAACTTGGACTTGTCTTGCTGACACTTCAACTGATCCGAGAAACGTCTGACCTCTTGTGGAAACCAGAGCCAAGTCGTGAAAATTGGGACTGTAGCCACTAGGATGAAGGGAGCAGTGTAAACGAATACGAGAGGTTCAAAGAAAGTACTCAGAATCCTTACATCTGGTTTAATGGTCACGACCTGGACCGGAGCTACAAATGCGAAGAAAAGATATGAAGGAACGAGCATTAGGAGCAGCCAAAGAGCTATGGCAAGGAGCGCGGCCTTGGGTAGAACAGGCGGTTGCCTCAGCCAAGAGGACGTCTTTGCCAGTACGCTTTTGACCCTCCGGATCAGAGGCACTTGTTCTAGCGATAGAGATACTCGCTTGATCACCTGTCATCATCTCCGAGGCGACTGTTCGGAAAAGGGCCTTAGACGATGTTATCGCTACATTCTATCACGGCGAAACGTCACCCTTTCGCCTTTTGCTGTACCTCGTACAGCTTATTCAACGCCTCTAATGGCGTCATGGCGTTGAGGTCCAGGGCCAGAAGCTCTTGCAGGAGGGGCGATGGCCCGGGGAAGAGGCTAAGCTGGGGCGCACCGGCGCGGCGGCGCTTGCCAGGGGGAAGGGTAGGGGAGGAGGGGAGGGAAAGGTCTTGCGGTGCGGCACTTTGGGGGAGGGGTGAGGCAACGCCACCCGCCGTAGGTGGGCCCTCCAGCTCGGCCAGCAGCGCCCAGGCGCGAAGGATAACCTCGCGGGGAAGCCCGGCAAGCTGCGCCACGTGGACGCCGTAGCTGCGGTCGGCGCTACCCGGCAGGATGCGGTGCAGGAAGGCGATGCGTCCATCCTCCTCGGCCACGGCCACGCAGTAGTTGCGCACGCGGGGCAGGCGGCGGGCCAGTTCGGTTAGCTCGTGGTAGTGGGTGGCGAAGAGGGTGCGGCACCCCAGGCGCGGGTGGCTGTGGATGTGCTCGGCCACGGCCTGGGCGATGGAGAGGCCGTCGTAGGTGCTCGTGCCCCGGCCAATCTCGTCCAGGATGATAAGGGAGCGTTTGGTGGCGTTGTTGAGGATGGCGGCGGTCTCCACCATCTCCACCATGAAGGTGGACTGGCCGGTGGAGAGGTCGTCCTGGAGGCCGACGCGGGTGAAGACGCGGTCCACCAGGCCAATGGCCGCCGAGCGGGCGGGGACGAAGCCGCCGAGCTGGGCCATGAGGACGATGAGGGCCGCCTGGCGGATGTAGGTGGACTTGCCCGCCATGTTAGGGCCGGTGACGAGGAGTAGTTGCTCCTCCTCGGCGGAGAGACGGAGGTCGTTGGGGACGAAGGTCCCCTGGGGCAGGGCGCGCTCCACCACCGGATGGCGACCCTCCCTGATGTCTATGGCCAGGCCATCGTTGACGTCTGGCCGGACGTAGCCGTGGCGCTCGGCGGCCTCGGCGAGGGCGCAGAAGACGTCCAGGTGGGCCACGGCGTCGGCGGCGGCGAGGATGTGGGGGGCCTCGTCGCCAATCTGCTGGCACACCTGGCGGTAGATAGAGGCCTCCAGCTCCTCCATGCGTTCCCGGGCGCCCAGGACGATGCTCTCGTACTCCTTGAGCTCGGGCGTCATGAAACGCTCGCCGCTGGTGATGGTCTGGCGTCGCTGGTAGCCATCGGGGACTCGGGCCAGGTTGGGGGTGGTGACCTCAATGTAGTAGCCGAAGACCTTGTTGTAGCCCACCTTCAGGTTGCGGATGCCCGTGCGCTCCCGCTCCTTGCTTTCCAAGCGGGCGATGTAGTCGCGGGCGTTTTGGGCGGCGAGACGCAGGTTGTCTATGTCTGGGGAGAAGCCTTCCTTGATGACCGTGCCATCCCCCATCTGGCCGGGCTGAGGATTCATGGCTGCCGCAATGAGGGCTGCTGCGTCCTGGCAGGCGGGCAGGCGGGGCAGGACGGTCTGGGACTCCACCAGGCGGCGAAGCTCTGGCAGGGCCTCCAGGCTATTGCCCAGGGCGACGACTTCTCGCGGCAGGGCAAAGCCGCTCTTGATGCGGTTGGCCAGGCGTTCCATATCGGCGATGCGCCCCAGGAGAGCAAAGGCGTCGCGTCGCAGGCGCAGGTTGGCGTGGAAGGCGGCGACGGCTTCCTGGCGCTGGTGGATGGCGGCCAGGTCCAGGAGAGGCTGGCCCAGCCAGCGGCGCAGGAGGCGTGCGCCCATGGAGGTCCTGGTGAAGTCCAGGACGGAGAGCAGGGAGGCGCCTTTGGCTTCGCCCCGGCCCGCCGAGAAGAGCTCCAGGTTGCGCCGGGTCTGGGCGTCCAGGAGCATGGTGGAGCCAAGGTCGTAGGTGGTGAGGCCATCCAGGCGGCCCAGGGCCTCCTTCTGGTTCTGGGCCAGGTAGAAGAAGAGGGCGCCGGCGGCGCGGATGGCCAGGGGAAGCCCCTCACAGCCGTAGCCTTCCAGGGTAACGACGCCCAACCGTTCCATAATAAGCTGGCGTGCGGAGTCCAGGCGGAAGGCGGCGGGATCCAAGGGCGCTTTGGGGAAGGGGGTGGATAGCAGGTCCTCCTGGCCGGCAGGCAGGATGACCTCCGCAGGGGAGAGGCGCTCCATCTCCAGGGCAAGGCAGGAGAGGGGAAGCTGGGCGACGGATGCAAAGGTGCTGGTGCTAACGTCAATGTACGCCAGGCCGGCGGCGTCGCCCTCTACGTAGAGGGAGGCCAGGTAGTTGTTGGCACGCTCCTCCAGCAGAGCCGGCTCCACCACGGTGCCCGGGGTGACCACGCGGATGACCTCCCGGTCCACCAGGCCCCTGGAGGCGGCGGGGTCGCTGGTCTGCTCGCAGATGGCGACCTTATAGCCCTTCTTGATGAGCTTACCCAGGTAGCTATCCAGGGCGTGGTAGGGGATGCCCGCCAGGGGGTGGCGCTGTCCGGCGCCCAGCTCGCGGGAGGTGAGGGCGATGTCCAGCTCCCGCGCCACCACCTGGGCATCCTCGTCAAAGGTTTCGTAGAAATCGCCCAGACGGAAGAGCAGGATGGCGTCAGGGTGCTGGCGCTTGATGCTCAGGTATTGCCTGCGGATGGGTGTGGTCAACCTAACCCCCTTAGTCCCCCTTCCCCTTCGGCTGCGCTCAGGGCAGGCTCTAAAGGGAAGGGGGGAGAGCGCGTGACGATGACGCCATTCTACCATTCGTGCAGCAGCGCTGTTGCTATCCGTGCGCCCACCCTTTGAGGTACGCTCCGGGAGAGGTTTGTGCATCTTGACAGGGAAGCAAGACAAGGGTATCGTCAGGGCCGTCACGGGGATAAACCGGTAGCGAAAGGGGGGTACGATGGGTATAACGGAAAGGCTGGCGAACTGGGTCGCCACGGTCAAATATGAGGACGTGCCTCCGGAGGCGTACGAGCAGGCCAAGAAGTCCATCCTGGACTACCTTGGCACCACCGTATATGGCTCCACGACACCCCTGGGCCAGATCATGATTGACTACACCCGAGAACAGGGTGGCACCGCCCAGGCGAGGGTGCTGGGGACGTCTATCAAGACCACCAGCGTAAATGCCGCCTTCGCCAATGGCGCCCTGGGGCACTCCGAGGACTTTGATGACCTGGGAGGCGCTGGCGGGCATCCGGCCGTGACTCTTACGCCCACCGTATTGGCGTTGGGCGAAGAGCTGAACCTCTCCGGCAAGGAGATGCTGTTGGCGTGGGTCGTCGGCTACGAGGTGGGGACGCGCCTGAGCGCCAACCTGCACCCCGATAGGGACTGGCACCCCACGGCCATCTTTGGCACCATGGCTGCTGTGGCGGCGGCCAGCAAGCTGCTCAAGCTGGACGTTTGGAAGACACGCATGGCCATGGGCATCGCTGGTTCCGAGGCCGCCGGTCTGCGCCGCAACTTCGGCACCATGACCAAGCCCTTCCATCCCGGCAACGCGGCGCGCAGCGGCATCGTGGCGGCCAAGCTGGCCTCTCGCGGCTACACCGCAGACCCCGACATCATAGAGGGCCGCCAGGGCTACGCTGACTGCTTCGGCGGCGTCAAGTGCAACCTGCCCGCGGTGACGCAGCTCCTTGGGAAGCTGTACTACCTGGCTGCTGAGGGCACCCGCATCAAGCCGTGGCCCTGCTGCGGCGGCAACCACACTACGTTAACGGGGATGCTGGACGTGGTGAGCAAACTTGAGCTGAACCCCGAGGACGTTGAGCACATTGAGCACGTCGGCGCCGGCGTGCCCGGCTTGGGCGCGCTGATTCGCAGCGAGGTGCATGAAGGGCTGGCGGGGAAGTTCTGCCTGGAGTACAACATCGCCGCCTCTATCATTGACCGCAAGGTGGACCTGACCACCTTCACCAACGAGCGCGCGGCCAAGGGCGACCTTCAGGAGTTCATGACGAAGGTGCACCGCTCCCAGAACCCGGACGTGGCCCTGAGGCACGACCATATCGCCAATGGCGATAACTCGGCGTGGGTTGCCATCAAGATGAAGGACGGGACGGAGCACAAGGTGGAACTGGGGCCGGCCATGCACCTGACGGGCGACGCGGTGGTAGACAAGTTCCGCCTTACGGCTGGATCGGTCTTCAAGAGCGACGCTCTGGGCAAGGCGGTGCAGACCGTCCAGAAGCTGGAGACGCTGCCCAGCGCCCGCAACCTGGTGGACGCTGTGACTTTGAAGTAGAGCCTCCTTCAGGCCGGTGAAGCGAAGCGCCCGTCCAGAGTTTTTCTGGACGGGCGCTTCCTATTGCGGGCTGGCTGTGGTCCTAGACGATGCTCTTTACCTCCGTCACGTCGCCCGGTCCCATCTTTATGCCCATAGCGTCGTGGTAGTCATGCACCGCCTTGGCGTTTGGGGCCTCCGTGAGGCACCAGCTCTCGGTGCTGCTGTAAAAGCCGTTGACTCCCTTTACACCCTGGGGACTCTTGGCTCCAGCCTTTATCGCCTTCCTGCTCTCCTCCACCATCGCCGGCGGTGGGACAATCTTGTGGTGATCCAAAAACATTGGCATGTTCCCCTCCTGAAGAAAATTGATGCGATTGTACCAAAGACTGCGAATGGTGTCAACACTGCGAAAGAGGATGCAAGTTCTCACCAATATCTAGGGGGCGGGCGGCGGATTCCCTGCGCACATGACGCCCTCCCAGACGTCAAAGATGACCTCCACCTCTGGAATGGCGCTGAACTCCTGGGGCGATACGTCCAGCCAGGCGCTCTGGCCCGCAGCGTCCAGCACCACCGAAAGACGTACCTCATGCTGTCCGTCCCGTTGACGATGGACGGCGAGATTGACGGGGTAGCGCGTCTGCGAGGCTTTTGCCAGGAGCTCTGGCGGCAGGTGCTGGCGGCGGCCGGCGCCGATGCTGCTTTGGTTCAATCGCACCAGACTGGGATGGTCAAGCATCTTGAGCTTCATGAGCTTCATAGGTTCTCCGGGCAGGCTGCATGATGTGCACGAATACCATTTAGCTGTGGAAGTATACTCAAAGGCGGTGTGGAGGGGAAGAGGAGGGTTCATGTTGGGATAGTTTCGTGTATTGACAAGGGATTTCAGGGGTGATATTTTAATACGGATTAATTGTTGACTAACTTGGTCAACAATTATACTTTAGTGTGGGAGGTATGTCTGATGAGGTCGTTCCACCGTGGGGGTAGGCGGCTCAACCTTGGCGCACCCTTTGCGCTGGTGGGCGTCATAACAGCGCTGGTTGTTCTGGCGGCTTGTAGTGGAAGCGCCAGCCCTGGCGGGGTGAACCCCACGCCCGATCCGGTAGCGGACCCTGAGGCTGGCGGTATTGTGGCGAACTTTGGTGGGGTTGAGGTAGAGGTGGAGTTGGGCGAGTGGTTTACGACTGCCAGCAGGGCCTCGGCGCCGGCAGGGTACGTGACCTTTGAAGGGAAGAACAAAGGCAAGGAGGCTCACGAGATCGTCGTGATGCGCACGGACCTTCCTGCCGACAAGCTGGTGGTGGATACGGCGGCCAATGAGGTGGACGAGGGGGCCTCGGGTGGGGTCATCGGAGAGATTGAACCGGAGCAGTTGGGCCCCGGGGCAGTGGCGAAAGCGACGTTCTACCTGGCGCCCGGCAAATACGTACTGTTCTGTAACATTGCGGAGCACTACCAGAAAGGCATGCGGGCACCCTTTGAAGCGAAGGAGTCGCAGGGCGGCAGCCTGGTGGTGTACTCTGGCCGGAGCAAGGCGCTGGTGGACCCCATCATACAGCAGTTCGCCCAGGCAACAGGCATCAAGGTGGAGGTGAAGTACGCGGGGACGCCTCAGATAGCGGCGACGCTGCTGGAAGAGGGGGCGAAGTCGCCGGCGGACGTGTTCTTCGCACAGGACCCAGGCGGCATCGGCGCGGTAGAGCACATGCTCGCGCCCCTGAGCAAGCCGCTTCTGGACCAGGTCCCAGCGTGGGCGCGGTCGCCAGAGGGCAGGTGGGTTGGCGTCTCCGGGCGGGCGCGAGTGGTCGTGTACAACACAAAAGAGCTGACGCCTGCGGACCTTCCGGTGGACATCTACGACTTTGTTGACCCCAGGTGGAAAGGACGCATCGGCTGGGCGCCGACCAACGGCTCCTTCCAGGCCATGGTGACGGCGATGCGCGCTCTGTGGGGAGAGGCAAAGACGCGGCAGTGGCTGGAGGGGATCAAGGCGAACCAGCCGAAGGTGTATTCCGGGAACGTGCCGGTCGCCACGGCGGTAGCCAGTGGAGAGGTCTCCGTGGGGTTCATTAACCACTACTACATCTATCAGCTCATGGCACAGCAAGGAGAGTCTCTGGCGGCGCGCAACTACCATCCCGCGGCTGGCGGGCCAGGGGCGATGATCATGGTGTCCGGCGCAGGCATCCTGGAGTCGTCCAAGAATAAGGAGAACGGGGAGCGGTTCATTGGCTTCCTCCTTTCCCTCGTGGGCCAGCAGTACTTTGCCGCCCAGACCTACGAGTACCCGCTGGTGGAGGGGGTGGTGATCAACCGGCTGCTGACGCCTCTCGCCGAGATCAAGGATCCTGGCGTACCGATGAAGGACCTGGCGGACATGGCTGGAACGGTGAAACTCTTACAAGACGTGGGGGTGCTGTAAGGCAAGGCGCATCTCGTAAGGCAGCCAAACGTAGGGGCACGATATATCGTGCCCCTACGGCGGGGATAAAGTCAGCAGTCGTCATCCTTCGACGGGCGGGCCGACTTGTGAGACGAACTCAGCGCCCCCCTACTTCAGTCCTCCCCCGCAAGGGGGGAGGAAGCTATTTCGTAAGAATAACGACAATGGTGCGTCTATCAGCGGTACGTCGCCAACTGAACGGGTGCAGGGGTGGCGGTGGCGGAAGCCGTGCCTGCCCTGTATAGTAGAACACGGATGGCAGAGCTACGATGGCATTGGTCCCAGACGAAGTCAAAGAGCTAGCACTATCCAGCAGGCGGTGGACCCCCTTCAGCGGGTTGCCGCCTGTTGTTGTGTGGGCGCCAGCAGTGCTGGTGGCATCGGCGGCGGCGCTGCCCCTGCTCTACTTGCTCATCCGGACGGTGGGCGTTGGAGAAGAGCTACCAGACATGCTGTTCCGTTGGCGGACGGCAGGCGTGCTGCTGCGGTCGGCGGCGCTGGTGGGGGGGGTGACGACGGGGGCGGTAGCCATGGCAGTGCCGCTGGCGTGGCTGACGGTGCGGACCGACATACCTCTGCGACGGATGTGGTCGGTGGCGACGGTGCTTCCGCTGGTGATCCCCAGCTACGTGGCGGCGTTCCTGGCCGTGGTGGCCCTGGGGCCGAAGGGGATGCTTCAGGGATGGCTGGCCCCGCTGGGAGTGGAACGCCTGCCGGAGATTTATGGCTACCCTGGCGCCGCGGTTACGCTGGTGCTCCTGACGTATCCGTACGTTCTGCTTTCGGTGCGGGGAGCGCTGGGACGCCTGGACCCCGCCCTAGAGGAGACGTCGCGTAGCCTGGGAGTGGGCCGGTGGGAGACCTTTTGCCTGGTGATACTGCCGTTGCTGAGGCCCTCCATTGCGGGGGGGGCGCTGCTGGTTGCGCTGTACACGCTGAGCGATTTTGGCGCGGTGTCCATCCTGCGGTATGAGACGTTTACGTGGGCCATCTACATCCAGTACGACGGGGCGCTGGACCGGACGCTGGCGGCGGCTCTGTCGCTCGTGCTGATCACGGTAGCGCTGGCGATTCTGATTGTGGAGGGGCGAGTACGCGGGAGGGCGCAGTACTACCGCAGCACCGCCGGCGCAGTAAGGCCGCCGGGAGTGGTACGCCTCGGCCGGTGGAAATGGGCGGCGGTGGCCCTGATGAGTGGGGTTGTTGGGGTGAGCGTCGTGCTGCCGATGGGGGTGCTGGGGTACTGGGTGGTGCGAGGCCTTGCGGCAGGGGAGGCGCTGCAGTTCCTGTGGCAGGATGCGTTCAACTCCGTGTACGTTTCTCTTGTGGCGGCGCTGGTGGCGGTGGCGGCGGCGCTGCCTGTGGCGGGTCTCGTGGTGCGCCACCAGGGGCGCATGAGCAGCGTGGTAGAGAAGCTAACCTACACCGGCTTTGCCTTGCCTGGTATTGTGGTAGCGCTGGCGCTGGTCTTCTTAGGGGTCCGCTACCTGACGCCGATATACCAAACGGTCATTATGCTGGTCTTCGCATACGTGGTGCTGTTCCTGCCCACTGCTGTCAACACCCTGCGGGCCTCTCTCTTGCAGGTCAGCCCCAGCGTAGAGGAGGCGGCGCGCTGTCTGGGCAAGTCACCCCTGGGCGTCATGGCTACGGTAACGTTGCCTCTGTTGCGGCCTGGCTTTGTGGCCGGGGCTGCCATAGTGTTCTTGCTGGCCATGAAGGAGTTGCCAGCCACCCTTATTTTGAGTCCCATTGGTTTCACTACCCTGGCCACCTCGATATGGTCGGCCACGTCCGAGGCCTTTTTTGCCCGGGCGGCGGTGCCATCCCTGCTGCTGATCCTGGTGACGGCGTTCCCTCTGGTCTGGCTACTGCGACGGGGTGAAGGGTGACGAGCCGCCTGTTGCAGCCGCCAGCGATACGCTGTTTTGGCCTGACCAAGCGGTTTGGCGACGTGGTGGCCGTGGACCGGGTGGACCTGACGGTGGAGCACGGTAGGAAGCTGGTGCTGCTGGGCCCCAGTGGCTGCGGCAAGACCACCCTTCTGCGGCTTATCGCTGGGTTTGAGATGCCCTCGGCCGGCACGCTGGCGGTGGGCGGGCAGGTGGTGGCCTGGCCCCAGTACGCTCTGCCGCCGGAGAAGCGGCGCGTGGGGATGGTGTTTCAGGACTACGCCCTGTTTCCCCACAGGGACGTGCGCGGAAACGTGATCTTCGGGATAAACAGGGAGTCGGGGCGAGAGGAGCGGGTGCGGGAGGTGCTGCGCATGGTCGGCCTGGAGGACAAGGAGCGTCGCATGCCCCACGAGCTCTCTGGCGGTGAGCAGCAGCGGGTGGCTCTGGCCCGGGCTTTGGCCCCCAGGCCAGCGGTGGTGCTGTTGGATGAGCCGTTCTCTAACCTGGACACACGGCTGCGCAGCCGTGTGCGGGCGGAGGTGAAGGAGATATTGACGGCGGCCAAAGCCACGTGCATCTTCGTGACCCACGACCAGGAGGAGGCTCTGTTTCTGGGGGACACCATTGCGGTGATGGCGGAGGGACGGATAAGGCAGGTGGACACGCCGGAAGGGATTTTCCACAGGCCGGCGACGCCCTTTGTGGCGCGCTTCATGGGCATCGCCGATTTTCTGCCGGCGAAGGTAGATGGCGATGCGCTGGTGACGGAGCTAGGGCTGGTGCCCCGTCCACGGGAGGCAGCCCCTGATGCGACGGTTGAGGTGATGGTGCGCCCGGACGATCTCTCCATACACCCTGATGCAGGGTCAGAGGCCCAGATTATGGGGCGCGTCTTCTTGGGGGGTCACTACACGTACAGGGTGCGGCTGCCCTCTGGCCTGGAGGTGCACAGCCTGATGGAGCACTCTCTTACCTTTGGAGTAGGGGATAGGGTTGCCGTGCGTCTGGACTCTGGGCATCCTCTGAACTGCTACGTGAATGGCCGCCTGCACGCTACCACCCCCGTGTGATGGCTAGCCTTTCAGTTCACCTAACCCCCTCTGGCTCCCTCCTTCGTCCCGATTCCACCGGGACTCAAGGATAGGCTTTTCCCTCAGGGGAAGGGGGAGAAGATAGGTTTGAATTGGTGTGATGCGGCAAAGCCGTATCACACCAATTCTTCAGATTTGAGATAGTTAAATGAACAGGGGGTACGGCTAAGCCGTACCCCCTGTTCATATTATTTCCCTTTTTCGCACCACCCCTGAAGGGAGCGGCGTGATGCCCCAGCTTCAGGCTGGGGTGAAGAAACCCATTTCAGGACGGCGCAGGAGAAGCAGGCTCATCGCAGGCGGAGGCGGAAGAGCTTCTGGGCCCAGTGACTGCGCAAGTCTTTCTGGCGCGGCTCAAAGATGGAGCCGGGGCCTGGCAGGCCGGCGCCCCTGGGCTGGCCAGCTTTAGGCTGGTTCACGACCAGGGCTGCCGCGGAGAGCGTAGCCATTCCCAGGGCCACGCGCCTTAGGAAAGCCCGACGACTTTGGATGGGAGCGCCATTTTGGGCTTGCATGGCGTTGACGACCTCTTCATGAATGTATAGAGCCTATTGTATCGCCACGGCAGAGAAACGCAAGACCTTGAAAGGCCAACGGCAAAGGATTCCGTCGGTCAACTGGCGGCAAGGAGGCAATGAGATGGCGAAATTGCCCTCAAGAGGGGTTCACAAGAAGCTTTCAAGATGCTAGAGTATCCACCTTGTGGGCCAGGCTTTGTGTGGGGATTCACAAAACGCTTTCACGATGTTATCCTATCCGACAGCCTGGCGACTAGGCAGTGGGGTTGGCTGAGGCGGTTGCCATGGCAAGGGGCGTTTCATGGACCCAGCGTATATCACCACGGACATATGGCATGACCTTTCTACCGCCTTACGCTTTATCTGGCTGTATGTGTTCCTCATTCTGGGGTTTGTCAGCAACTTCCTCATCGCTCATGCTGTGATCCCCTCCCTTGCCTCTACCCATCAGATCCCTGAGCGCATTGTCAAGCTCAGGGCGCTGGTCTACCTCATCGCCTTTGGCGCTCTGGCCATGGCGGTGACCGTGTTTCTTCTGACCCTGCTGAGCCTGGACGTTATAGCCCGCATTCTGCCCCGCTGGTGGATTTAGGCAAGGCAATCTGTAGGTATAAACCTGAACATGCCAAAAGCACTATCTAGACTATTGATCGGCGCCTTGGTAGGGTTGGTGGTGCTTGGAGTCATCGTCTTTTTCGTGGGCAACGCCTGGTTTGGCCTCCCCGTGGGCGCTCAAGGGCCGGAGCAGCCCATCGCCTTTCCCCACACCGTCCATGCGGGCAGCGTGGAGAGCGGCGGTTTAGGTCTGGACTGCACCTTCTGCCACCGGAACGTGGACAAGGGGGCGGCGGCCACGGTGCCTTCTGTGCAGCAGTGCATGTTCTGCCACTCCAAGGTCACGGGCGAAGGCTCCACCAGCCCCACGGCGCTGGCCGAAATCACTAAACTGAGGACCGCGGCGGAACAGGGTGAGCCCATCAGTTGGGTACGGGTGCACCGTCTGCCGGACCATGTGCAGTTCGTACACGATGTCCATATTCGCTACCTGATGGAAAGCCCCGACGTGATTGTGAACTCCACGCCCGCTATAAGGCAGGACGGAACGGTAGATGCGGCGCAGACCTGCTCTACCTGCCACGGCCAGGTGGCGACCATGGCGAAGGTGAAGCAGGTCCGCGCCCTGAAGATGGGCGATTGCGTGGACTGCCACAGGGCGAACAACGCCCCGACGGACTGCGCGGCCTGTCACTATTAAACGCGAAGCTGGCAGCGATTGGAAACGATGAAAACAACCCGGCGTAAGTTCCTCAAGTGGTCTGGCGTAGGCGCCCTGGGCGCTGTGGTCTTTGGAGGCTGCACCATCCCGGAAAGGGAGCTGCTGGTCCAGAGCCCAGCCCAGTTGCCGGAAGACCTGGTCTCCGGGCTTGAGGCCTGGTACGCCACCGCCTGCGGCCAGTGTGGCGCTGGCGAGGGGGTCATCGTGCGCGTCATAGAGGGCCGCGCCATCAAGATAGAGGGCAACCCAGACCACCCGGTGAGCCGGGGCAAGTCCATGGCCCGCTGCCAGGCCGGCGTGCAGGCCCTGTACAACCCCACCCGGCTGGCGGGGCCAATGAAGCTGGCCGGCCCTCGCGGCTCCGGGCAGTACCAGGAGGTCTCCTGGGAGGAGGCGCTGGCAGAGGTGGCTGAGGCCCTGGGGTTCCAGGCCCCCAGCTCGGTTGTCCTTATGACGGAGCCTCTGCGAGGCACGCTGGGAATGATGGCGCAGAGGTTCATGGCGGCCTACGGTGGCCAGCACATAGCCTATGACGCCCTGGAGCAGACGACCCTGCAAGCTGCCATGAAGCAGGTGTTTGGGACGGACCAGTTGCCGGACGTGGATATTGAGCACTCAGACTATGTCCTGAGCTTTGCCGCGGACTTTCTCTCCTCCTGGCTGACCCCAGTCCGCTACAACCGCGGCTATGGGGAGTTTCGTCAGGGGGGCGAGGCCCGGGGTACTCTGGTGCAGGTGGAGAGCCGCTTCTCTATGACTGCGGCTAACGCGGACCAGTGGGTCTACGTGGAGCCTGGCAGGGAAGGGGAGGTGGCCCTGAGCATCGCCTACGTGTTGATGGCGGAGCACGCGGGCGCGATCAACCCTGCAGCGGTGAACGCCATGACCGATGGCCGCGGTGCCCCCGCCCTGCAAGCCTTCAACCCGGCATCGGTGGCGCAGACCTCCGGCGTTTCCGCCGAGAGGATTAGGGAGATGGCCAAGGCCCTGGCCGACCACCCCCACTCCGTGGTCATTGGCGGTGGCTCCGCGGGGGCCACCACCAACGGTCTCTTCAACCTGGCCGCTATCTATGCCCTCAACCACCTGATCGGCAGCCTGGGCCGCAGCGGCGGCATCATATTCAACCCCCCATCGCCCGTGGCGGACCTTCCCGCCACCGCTAAGGTCGGCTCCTTTGAGGAGTGCCAAGGTCTGGCGGAGAGGATGCGCGGAGGCCAGGTGAAGTTGGCGCTGGTGCACTCCGCCAACCCGGTTTATGGCTTGCCTGCCTCTCTGGGCTTCGCCGAGGCGTTGGGGCAGGTGGAGAAGGTCATCAGCTTCTCCAGCTTCATGGACGAGACCACCGCCTTTGCTGACCTGATCTTGCCAGACCACGTGTATCTTGAGGCCTGGGGCGATGACATCCCTGAGCCGGGCCCTGGATACCAGGTAGTGACCTTCCAGCAGCCTGTGGTGAAACCCTTCCTCAACACGCAATCTTTTGGCGACAGCCTGTTGAAGATAGCCGATAAGCTGGGAGGCAACGTGAAGCAGGCGCTGCCCTGGGGCAGCATGAAGGACGCCCTGAAGGCGACCGCCCAGAAGCTACAGGCCCTCAACCGTGGGTCGGTACAGTCGCCGAGCTTTGACGCCTTCTGGAATACGGTGCTGCAACGCGGCGGCTGGTGGGACATCGCGCACAAAGGCTCCAAGCCGCCTGCCCCCCTGCCCAAGCTGCCGACCAGCCGGATGGAGCCGAGGTTTGAGGGCCCCGCCGAAGGCGACGCCTTCTTCCTGGTACCCTTCGCATCCCACACGCTGGGGGACGGCAAGGGGGCGAATCTGCCCTGGCTCCAGGGCATACCTGATCCGCTCACTACCGTGGCGTGGCAGACCTGGGTGGAGATCAACCGCAGGAAGGCGATGGAGGAGTGGGACATCAAAGAGGGAGATGAGCTGGAGATTACGGGGCCTGGCGGCGCCATACGCGCCCTGGCCTACCTTCATCCAGGGGTATCGGAGGGGGCGATTTGCATTCCCACCGGCCAGGGCCATACGCAGTACGGGGACTACGAGATTGGCCCTGACCTGTTCAGGAACAAGGTAGGGACGGGGCGGGGTGACAGCGTCTTTGCTGCCCTAGCCGCGGCCAAGGTGGAAGGCGCTGGGGCTCTGGCGTGGGCGGCCAACCGCGTGCGGTTTCGGAAGACCGGAAGGAATATCCGGGTGGCCAAGTTTGAAGGCCCCGTCTATCCCGACTTTCACTTGATAGAGGAGTTTGTACCGGTGAGCAAGCCGGGGTCTAGCCTCTAACCAGGATGTCACGGCAGCCGCGTCATAGCAACCCAAGGAGAGGGTCAATGGTTTCAACCCCAAGGGAACGCAAATGGCAGATGGTGGTGGATGTGGACCGGTGCACCGGTTGCCAGGCCTGCGTCGTCGCCTGCCAGGCGGAAAACAACATCCCCTTCAACTCAGAGTCGCACTTCAAGCAAGGGCGGACCTTTTCGTGGATACGCATTGAGCGGTACTGGGAGGGGGAGTTCCCGGACGTGAAGGCCCGTTTCCTACCCTTCCTGTGCCAGCACTGTGACAACGCTCCGTGCGAGCCGGTGTGTCCGGTGTTTGCCACCTATCACAACAACGAGGGACTGAACGTCCAGGTGTACAACCGGTGCGTGGGCACGCGCTTTTGTCAGAACAACTGCCCCTACCATGCCCGGTTCTTTAACTACTGGGAGCCGGTGTGGCCGGTGCAGATGCGCAACTCCTTGAACCCTGACGTGACGGTGCGCGGCCGCGGCATCATGGAGAAGTGCACCTTCTGCGTCCAACGCATCCGACGGGCGGAGCTGGACGCCAAGCGGCAGGAGAGGGAGGTGCGCGACGGCGACTTTCAGCCGGCCTGCGCCCAGGCGTGCCCCACCAGCGCCCTGGTCTTTGGCGATGTCAAGGACCCGCAGAGCCGGATACATGAGGGCCTTGCCAACAAGCGCCGCTTCCGCCTGCGGGAGGAGCTAGGCACGGAGCCAAACGTGGTCTATCTGAGCAAGGTGGACTCCGAAGCCAAGGAAGCAGCGGGACATGCATAGGAACGGCCATCGTCATATTCCCCCCGTGGCAACGGTGCACGAGTTCACCGAGGACATGGTGAGCCGCCACGCAGCCACGGGTCCTCGCTACCGGCGAGCCATGCTGATTCTGGGAGCGCTGTTTCTCCTGGGCGTAGCGGGGTTTGTGGCTCGCGCGCTGCAGGATGGCTTTGACGACCGTCTGCCGTGGGGTTACTTCGCCGCAACGGTGGCATACCTGATGACCACGGCGGGCACCGCGCCTCTCATCGTCATTGGCATGAGGGCGGTCAAGGCTCACTGGCACCGGCCCTTGGCCCGCATTGGAGAACTGTACGGAGCTTCCACGGTGCTCATCCTGGCTATGTTCATACCGTTGCTCTTCCTGATCCCCTCCGCCGTCAACCGCCGCACCCTCTATTTCCAGAGCGATGGCACAGGTGTGCCTGGGACCTTGGGGCGGATACCGGGCGCTCCCCAGGTCTACGACCTGGTATTGCTGGCGGCCCTGGTGGCTGCCGGCGTAGGGCTGCTGTGGGTCTCCAGCCGGGCGGACAGAGCGGTGGTGCGCGACCATAAGGGGCAGTCGCCGGGAAACTGGCGGGGCCTTCTGAGGCAGTGGAAGGTCCACAAGGTTGGCCTGGGGCTGCTGGGGGCCACGTATTTCCTTGCCGCCATCGGCTTCATCTCCCTCTACAGCATTGACTTTTCCATGGCGCTGGTGCCTGGATGGCGGGACGCCATATACCCCGCCTTTCAGAGCATCAGCGGGCTCCAGGGCGGCCTGGCGACGGTCCTCGTGACCATGTATTTGCTCCGGAAGTACGGCCACTTTGAGCAGTATATCCACATGGAGCATTTCTGGGCGCCGAGCAAGATACTACTGGCGTTGTGTCTCCTGTGGTTCTACTTTGGCTGGTCCACCCTCATTATCTATTGGTATGGGCGACAGCCGGTGGAGCGTGACGTGTTGCAGCTACTGATGTTTGGCCCCTATGAGTGGTTCTTCTACGGGGCGTTCCTTCTCTGCTTTGTGGCGCCCTTCACTACGCTGCTCTGGAACAGCGTGCGCAAGAGCACGACGGGGCCCGCCCTTGCCGCCGCCTTCATCCTGGTGGGCAATCTGTTTGATAAGCTCCGTCTGTACGCTGGCTCCTGGTCTGTGCCCAACGAGCAGATTAACTTCCACGGATTGGAGGGGGTGCCGCTGGTGCACTATCCCGACCTCTTAGACGTGTTGATGGTGGTGGGCGGTATCTCCGGAGCCCTGTTCCTCTTCCTGTGGATGGCCCGCAGGACGCCGGTGATCTCCCTCTGGGAGATGTCCGAGGGTCTTCGCCTTCGTGTGGTGCGGCCCTTCTTGCGAACTCGCCTCACCGTAATAGGCAAGTCTGAGTAAGCTGGACCGTGATTGCGCTCAAGGAGCTGCGCCGGATATGCAACAACGGGTAGTGTTACCCCAGCCTCAAGTAAACGCAGAGCTGCTGAAGAACGCCCTGAGGGCCCCCCTTTGGTACTGGGGCATCATGGCCTTTCTGGGCGCCATTGTCGTGGCGGGATCTGTGGCGGTGGGCTTCCTGATGAACAAGGGCTTCGGCCTGTCGGGAACCAATCGCCCCGTCATGTGGGGTATCCTTATCGTGGACTTCGTGTTCTGGATCGGAATCAGCCACGCGGGCGTGATGCTGTCGGCCATCCTGCGCCTGAGCAAGGCGGAGTGGCGCCGGCCCGCCACGCGCGCCGCGGAGGTGTTGACCGTCTTCTCCCTGATGATCGCCGCCCTGCACCCGGTGGTCCACGCGGGCCGACCCTGGCGCATCATCTACTGGTCTTTCCCCTACGACTTCTCCCGTGGCCTGTGGGTGAACATACGCTCTCCCCTGATATGGGACCCCAGCGCCATTTTCACGTACCTGACCGGGAGCGCGTTGTTCGTGATTGTGGCGCTGATCCCGGACATGGCGGTGATTCGGGACCACACCACCGGCCTGAAGCAGAAGGTCTACCGGGCGCTGGCTATGGGGTGGCGCGGCACACCGCGGCAGTGGAAGCTGCAGATCGTGGCGGGCTTTCTGCTCTCCGCGCTGCTTCTGCCGGTGTTCGTATCCGTCCATAGCATCGTGTCCTGGGACTTCGCGGTGATGATCGGCGTGGAGGGTTACCACGTGACCATCTTCGCCCCCTACTTCGTCATTGGCGCGGTGCACTCCGGCGTGTCTGCCGTGGTGACGATGATGATACTGATGAAGTGGATGTTTGGGTGGGGTTCCTACATCCGAGAGGAGCACGTGGAGTCTTTGGCCAAGCTCCTGATAGTCATAGGCACGACGTGGCTCTACTTCTTCTTCGTGGAGTTTTCCTTTGCCCTGTACAGTATGGAGTCCCAGGAGATAGCCCTCAGGGAGATGCAGGCCTTCACGTGGCCCTACTGGCCCCTAGCGCTGACGTTCATCCTCTTCTCCTACATTATTCCCATACCCTTGTGGCTGTTCCGCAAGGTCCGGCGAAACTTCAAGATCATGTTCTGGACCTCCCTGCTCGTTAACATAGGGATGTGGCTGGAGCGCTTCCTGATCATCGTTCCGAGCCTTGCCCGCAAGCAGGTCTGGCCCTTTGACTGGAGCACCTACCACCCGAGCGCCATAGAGGTGCTCATCGTGGTGACGGCGTATGCCCTGGTGTTCCTCCTGCTCATGACCTTTGCAAAACTGTTCCCGTTGATCCCCCTCTTTGACATCAAAGAGGGCCAGACGCTCAGCGATGATATTGTCATAGGCAAGCGCAGGGTGCCCGCCCTGCGGGTTGAGGAGTAGTTCGGAAGCTATAGGAGCAAGCCCATGGCGCAGATGCTAGGACTGTTCAGAGAGGAAGAGGCTGAGTCCGCTGCCAATGCCACGGAAGCATTGGAGCAGGCCGGCTACTCCAACGAGAACTTTGAGATACTGACCGGTTCGCCGTACCCGGAAGGGGCCTTTGGCGAGCGGGAGGTCAAGCACAAGCTGTACGTCTTCCCATTCATGGGTGCGCTGCTTGGCTTCTCGGTGGCTATGCTGGTCACGGGCGCGACCCAGGCGGCGTACCCCCTTGTGGTAGGGGGCAAGCCCATTCTGTCCCTGCCGGCCATGACCATCATCGCCTACGAGGGCACGATGCTGGGAGCCATCCTGTTCACGGTGCTGGGCATTTTCTTTGAGTCGCGCCTGCCGAACCCCAACGCGGGCATTTACGACCCGCGCATCACCGCCGGCTACATCGGCATTACCCTGACGGTCGCCGATGAGCGGCTGAACGCCGTGGAACAGCTTTTGCGGCGGGCAGGGGCGGCGGATGTCATCGTGAAGCGATAGGCGGATGTCCATGAACGGAACCAGTCAGCCTCTGGGACGCCCCTCCCGCGCGGGAGGATTGGGCAGTGGGAAGGCCTGGGTCTTGGCCCTGGCCTCAGCCTTTGTGTTGCTGGGCTGCTCCCGGGGTTCCTATCCCGTGGACTTCTTCTCTGAGATGCACTACAACCAGAGCTACAAGGTACAGGAGCCGCCATCCCTTTCGGCGCCATCGGACTCGGTGCCCATCACCGGGCGGGAGCTGACCTATACCCTGGTACAGGCCAGGGGGCTGACCAACCCCGTCCCCGATACCAGTGGGTTCGTGCAGGCAGGGGAAGCTCTGTACCTGGTGAACTGCGCTGCGTGCCACGGCGCTGGCGCCAAGGGCGATGGCCCCATGCGTGAGCGCCTGGCGAAGGCGGGATACGCCAGCAGGCCCGCTGATCTCACCGGGACCGGCCCCATCGCCAGCAAGACCGACGGCGAGGTGTTCCAGGTCCTGACCAAAGGGTTCGCGGTAACCTACGGATTGCCTGCTGACCGGTTTGTCATGCCCCCATTTGAGAAGCTGCTTGCAGAGAATAGCCGCTGGGAGATCATTCGCTATCTGCGGACGTTGCAATAGGAGACCTCCGCTGGCGAGACGCAAGGCGGGGGAACCCAGGTATCCCCTTCTCTTTCAAGAAGGCTCCAAAGTAGCCTTCCTCTCGGGGATGGATTTGTATCTGTCCCGATAAAGGTCATTGAGCAAATACGTTGCCAGTGAGACCCGACCTCTCCCCCTGTGGTCCCCTTGTATGTTTACAGGCGTCGGTGGTTGGGTGTACTGATGAGTAGCGTAATCCCCCTGCCGCCCATGAGGGACGGCCTGGGAGAGATTCTACC
>JACPCL010000046.1 GCA_016179765.1 Chloroflexota bacterium
TCCTTGCTCCGTCATGGGACTGCCTATGTTCCTAGTCGCGTCCATACCCAACGTCAAACTCTTACCCCTCTTGACACTCAACCATAGGATCTCTCCCTTGGCAAGGGAGAGGGGGATTTTGGGATAGCTTTATGGTTCAGGAACTAGCGCCACGCAACGCGAAAATAGGATGCAGTCTTTAGCGTTGTTTCGTCGTCGTGCATGCGGCCCTCAACGTACAACGCTGTTGACAAGAGTAGCCCCATGTGTATGATAGGGGGGCGCCATCGGCAAAGTTCCGCCAGACAAAAAGAGAGCTATGCAAGGAACGGTGCGGGCGTTAGCGTATGAACCGCCCGGCCTAGCTTGAACCAACACCAAATCCCCATTCCAGCAAGGAGTGTGCCATGTTCAAGGCCAATTTGCAGAAAAAGGGCTTCCTGCTTGGTGCGGTAATCGCGGTCATGCTGCTGGTGGCGGCAGCCTGCGGCGGAGGCGCTGAAGAGGCTGTCCCCACGCCAACACAAGCCCCCTCTCTCGTCGCCACTCCTACGCCGGTCCCCACGGCTACCTCCACACCTACCCCTGCGCCTACGGTGAAACGGGGTGGCGTCATCAAGACAGGTTCGGTGGGCATCGCCCACATGGATATATCCCAGTCCTCCGTAGCAGCACTGAACCAGTATAGTGATGGGCTCTACCAACGGTTGCTCACCTACCGCCTCAAGGACCAGTCAGATGCAACACTGGTAGGCCAGCTGGCGGAGGGATGGGAGGTGGCCGACGGCGGCAAGACGATAACGCTAAAGCTGAAGAAGGAGGCCAAGTGGGCCAACAAGGCGCCCGTCAACGGCAGGCCCTTCACCTCCGCGGACGTCGCTTGGAACATTGACTACTACAAGCAAAAGAGCATCTGGAGCTTCATGTGGAAGCCGGTAACCAGCTATGAGACGCCGGATGAGCACACCATCATCCTGCGCCTGGACCAGCCCTTTGCCCCCTTATTCTCCTTCCTGGCCTACAAGTACAACTACATGCTTCCCAGGGAAGTGTATGAGCGAGACGGCAACTATAAGAAGGAAGGCATTGGCACCGGCCCCTTCGTCTTTGACCGTCTGGAGGAGGGTATTGGGGTCTTCTCCAAACGCAACACCAACTACTGGGAAATCTCGGAGATAGATGGCAAGCCCCTGCCCTATACCGACGGTTGGGAAGCCTATGAGACCAAGGACTATGCCACCGCTCTGGCCCGCCTTTTGTCCGGCCAGGCAGATATACCCTACACCAGCCCTCGGGCTGAGGACCGCCCCAGTGCGGTACAGAGAATGCCGGGGCTGCAGGTGGCCAAGACCCTGCCTGGGCGCAGCCACCCCAGAGGCATACTTATTAACTCTACCAAGAAACCATGGGACAACCTGAGCCTGCGTCAGGCGATCTCATACGCCATAGACCGCCAGGACTACATTACAGTGGAAATGTCTGGCGAGGGCATCGTTATGGGGCCCTTGCCCCCAGGCTTATCAGAATGGTCGTGGTCGGAAGAGGTCATCAAACAAAAGTACGTGTACGATCTTGAGAAAGCCCGCAAGCTCATCCGGGACGCGGGGTTTGAAAACCTGGAGGTGGTGCTCTCCCATTACAATACCCCCACTACGGGCCTGGGCCTTAATGCAGCCCAGTACTTCGCCGATAGCCTGCGCAAAGTTGGCCTCAAGGTAAGCGTCCGCACCGTGCCGGACGTAGCTGCGGGGGACAAGATGGTGCGGGACGGCGACTTTGAGATCGCCAACAACTACTGGTCCCGGGATGATGAGCCCCACGCCATCTTTGATGGCATCCTGAGGGCCAAATGGATCACGCCACGGGCTGGCCTGAAGGAGCTGGTGGAGCAGCAAAGTCGCGAGATGGATGTCACCAAACGAAAAGCCCTGATTAGCCAGCTCCAGGAGATCGTATGGGAGGACATGTACTGGGTGCCTCATGCGAACACCAGTGGGTTTGTTGTCCGCCCGGCGTGGACCAAGGGTCCAGAGCCGCTGGGCCAGAACCTTGTGCCACGGCCCTTCCTGGAAAGGGTCTGGCTGGATAAGTAGGGAAGGTACAATCACCGCTAGCTGGCGGTCCGTGGGCCTCCAGCTAGCGGTGCGTCTGAGGAGACAATGGGGTGACTGGATACATCATTAGGCGGCTGCTCCTCCTGATACCCACGTGGCTTGTGGTCAGCCTCATCGTATTCTTCTCCATACGGCTGATTCCGGGGGATATTATTGACTACAATTTCACCTCTATCCTGTACCTGCCTCCGGAGAAGCTGGAAGAGATACGCCATGAGATGGGGCTGGACAAACCCGCTTACATCCAGTACTTCAGCTGGCTTTCTGGTGTTGTCCGCGGCGATCTTGGCAACTCGTTGTTCACCGGCAAGCCAGTCCTCAGCCAGATTCTCAAGCGAGTGCCCGTTTCGGCAGAGATTGCTGTGCTAGCCAGCGGGCTGGGAATAGTCATCGCTGTGCCCCTTGGGGTGCTCTCTGCGGTTAAGCGCAACTCTTGGATGGATTACCTTGGCCGAGGCTTTGCCGTCGCAGGAATATCCGTACCCAATTTTGTATTGGCAACCCTCATTGTCCTTCTGCCCGTCTTGTGGTGGGGTTGGGCGTCTCCCCTCTACTACAAGCACTTCTGGCAGGACCCCTGGATCAACATCCAGCAGGTGTTTCCTGCCGCCGTGGTTCTGGGAATGCGATTGGTATCCACGGACATGCGCATGACCCGCTCTACCATGCTGGAGGTCCTGCGGGAGGACTACGTGCGCACCGCCAGGGCCAAAGGACTGGCGGAGCGCACGGTCATCATGCGCCACGCCCTCAAGAACGCCCTCATTCCCGTTGTCACGCTTTGGGGTACATCCTTCGCCTTCCTGTTGGGCGGCACGGTGATTATTGAAACCATTTTTGGCCTGCCCGGCGTGGGCCAACTCACCATTGATGCCATCAACCGGCGTGACTATACCCAGTTCCAGGGGAACGTCCTGTTCCTGGCTACCATTATCGTGCTGATGAACTTCCTGGTGGACCTCTCCTATAGCCTCTTGGACCCCCGCATCCGATACGAGCGCCGCTAAGGGGGAGGAGCATTGGAAAGCCAAGTAGCCCAGGCCCCCACGCTACCTTTACAGCGATGGACCGCAGGGACGCTCCGAAAGGCATGGCGGTTCAGCCGCCGCAACCCTGTGGGCGCTGTGTCTTTTGCCCTCGTTGTTCTGCTGGTCGTTGTGGCTGTCTTGGGAGACTTCATTTCACCCCACGATCCTAATACCATTTACAAAGGGATGCGTCTGGCAGACCCGGGTACCGTATCGCCCGATGGGAAGCCACTCATTTTGGGTGGCGATGAGTTGGGGCGGGACTTTTTCGCCCGAGTAATCCTGGGGGCAAGAGTATCGCTCTTCGTCAGCCTCAGCGCCATTGTGGTGGGTACTCTTGTCGGCGCCACCTTGGGTATCATGAGCGGCTACATAGGAGGGCAGTTTGACCTGTATACTCAACGATGGATGGATGGCCAGCAAGCTATCCCCACCCTTGTATTGGCCCTGGTGATCATGGTAGTGCTCAGTGGCGGACAGGCCTCCCTGACCAACGTGGTACTGGCCATTGGCCTCGTACTGGTGCCCAGGACCAACCGAATTGTGCGGAGCAGCGTGCTTTCTACTAAGGAAAACGTGTACGTGGAGGCGGCCCGCTCCATCGGAGCCAGCGCCAAGCGCATCATGTTCCGCCACATACTGCCCAACGTTACCGCTCCCATTCTCATCATCATCTCTGTGGAGTTGGGAAGCGCCATCCTCATAGAGGCGTCCCTCAGCTTCCTTGGCTTTGGCGTTCCCGCCGAAGTACCCTCCTGGGGCGCAATGCTCAGCAGCTCGGGCCGCCAGTATATGCTCCAAGAGCCGCGTCTGCTCTGGGCGCCAGGCGTCGCCCTTAGCCTCACCGTCATGGCCTTCAACCTCGCAGGAGACACCCTGCGAGACGTTTGGGACCCCCGTCTGCGGGGCAGCGTGTAGTGCGAAACGCTCCTTAGGCCCACAGTAAACTCACCAAGCTGAGGCGTGATTGATGTCCACTGGTTCACACCCATCGGCCCTGGCGGACCTTCGCGTACTGGACCTGAGTACCCTTGTGGCAGGCCCCTACTGCACCAAGCTCCTTGCCGACTTCGGCGCCGACGTCATCAAGGTTGAACCCCTCTCTGGCGACCCCGCAAGGAGCTTGGCCCCCTTCTTCGGTGACCACCCCTCCCTAGAGGGGTCCTTGTTGCATCTCTACCTCAACACCAGCAAGCGCGGCGTTACCCTGGACCTCTCGCTCCCCACGGGCCGCGTCCTCCTTCAGAAACTGGTGGCCTGGGCCGATGTGCTGGTGGAGAGTTTCAAGCCTGGCACACTGGATGCCCTGGGGCTCGGCTACAAAGACCTCTCTAAGATAAAACCAAGCATCGTTGTAGTCTCCGTTACCCCTTTTGGCCAGGATGGCCCGTACAAAGGCTATAGAGGCAGCGAGATTGTGGAGTTTGCCCTGGGCGGATTCATGTACACCTACGGTGAGTACGAAAGGCCGCCTCTGAAACACGGCGGTCACCAGGTGCAGTATCATACAGGGGTCAACGCCTCCGTAGCCACCATGGTGGCCGTCTATCACCAGCGCGCCACCGGCGAAGGCCAGCATGTAGACGTCTCCAGCATAGAGACTCAGGCCGCCACCCTCAGGGACACCACCTCTCTCTACGCTTACATGGGCGCAATACGCCGGCGTTCCCCAAAAGAGGAAGTCACAGGAGAGGGTGGGCAGGGGAACATGGTGGCCAGCAAGGACGGCTATTTCATGGGGGGCGAAGGCGGCCTTCCGCGGGCGGGTCTGCGGACGGTGGAGTGGGACGAGGTGGTGGACTTCCTGGGCAATGAGGAGTTACGCAGCTTCGCCACCGAAGAGGAGCGGCGACGCCGGCGAGGAGAGCTACGGGCCATCCTTCAGGAAACGTATGCGAAGCGCGCCAAGTACGACATTGTGGAGGGCGCCCAGCAGCACCATTTCATGTTTGGCCCTGTGGAAACGCCGGCGGATGTGGTGCACAGCCCCCAAATGGCTGCCCGGGGCTATTTTGCTAGCGTGAACCATCCGACGACGGGGCCAATACCCTTCCCTGGCAGACCCTTCATCATGTCTGAGACGCCCTGGGGCGCCCAGCGTCCTGCCCCTCTACTCGGAGAGCATAATCACCATGTATACTGCGACCTGCTGGGCTATACACCCCAGGACCTGGTCAGCCTCCATCAACTCCGCGTGATCTGAAAGCGACACTAGGTATGAGCCAGCTTCCAATGGAAGGCATACGCGTCCTGGAGTTTGGGCAGCTCCTGGCCGTTCCCCATGCCAGCAAGCTCCTGGCTGACATGGGGGCAGAGGTCATCAAGATTGAGTCCTGCGTGCGGCTGAACGCCCATCGCAACTCCAGCTTTCTGGACAACGATCCCGGCGAGCAGTTCTGGAACCGGGCGGCCAACTACAACGACCAGAACCGGAACAAACTGGAGGTTACGCTAGACCTCACCAAGCCCCAGGGGCGTCAGGTTGCGGTGGAGCTGGTCAAGATTAGCGACATCGTGTGTGAAAATTTCGCCTCACGGGTCATGGGCAACTTCGGCCTGGACTACGACTCCCTCAAGAAGATCAGGCCAGATATTATCATGCTCTCCTCTACAGGCTACGGCCATACAGGGCCATGGGCAAGCTATACCGCGGCTGGGAACACCACGGAGGCGGCGTCAGGGATCTTGTGGATCACCGGCTACACAGACCGTCTCCCTCGGCTGCCCAGCATTCCCTATACCGACTTTGTTGGCGCCCAGCACGGGGCCTTCGCCCTCATGGCCGCCCTCCACTATCGGCGTCTTACCGGCAAGGGCCAAATGATAGACCTCGCCCAGGCCGAGACCGGCAGTAGCCAGATTGGGGAGGTGCTCCTGGACTACATCACCAATGGGCATGTTCAGCAGCGGTTGGGCAACCGGCATCCCTTTATGGCGCCCCATGGTTGCTACCCATGCAGTGGAAATGACCAGTGGGTAGCCATTGCCGTAGCTACCGACGAGGAGTGGAACGGCCTCCGCCACGCCATGGGAGACCCGGCTTGGTGTCAGGACCCCAGGTTTGCTACCCCCCTTCTTCGGCACCAGCATCAGGATGAGCTGGATGAGCGCCTGGCCGCCTGGACATCTCAGCGAGACCACTATGAGGCTATGAATCTGCTCCAGGAGCATGGCGTCCCCGCGGGGGCCGTCCTCACCAACAAGGAGCTTCTGCAGGACCCCCATTACCAGGCAAGAGGGTTCTATCAGATGCTTGAACATGCCCCGGAGACAGGCATTGGCCGCAGACCATACCCTGGGGTAGCGTGGCACATGTCCAAAACGCCGGGCAGCCTTCGGTGGGCGGCGCCTACCCTTGGCCAGGACAATGAGCGGATTCTTACCCAGGTCTTGGGTATGTCCGATAGTGAAGTCCAGCAGCTTGCCCAGTCCGGCGTCATTGGCAAAGAGCCCCTTAGGCCCACCCCAACAAGGGTAATGCCGCTGGAAGCGCAAAAGCGCACGGGCGCCATCACCGATTATGACCCTGATTACAAGACCGTCCTTGGCGTATAAGACCTGAGCAGGAGGGGGAAGCCCCTCTGGGGCTTCCTTGATAGCAAAAGGAGGACACGGCGCTATGGCTGAGATAACCTACACGAGAGAGGGCAAGATCGCCCAGATTCACATGAACGCCCCCTCGCGAGGCAACTCCTTTACGCCCCAAATGCGACGGGAGCTCCATCAGGCCCTTGTGCAGTACAAGAGGGATGAGGAGGCCTGGATGGGGGTCGTCACTGCCGAAGGCAAGGACTTCTGCGTCGGCTCCGCTGACGCGCTGCCCGCCGCCTATAGTGAGCGCAAGGAACGGTCGCAGCTGTGGGCTGGCGGCTACGTGGAGGTATGGAAACCCACCATCGCCGCGGTGCAGGGGAGGTGTAGGGGTGAGGGACTCGCCTTGGCCTTGAGCTGTGACCTCAGGGTGGCCGATGGCACCGCCTCCTTCGCAGCAGGTTTCACCGGCGAGCCGGGGGAGCCAGACGTGGTGGCCGCCTGGCTGGTGAGCCTTGTCGGCCTTTCCACCGCCTTTGAGCTGCTGTGGCTCGGACACAAGCTGAATGCTCAAGAGGCGCAGCAGGTGGGACTGGTGAACCGGCTAATCCAGAAGGGGCAGTCTGCGGAGGAAAACGCGGAGGAAGGGAGGTTCCCCATGCTGCCCATGAAGTCCACCATCTCGGTGCCCAATGGCGACCCCATGACCGGCGGCATCAAGCTGGCCCAGGAGCTCCTCCTGTACGCCCCTGTCACCCGCAATTTCCAGAAAGAGATCGCCTACCGCTCCATTGGCGTCCCCTTCCACTACGCTCAGACCCTGGAACTGGGCCCCAACCCCTATGCCAGTGAGGACCGCATTGAAGGGAACCGGGCCTTTGCAGAGAATAGAAGGCCCGTATGGCACAACCGATAGTGAACGGAGAAGAGCATGGTTGAAACGCGTACTGCGCCAATCCTCATCAAAGAGCGGGAGGACCAGATTTTTATCGCTCGCATGAACCGGCCCGAGCGAATGAACGCTCTGGGCGGCGGCCTGCCGGAGGCGTTGAACGAAGCCTGGTTTGAATTCCTGAACGACGCCAACCTGAGGGTCATGATCATCACCGGCGTTGGCGACCGCGCCTTCTGCGCTGGCGCAGACCTGCGCGCAAACGACGCCCGCGCCCGGGAGCTCGGCGCTCAATCCGCCCAGGCTCTCCTAGACGCAAGCCGCTCAAACGAAATCAGGGCCTCCATAACTTCCAACAACCTGATGCTGCGCAAGCCGGTCATTGCCGCCATCAATGGCTGGTGCCTGGCCGGCGGCTGCGAGATGGCCATGGGGTGCGACCTGCGTATCATAGAAGCTCACGCTCAGATAGGCCTCCCAGAGGTGAAGCGTGGCATGGGCGCCAAGTCCACCACCCACAAGCTCTACTTCCTTACCTACCTGGGCGCGGGCCTTGAGATAGATTGGACCGGGGACCCCATGACGGCTGAGCGCGCCCTGGAGCTGGGCATGGTCAATGAAATCGTCCCCACGGGGCAAAGCCTTAATCGGGCCAAAGAGATCGCCCGGCGCATGTGTCAAATGCCCGCCACCTACCTTGTGTACCACAAGGAGCGGCTCTTCCAGAGCATCGGCGTGCCAGTCTCCTACGCCCTGGCCATGGAACAGCGCTTCCCACCCCACCAAAGCCCAGAGTACCGCCAGGGCCTAGAGGCCAGCCTGAAGGCCCCCCTGCCAGGGTAACACGCGCGCCGACCCTGGCCTACCTTGCCAAGGCATCAACTCCATACACGAGAGGGGAATCAACATGCCGCTACTCACCACGAAAAAAGATGGGAAGGTCCTTATAGTGGAGCTTCGCCGGGCAGACAAAGGAAACGCCCTGAGCCGGCAGCTCCAGCTGGAGCTGACTACCGCCTGGCAAGAGTTGGAGGATTCCGACGACCTGCTAGTAGGGATAGTCCACGGCGGCGGCACCATGTTCTCCGTGGGCCACGATGTGGAGGAGCTGGCCCGGGGCCAGGGCGACGCCTCCTCTCCCATTCCAGAGGATGGGATGTTCCCCCTAAACCTGCGCAAGCCGGTGATCGCCGCCGTGGAGGGCCCTTGCTATGGGCTTGGCTTTGAGCTGGCTTTGAGCTGCGATCTGCGCGTAGCCGGCCGTGGCGCCATGTTCGGCTTCCCCGATGCGCATCTCTTTGTGCCCTACCGGGTGGCTTCTGTCTTGCTGCCCCGCATGACCTTCGCGGGCACAAGCTTAGAGTTGCTCCTCACTGGGAAGGTGCTGGACGCCGAGCACATGCAGCGTGCCCGCCTGGTAAACCAGGTAGCCCCCCGGGGTCAGGCCCTTCCCGTAGCACTGGAGGCGGCTAAGGCTATGACCCGCCAGTTCAAATCGGCGGAGGCCTTCAAGAAACGCAAGGTGTGGCAATTCTCCGGCATCCCTGTCCCCGCTGCTATGTCCATTGCTCGGGAGGTCGCAAGTTCTCACGAGGCAAACCGTTAGCTGGCCCAATGGAAAACTCACACGCCCCACAGATCGGATTCGGGCTTCCTCAGGTCTTCCCAGAGGGCGCCATAGATATCCGTCACATCCAGGCTGTGTCCCAGGCGGCGGAAGACCTGGGCCTCCATAGCCTATGGGTGCAAGAGCAGGTGCTTGGGAGGGCCAACGTCCTGGAGGCCCTCAGCCTCCTGACGTATGTAGCGGCCATCACCTCTTCCATCAGGTTAGGGGTCGCCGTGCTGGTCTTGCCTCAATACCATCCAGTGTTGCTGGCCAAACAGATCAGCACCCTTGACCATCTCAGCCAGGGGAGGGCCATCATCGGCATTGGGCTGGGGGGCCATTCTGCTGTCCTGCAAGCGGCCAGGGTGTCGGAGGGTGGCAGGGTGCGCCGGTTCTCGGAAAGTCTCCAGGTGATGAAGCAGTTGTGGACTCTACCTGCCACATCTTTGGACGGCCGGTTTTTCTTCCTGGAGAACGCCGCGATGGAGCCAAAACCTATCCAGCGCCCCCATCCACCCATCTGGTTCGGAGGCAGACACCTCAACGCTTTGCGGAGAGCCGTCCGGTACGGCGCCGGTTGGATGGGATCTGGCGCATCCACCCTGGAAGACTTTAAGGCTTCGGCAAATCAGGTCAAGGAGTATCTGGCGGAAGCGAGAGTGGCCCCCGCCTCCTTTACCATCTCAAAGCGGGTCTACCTAGCTATTGACGCCAATACCTCCCGGGCGGAGCAGCGCCTGCGAGCCTGGTTTACCCACTACTATGGCAACCCGGAACTGGTCACCCGCGTCTGCATCATAGGAGACGGGGCCTTTTGCCAGCACAAACTGCAGGATCTGGTGGAGGCCGGAGCCCGGCATCTGCTCTTGAGCCCGCTGTTTGACCGGCTAGAACATCTGGAGCAATTAGGGAAGATCCTCCCTGGCTTAGCCTAGTGGGCGCCCCTTCTAGGATGTACGACTCTACGGCTTCAGGCTATCGCCTCAAGCATAATAAGCGGGAGTGCTATCCCCACTGATTAAGGCTGAGCAACGGGCTGGCTGTAAGCAAAGGCTATCCCAAAGCTTCTGAACGCACGGGAGTATACGGATGCTTGAAAAAGCCTTGTCATCTATCAAGGTATTGGACCTTACCCACTACGTGAGTGGTCCCTACGCCACGAAGCTGCTCGCAGACATGGGCGCCGAGGTAATCAAGGTGGAGCGCCCACGCACCGGCGACCCTTGCCGTAACCTGGGCCCCTTTGTGGCGGATAACCCCCATCCGGAAAAGGGTCTCCTCTTTCTCTACCTCAATGGGAACAAGCGAGGCGTCACCCTGAACCTGAAAGGCGGCGACGGGAAGGAGATATTGCAAGCCCTGCTCCGGTGGGCTGACCTGGTGGCGGTGAACTTTGCCCCATCCACCCTTGAGGAGCTGGGCTTGACCTATGAGGAGATCACGGCGGTCAATCCTAGCGCCGTCGTCCTCTCCATCACAAACTTCGGCCTCACCGGCGCCTACCGGGACTACAAAGCGTGGGACCTGGTGGAGTACGCCCTGAGCGGACTCATGTACATTTTTGGCGCCCACGACCAGGCTCCCATTGCTCACGCCCTGCACCAGGCCCAGTTCAGGGCAGGCACCCTGGCGGGAGGGGCTGCCCTCATTGCCCTCTACGGGTCTCTCAACGGCGCATCCGTCTCAGCCCATGGCAGCAGAGGTAACCTGGTGGACGTATCGGTTATGGAGGTGCTGTCCGCCTCGTTGCGGGATACCGTATCCCAGTATACCTATCAGGGTGTGGTGCGTCGGAGGACACCCCGATTCGGCAGGGGACTAGGCCGGACGGTGGCCGCCGCTGATGGCTACCTCATTCCGACGATGACAGGAGCGGGGACTGACTGGGACATCTTTGCTGAGTTCCTCGGCGCTCCGGAACTGAAGAATGAGAAGTTTGCCACTCAAGAGGACCGTATTCGGAATGCTGAGGAGTTGGACCAGATTATCACCCGGGTCTTTTTGGAGCGCACCAAGCTAGACCTGTTCCATAACGCCCACGCCTGGCGTTTCCACTTTGGCGTAGTCCTTACTCCCAAAGAGGTGAGCGAGAGTGAGCAACTTCATGACCGGGGCTTCTTTGTCCAGGTGGACCACCCCATAGCCGGAAGGCTTACCTACCCGGGGGCTTCCGCGCTCTACAGTGAGACTCCGTGGGAAGCTATGATTCCCGCGCCAACCCTAGGGCAACACAACCAAGAGGTGTATGGAAAGTTGTTGGGCTATTCTACGGGGGACCTCATGACCCTCCGCTCTTCCGGTGTCATATGACTAGTTGCGCGGCCGGGCGGAACAACCCCTTGTGAGGCGAACCATGGCATTACCGTTGGAAGGCATCCGCGTCGTAGAGATGGGGCAGCTCCTGGCCGTCCCTTATCTCTGCAAATTGATGGCGGACATGGGTGCTGAGGTCGTTCGGTTTGAGTCTTGCACCAGGCTGGACCCTCACCGCACCACCGTGTTCTATGACAATGAAGCCGATGAACAGTTCTACAACAAAGCCGCCAACTTCCATGACCAGAACCGCAACAAACTGGGCCTCACCCTGGACCTCAGCACCAAGGGCGGCCAGCGCATGTTCCGCGACCTTGTCAGAATTAGCGACGTGTTCTGTGAAAACTTTACCCCCAGGGTTATGCAGAACTTCCAGATGGAGTACCAGGACCTCCGGCACATCAGGCCCGACATCATCATGCTCTCTTCCACTGGCTACGGCTATTCCGGCCCCTGGGGTAACTATGGGGCCGTTGGCCCTACGGTTGAAGCCTCTTCGGGCCTCATGCACGTCTCGGGCTATCCCGGCTCTCCCCCTGTTCTGGCAGAGATTCCGTACACCGATTTTGTGGGGGCGGAACACGGCCTGTTCGCCGTTATGGCGGCATTGCATTATCGCGCTCGCACCGGCCACGGCCAGTTTATTGACCTCTCTCAACAGGCATCTCAAGTTGCCATAGCTCCGGAGCCAGTGCTGGACTACCTCACCAATGGCCGCGACACCCCAAGCGGAGGCTCAACCGAACATCCCACCATGGCTCCCTATGGCGCCTTCCCTTGCCAGCCCGAGCGTCAAGTCCCTGGTAGAGGCGAGATAGACCGCTGGATTGCCATTGCCGTCAAGACCGACCAGGAGTGGGAAGGCTTGCTGAACGTCATGGGGAACCTTGCCGTTTCCTCTGACCAACGGTTCGCCGACGCCGCTTCCCGCTGGCGCCACCGCAAGGATCTCAATGAGCGTGTGGCGGAGTGGACGCGAGGCCAGGATGCTTTTCCCCTTATGAAGCTCCTCCAGGCCCACGGTGTTCCCGCAGGCGTTGCGCTCACGAACCGGGATATGCTGTTTGACCCGCACCTGAAGGAACGCGGCTTCTTCCGGGTAATCAAGCACCCAGAAATGAGTGGGCTGCCTACCATTCCCTACCCGGGTATTCCCTGGCGCTTGCGGGAAGCTCCGCCCCTTCCTGCCCACGCCGGCGCGTCCCTTGGCGAGCATAACCGTCAGATTATCGTAGAACTGTTGGGCTGGCCAGAGGGCGACCTTGCTTCTCTGCAAGAGGAGGGCGCCATCGGCTGGGAGCCTGTCTCCTACCCTCGGCCCAACCCGGTAGGGTTGGACGTTCTCCTGCGCCAAAGCCGCATCGCCACGTACGATCAGGATTTCAAGGAGCGCATTGCAAGGGAGTACGGTGGGCAGAAGCTGTAGGCAAAAGCGGGGTGATATGATGAGGTCGCCAATACTGCTAAGGAGGAGCCATTATGCCATACGGAGGCAATGACTGGCTTGCTTTGACCCCGGAACGTACCTTGGAGCCGGAGATTCCCATCTGCGATCCCCATCACCATTTCTGGGACTTTCGCACCGAGCGCATTCCCCACCAACGATATCTTCTTCACGAGCTGGCCGCCGATGTTGGCAGCGGTCACAACGTTCGCTCCACGGTGTTTATTGAGGCAAGAGCAATGTACCGCTCTGACGGGCCGGAGGAGATGCGCCCCGTTGGCGAAGTTGAATTCGTCCAGGGTCTGGCTGCTGCCAGCGCCAGCGGTCTCTACGGCCCCGTCCGGGCTGCCGCAGCCATCATTGGTCACGCCAACCTCAATCTGGACGAACGGGTTGAGCCGGTCTTGAAGGCGCTGCAAGCGGCCAGCCCCAACCGGTTTCGCGGCATACGCCACTCCGTCACTTGGGACTCGCACCCAGAAGTGGAGAACACCGCTGCTCACCGAATGCAGGGCCAGCTGCTCAATAACCGTTTTCAGGCAGGAGCGCGAGTCCTTGCGCGTATGGGTCTGTCCTTTGATGCTTGGCTGTTCTTCCCACAACTGCCCGAGTTGGCGAATTTCGCCAAGGCTGTACCAGACCTGACTATCATACTGAACCACATTGGGGGCCTCCTGCGGGTCGGCCCTTACGCCAACCGGGACAGCGAGGTAATGGCCACCTGGCGGAGCGGTATTGCAGCCGTGGCAGATTGCCCTAACGTCAACATCAAACTGGGTGGCATCGGAATGCCCCGCACCGGCTTTGACTGGCACACCCGGACCAAGCCCATCGGCTCAGAAGAGCTCGCTGGGTCAATGGCCCCCCTCATGACCTACTGCATAGAGCAGTTCGGCCCTGACCGGTGCATGTTTGAAAGCAACTTCCCTGTTGATAAGGTGTCATACTCCTACAACGTGTTGTATAACGCCTTCAAGCGACTGTCGGTAGGCTACTCGGCTGCCGAGCGCGCCGCTATGTTCCATGACACGGCTGCTCGTGTTTACCGCATAGACGTATGACACCTTGAGGCTTTTGACGACGACCGATGACAACCGGCCCAGCCTGCACAATGCGGTCTCCCGGCTGGCAAAGCGCATCAATGGTTTGTATCCGATAGAGGCACGTCAAGGAACCTCCCCCTTCAATAGGCGAAGGCTCCAGGGAGATCTACCAGTGAGGGGAGCGGCCGCTCTCTCGTGGAGGCGGACAACGTCATCCCTGTCGTGGGTGAAACGCCCAAAGGCGGCGCACTGGAGAGTCTAGGATCGTCTTGCCAGGGCTGCCCCTATCAGCTTCTCCCTGTCCAAACGCACGCCCAGACTCGCAGTTGAATAATAGTCGGCTCCCATGTAAAGAATGGGACGGTTGCGGTCCAGGTCCAGGCGCAGGCCCTCAGTATAGGCTGAAGGTTCGTACTGAACTGCCAGTATCTCCCCCGTGAAAAGGTCGTGGTCCCCATACGTATGCCGATCAATGACCCTGCATTCATATGCGGCAAAAGCGTCCTTCAACACAGGGGCGCTCACCTGAGAGCCGGGGCAAGCCTCTATGCCAAAGGTAGTGAACTTATCAAGGTCACTGCCGCTGCACCCGCCCACGGCGGCTACGAGCTCGCCCATCTCTCCTGGCATGAAATTGACAACGAACTCCCCGGACTCCATCACCAGCCGGTGTGTAAACCTTTTTGGAGAGATAGAAACAAGATAGTACGGTGGATGGTGGGACATCGCGCTATGCCATGCCACAGCCATGGCATTCCTTTTCCCGTTTGCCTGGCTGGTAACAACCGTTGCGCCCGAAGGATAATGAAAGTAAAACTGGTCAATCTGTGACTGAATGCTCTTGGGCATTCGTTTCCCCTTTCTGCCTCACATTGCCTTCAACGATGTAACCCTTCACACACATTGCCGTGTTGTCATTCCTCCGAAAAATAGCTTCCTCCCCCCTTGCGGGGGAGGATTGAGGTGGGGGGTAGACCCTTGTTACCTTCCCCCGTCAAGGGGAAGGAATTGAAGATTGACCCTTTTCATCCTTCCTGGTGCTGGATGCCGGTATGAGCGATTCTGTAGGAGTCCCGATATATCGGAACGAAGCGCTGCGAAGAACCCATCCCCCAATGGGCCCTCAGAGTGTCCAGAAGGGGCGTCCCGAAAGGTCAGAATGGCTGGGGGCTGGCGATGTCCCTCAAGAGTTAACCTGTCCCCCTCTTCTGCAATAGCGGGAGAGGGGGACAAAGGGCGTGAGGGATTTTGGGATAGCTTCACAACCTGGGAGAGTCTAGCACCATCCCCAAGGAGTGTCAAAACTGGCGGACACCCAGGACCTCACCCCGTCCTGGATGGGGCAAACGCGAGCGCCCTGCTCCTTAAACGTCCCAACCATACCGCAAGGACCAGCCCCACAACACAGCAACCCGCCAGCGCGGAGAAGCCGACGCCAAATCCTCCTGTACGGTCTTTGAGCGCGCCAATGGCATATCCAAAGGTCAACGCACCCACATTAGCGAAAGTGTTGCCGAAACCCGTGGTCACGCCAGCGTTTCGTAACCCAAGAACCTCTACCGGAGCCGAAAAAAGCGGCCCGAAGTAGAACTGCTGGAAGAGGGCCGTGACAAAGATGAGGGCAATCACGATAGCTAGGTTGTTGACGGTCGCCAGCAGCGCAAGGGCTATGGCCAACACCAGGAGCGCCCCTCCAATGACCACTGGTGGGTTCCGTAAGCGGTCGGAGACGTAGCCGCCCAGGAAGTTAGACGGCGCGGTAATCGCTGAAGAAACGGCAACGATTGCCCCGACAGCGGGAAGGGCCACCCCTCTCTCGTCGGCCAGGTAGCTGGGTATCCAGAACTGCAAGCCAAAGACTACGGCATATCGGATGTACTGCAAAACACCCGCTAGCCACATCACGCGGAACCGCAGCAAAGACAGCAGGTCCTTCATGTTGATGGGCTGGCCTCTACCCACGTTGGGGCGCTCTTTGCTCAACCGTAGGAACAACAGGGAGCCAATCATGCCCACGGAGGCAAACACCAGGAATGGCGCCCGCCAGGTGTAGGCGCTTGCCAGCGCCGGCCCAGTGACGGACAGCACCACGTTCCCAACGAAGCCCCCAATGGTAAAGATGCCCATAGCAGTAGCCCTGCGGGCAGGGGGAAACCAACTGGCCACGAAGACCAGCCCGGGGATAAACAGCAGCGCCCGAAATACCCCCGCCAGGGCCTGGATGAGAAGGGCCATCCAGAATGCGGTAACCCCTCCGAAGGCAAAGGCCAGCAGGTTGGTGGCGAAGGCGCCGACGAAGAACAGTTTGCGCGGCCCAAAGCGGTCCACCAGAAGCCCTGCGGGAATCTGCATGAGCGCGTAGCTAAGCGTCGCAACGGCAGATAGGATACCCGCCTGGGTGTAGGAAATCCCAAGGGCCGCGCGGATCTTGGGGAGAAACAACGCAATGCCGCCAAGGGCAAGGGCCTGGGAGCCCTGGCAGAAGATGGTCAGGGTGACCGTGACTATGCGGTCCGCACGAGAGGCCTCTTTCCCCATGGTTATGGGTCCTCTCCCTGGGGCTTCCATAGGCAGAGCCACACCCAGGCCTTTGGCTGGGCAGCACAACAAGAGGTCAGAGCACCCTCCCACCAGGCATATTGACTCACGCGCTCATCTCACGGGCAATGTACTGCCTCTGCCCTGCGCACATACATTTCGGATGGGCCTCCGAAAGGCGTTGGGGCATCCGTTGGGTTTCTCCCCTTTCAGGCCCGCAGCATCCTAGCACATACGGCGCCAGTTACCAAGCACACCTAGCAGGTGCTGAAGAACACCCCAAACCCCCTCAAGGGGGTTCAAGGTATCCGCCTACGGCGGATGGATTTGTATCTGGAGGACACTCCCAGACCCCCGTCATCCGCCTGCGGCGGACGCCCCTCTGGACTCCCCTTTCTTCCGCAGCAGCTCACCCCCTGTTCACGTCCGTTCCACTTGCACCTGCCATACAGTGACATCCCTCAAAAGCGTCGTGTTTCCCCCAATGTGTCACCCTAACGTCTTAAGGGGCATTCGGACGGCGGGACCCGCATGAGAGAATGGCTGATAACCTCCTGCCCGGCAGGTTTGATCCCCACGACTTCGCCCTTCGCTTGGCCCGGAAAGACGTGGACATTGCTGTGGCCCTTGGGCGTGAGTTTGATGTTCCCATGCGTCTCGCATCTCTGGCGGCGCAAGAATTAACCGCGGCGGTCAATAGGGGATGGGGTAACCGAGACTCGCAGGTAGCTATGGTTCTTCAGGAGGAGAGGGCATGTGTCCAGGTTCGTGTTCCGAAGGACGCTCTGAGCCAAATACTGGAACAGGAAAGAGGGGGAGCAAATGGTTGATAAGTTTACTGTCGGAAATGTTGAAATAGGCGCCGTCTTGGACATGATTCCGCCGCCAAGAGACCCGCGGGATTTCTTCCCGGAGGTGACCAAGGAGGATTGGACACCGTACGAGAGTGACGTACTGGTTAACGGCCAGTTTCAGCTCTACTGCGGACACTTCTTCGTTCGCTCTCAGGGCAAGACGATCATGGTAGACACCGGCATGGGGCCAGGGCCTCACGCTACGCGAGGGAATCGCACCGGCAACCTCATCAACCAGCTGGCGGCGAAGGGTATCCGGCCCGAAGATGTGGACATGGTGGTTCACACGCATCTCCATGCAGACCACGTCGGTTGGAATCTTGACCTTTCCAAAGCAACACCCAGGCCAAATTTCCCGAACGCCAGATATCTCGTGCCCCGTGACGACTGGGATCACTTCACCAGGCCAGAGAACTTGAGCAACGCCCCTTGGGTGCGAGACAGCGTGGTGCCTCTAGAGGCGTTGGGGCTGATGGATTTTTTCGGCAACGGGTACAGCATCACCAATGAGGTTACAACCCTGGCAACGCCGGGGCATACGCCAGGACATGTAGTGGTTCTCGTCAGCTCCCAAGGGCAAAGGGCGATGATTGTTGGTGACGTTTTGCACAGCAAGGTGCAGGTGCAGCAACCAAGCTGGTGCGCTGCCGCTGATACGAATAAGTCCGATAGCATGCGCAGCCGGGAAGATCTCCTTCGCAGGGCCGAAACCCAGGACTACATCGTCGCGGCAGGGCACTTCCCTTTGGACGCGCACGTTGGCAGAGTTGTGGCCAGGAACGGCAGACGCTACTGGCAACCGCTCTAGCCCATCCTCTCAGGCCTTGTCACCAATGAGGTGCGACAACCGCGCTGAGGGCGGCGTAGGACTGTGTTTCGCAGAAGAACCCCAGCCGCGTCAGGGTGGCGATGTCGCTCATGATGTGGGCCCAGTCCAGATGTTGTCGTCCCGTAGCAAATCCCAGGAGTTTGAGGAAAAAGGGAAGCCCAGAGGGGCGAAGCCCTCTGACCGTCCGCCTGCGGCGGATGGGGGTGTCCCCCAGATACCAATCCATCCGCCGTAGGCGGATACCTTGAACCCCCTTGGAGAGGGAAGCCCCTCTGGGGCTTCCTTGAAGGAAAAGGGGATTTGGGGGGTGTTTTTCAGCAGCCTGCTAGGGCAAAGGAGTATTGACAGGAGGGACATTCACACAGACAATACGACCGTTCAGCGTGGAGGGTGCGGGCGCCTTCTTACGAAAGGCGCATATCGCGGTGGCAAGTATTGTCTATTCTGGAAAGGAGGCCATCATGGACTTTGGCTGGACGAGGGAACAGGATGCCTTCCGACAAGAAGTCCGCAAGTTTATTGCGGACAACGTCACTGACGCCGTGATTGAGGAAATGGACGAGGGGTATGTGCCGTCTTCTGGCGGACAAAAGCGCGGCGCCCGAGGGCCTTTTGCAACCGCCCTTCGGAACAAGATTGATGCAAAGGGCTGGCTGGGCATCAGTTGGCCCAAGGAGTATGGTGGGGCAGGCAAGGACCGCCTGACGCAGTACATTGTGGAAGAAGAGTTCTCCCGGGTTGGCATGAACGTGGGAGGCGGCGGCGGCGCGGCCCCAGCGATTATGGCCGCCGGCACCGAAGAGCAAAAGAGCTCCTATATCCCAAAGCTCATCAAGGGAGAGATCACGTTTGCCTCAGGCTTCACGGAGCCTTCCGGCGGTGCAGACCTGGCTTCCCTGCAGTGCCGCGCGGTGGAAGACGGGGACTTCTTTGTGGTCAACGGCCAGAAGATCTTCACCTCTGCTGCTCATAATGCTACCCACATTTACCTGCTGTGCCGGACAGACCCAGATGCCCCCAAACACCGGGGCATCTCCATCCTCCTCTTCCCCATGGATACCCCAGGCATTACCGTACGCCCGCTGTGGACCATCCAGAACGACCCTCCCGCGCCTCCGGGTACTACCTACGGGACCCGTCGCACGAACGAGACCTTTTTTGAGGATGTGCGCGTGCCTAAGAGCGCCCTGCTGGGGGAGAAGAACATGGGCTGGTACGTGAATGCCATGCGTTTGAACCTGGATCGCGTAGGAGCGGGCCGCTATCTCATCTCCGTGCGCCGGGATGAGGACATCGTCAACTACTCCAAGGGGCACACCTTCAATGGCTACTCCATCAAGGAGGACGAGGCGATGCGGGACCGGATCGCCGATCTGTGGACGGATGCCCAGGTGTGCCGCCTGATGACCATGCGCAGCATGTCCATCGTAGAGCACGGCGGCGACTTCACTTACGAAGGCTCCGCCGAAAAGGTGTGGGCCCCAGAGCACGGCGTGAAGAGCACCGAGGCCATCGTGCAGATGCTTGGCCCATATGCGCAGCTACTCAACGGCTCGCCCAACGCGGTGGAGCGGGGCCTGTATGCCCACAACCTGATGGGCGCATTCCAGTCCGGCATCAACCACGGGAGCACGCAGATCATGCGCGACCAGGTGGCTCGCCGCGGCCTGGGTATGCCACGCGGCTAGTTGAAGGTTCCTACCAAGGGTTCTTAAAAGCGATGCGGCCCGCCTGCGGCGGGCCGCATCGCTTTCTCAGCCGTTGTGGAATGACGTAACTTCTTAGGCGTGCACCTTGCCGGTGATGCGGCGCGGGCGCTTCTCGCGGAAAGCTGCTGCGGCATCATAGGAGTCCTCGGAGTGGATGCTGGCAAGGTGGTTGTACAGCCACTGAAGGTGCCACGCCTGGTCCTGGTTCAGGTCCTGGCCGCGTATCAGAAACTCCTTCAGGAAGCGCAGGGCGATGGGAGGGAGCGTGGCGATCTTCTGGGCGATCTGCTCAGCGCGCGGCATAAGCTGGTCGTGGGGCACCGCCTCGTTGATCAGGCCAATGCGCACCGCCTCTTCAGCATCAATGGGTTCGTCCATCAGCAGGAACTTCATGGCATGAGCGTAGTTCAACTGCTTCATGATGCGGGTGGCCGCAGGGCCACTGCCTATCCCACCCAGGTTGGAGGTGAAGGCGTAGAAGAACCGGGCATGCTCCTGGCAAGCGATGCGGATGTCGGCGGTGGTCAGCGTCGTGTACAGGCCGGCGCCCGCGGCCCAGCCATTGATAGCCGCCACCACCGGCTTGTAGATCTGTGGGAACTCAAAGCCACCGTTGACGACGTTCACCCTGGCCCCGTTTACCGTGCCAGCGGGCCCGTATATAAAGCGTTCAAGCTGCTGGAGGTGGCGCTGTTCCTCGGTGGTGCCGGGAGGCGGGGGCTGGATGTTGTGCCCGGCTGAGAAGTGGCGGTCACCGGCGCCGGTGAGGATGAGGCACCGCATCTCCCGGTCCTCCCAGTAGTCTTTCCACGCCGCGCCCATCTCCTCAATGACCACGGTGTCCAGCACGTTCGCCTTGGTGGGGTTGTTTATCGTGAGATAGGCAATGTGCTCCTTCTTCTCGTAGATGGTCTTGGTGCGCTTCATGGTCAATATGTCTGTTGTCACGTTTACCTCCACGATAGTGTTGGGTGAGCCACTAATAAACTGCGAAGCTATATTCTGAACTATGAGCACCGCAGCCTGAAGGCTGCGTCCTGGCGCATGGCGCCGGCCATTGCGCATCCATGAGCGGTTGCGCCAACGTGTTAAGGGCGACTTCAGCCATGCAGACGTTCAACCCTATTGGTCCACCACGGAGCCATCAACATTGAGGCGCGTATCAATTTCCCTGGGCCTCTTGGGGAACCGTGCGGCGGCGCCCGGCGCCAGCTCCACGCCAATGCCCGGCTTGTCGGGTATGATGAGGAAGCCCTTGCCGTCGTGCTTGGCAGCCCCTGTCACCATCTCGCTCTTGGGCGGCACATCCTCGCCCAAGGGGTACTCCTGGATGGCGAAGTTGGGAATGCACGCGGCTAGCTGGAGGCAGGCCGCTGTGCTCACGGGGCTCAGTGGGTTGTGAGGCACCACGCCCACGTAGTGCGCCTCGGCAAGGGCGGCTACCTTCTTCGCGCCGCTGATTCCGCCGCACATGCACACGTCTGGCCGCACATACTGGACAGCGCCCCGCCTCAGCAGCATCTCAAACTCAAAAATCGTGTGTATCCGTTCTCCAGTGGCGATGGGAATCGCGATGTGCTCCGCAACCAACCCCATAGCATCAAAGTTGTCGGGCAGAATGGGGTCCTCGTAGAAGAAGGGGTGGTATTGCTCTATGCCCCGCGCTAGCACGACGGCCTCGGCGGGAGACAGGCGGCGATGTATCTCAATGCACAGGTCAACCTCATCGCCCACAGCCTCCCGGTACTGGCGCACGGACTCTATGGCGTCGCGGATTTTCCCTACGTGGGTCTTGAAGTACGGACGGCTCCTGGGCTCGTCCAGGAAAGGCGTCAGGTGGCCTACGGCGGTGAAGCCGCGGCTCTTGGCATCAATGATACCCTGCACAAGCTGCTCCCGTGTCTCTCCGAAGACGTGGTAATAGACGCGAGCCTTCTCCCGTGTCTTACCGCCCAAGAGCTGGTAGACGGGGACACCGAAGTGCTTGCCAGCGATGTCCCACAGAGCGATGTCAATGGCGCTGATGGCACCCATGATGGCGGCTCCGCGAAAGTGGCTGGAGCGGTACATGTTCTGCCAGTGGTGCTCAATGCGCATGGGATCCTTGCCCACCAGGTAGCGCCCGAACTTCTCAACGGCGGCTGCGGACGCCTCCAGGAAGCCCCAGGTCCCCGACTCTCCCAGGCCCACGATGCCTTCGTCGGTGTGGACCTGCACGAAGAGGTAGCGATCTATCAAGAGAGGAACGACTCCAGTGATTTTCACGGCTCCCCCGATCGTGTTGCACGTGTATCGGGCGATACGGTACAAACTCTAGTAAAGTACACCCGCCTTTTGAAGCTCTGCGATCTTCTCTGGGGTGAGGTCCAGGATTTCCCGAAGGGCGTACTCTGTGTCCTGGCCCAGTTCCGGTGCGGGTGAGGCGGCGGGCAGCGGCAACGATTCTATTTGCCACGGGATAGAAGGGATATTCACCTTCCGGCCCCGGTTGTCTGTATACTCGTGGATGAACCCGCGCTCAACCAGGTGCTCGTTTGCATTGATCTGGGCAAGATCATAGCATGGGCCCGAAGGGATCCCTGCCCGCTGCAGACGGGCAAACAGCTCCGTGACCGTGTATCGCCGCGTCTCCTCCGATATGATGGAGTCCAGCTCCTCCTGATGCTTCCAACGACCCAGCGCCATCTGGAAGCGTACGTCGCTGGCCAACTCCAGGCCGAGCGCCTTGCACAGGCCAGCCCACTCTTCGTCGTTGGTCACTGCAATCGCCATCCACTGGTCATCCCCAGCGCATGGGTACACATTGTGGGGTGCGAACCAGTCGTCGCGGTTGCCCTGGGGCTGGCGCACTGCGCCCGTGATGGCGTACTCCATCAGCGGTTGCGCCAGCAGGTTGATGGTGACCTCGGCCATGGAGACATCTAGGTACGCGCCTTCCCCTGTCTGCTTCCGCCGGTACAGCGCCGACGCGATCAGCCCGGCCAGCCACGTGCCAGCGGCCGGGTCCGTGAAAGCCCCCCCGATGATCGGCTTCCGTCCTGGGTAGCCCTGGATGGCGCTCCAGCCGGTGTACGCCTGGATGAGCGTACCGTAGGCAGCGTAGCCCCTCTCCGGTCCCGTGTGGCCCAGGCCGGCGGATGAGACCATAACGATTTGAGGATTGGCCGCCTTCAGGACATCGTAACCCAGCCCCATGCGATCAATCACGCCCGTGGCGAAGTTCTCAATGACCACGTCCGACTTCTTCACCAGCTCCAGGGCCAGGGCCCGTCCTTCAGGAGTGCTCAGGTTCAGGGCGACGCCCCTCTTGTTCTGGTTCAGCATCTGGAAGCCGTCCCCCCTGCGTGATGGATCGGGACGGCGGTGGCTTTCCACCTTCAACACCTCGGCGCCCATGAACGCCAAATAGCGGGTGCAGATGGGTCCGGCCAGCACCCAGCTAAAGTCCACAACTCGTATGCCTTCCAATGGTTTCATGATGCCTCCTCAATAACCAAGGGCGAGTCTATCAACATGTGTCCAGCGCCAGGAACCCTCGTAGGGGCGCAAGGCCTTGCGCCCCTACTACTGGCTTGAGTGCCGCTTCCGCGTCTAGATGACGCCCAGGGCGCGCAGGCGCAGTTGCTCTTCTTTTGCTATGCCTATCCCCGCCAGTACTTGTTCCGTGTGCTCGCCAAGGCGCGGCGCAGGCTCATCGGGCCGGGGCTGCTGGCCGCCGGGCCGGTACGGGGGTGTGGTGTGGGGCAGCTTGCCGGCCACGGGATGCTCAATGGTAGTGAACGCGCCACGGACGCGGAGCTGCTCCGAGCGGAAGAGGTCGGCCACCGTGTTCATCGGAAAGCTGGGGATCTCTCTCCCCTGCGCCAGGTGGTAGACCTCTTCCTTGCTGTGCCGGCTCGTCCACTCCACAAGCAGCGGCTCCAGTTCGTCCCAGTTCTTCGAGCGGAGCTGCCTGTTGGCAAAACGGGGGTCACTGGCCCAAGGGGGGTTGCCGAGAAGAGCGATCCATCGCGTCCACTGGTCATCCTCGCGCGGCGAGACAACGACATAGCCGTCGTTGGTCTCCAGCGTCGCGACAGTGCCCCGGTTGGCGGCTTGCTCTTCACTGCCTGTCGCCGCAAATTGCTGGAAAGCAGTTGTGGCATAGCCGCCGTTGTTGAGCATGCACATCGCTTCCCACAGCGACACATCCACAAACGTGCCTTGCTTCGTGGCGGCCCGCTGGAGCAGCGCCATGGAGGTGGCCAGGGTGGCGGTCAAGCCGCCGACCATGCCTATCTGCTCACCCTGGGCGCGGACTGGCACCTTGGCCGATGGGTCCGACTCGCCGCGCACCATCGAGCGGGCATACCCGCTCATCTGGAACAGCGTGAGGTCGGACGCCTTGAAGTCCTGGTACGGCCCCGACGAGCCAAACGGCGTGATTGAGACCATAATCAAGCTGCCGTTCAGCTTCTTGAGGTCGCCGAACGCCAGCCGCCAACGGGCGAGGTCCTTGGGGCGGGCGTCAAAAATGAGGACGTCTGTGGCTTTCACCAATTCCACGAATACCGTGCGGCCTGTCTCGCACGTTGGGTCGAGGGTGATGCCCAGCTTATTCGTGTTCAACGCCAGGAATAGGCCACTCTTCTCGGGGTGCGGCGTATTGTCTGGGAAGGGTCCCATACGACGGGCTGGGTCCCCGGTGGGAGGCTCCACCTTCACCACGTGCGCCCCCATGTCGGCCAGCATCCTCGCGTTGAATGCTGTCGCGATACTCCTCCCCCACTCTATGACGTTGACGCCTTTCCAGAAGTCGTACGACAACGGCTCTTACCTCTCCCGTGATGTGTTAGGCGACTGACATCCTGGTACTACACGCGTCCCCGCAACCGGGGGTCCAGCACGTCGCGCAGGCCGTCGCCCACGAAGTTGAACGAAAGGACCAGTAGGAAGATGGCCAGGCCTGGAGCGATGGACAGCCAGGGGGCCGACTCCATATTCTGGAATGCAAGATTCAGCATATTGCCCCAGGTCGGGGTGGGTATCGTAACGCCAACGCCCAGAAAACTCAACCCAGCCTCTCCCAAGACTGCAAAGCCCATACCCAGCGTGGCCTGAACGATGGATGGCTGAAACGCATTAGGGAGAACATGTGCCGCCAGGATGCGCCGGGGAGGGACGCCGAGGGCCTTTGCAGCAAGGACGTAATCCAACTGTTTCACAGAGAGGGCCTGGCTGCGCACGAGCCTCGCTTGAGTCGTCATCAAGTTCAAAGAGAGGGCAAGGCTCACCGTGAAAACACCGCCCCCCATGACGATCACCAGCAGGATGGCCAGCAGAATATTGGGGATGGCGATCTTCGCATCAATAATGCGCATGATGATGTGCTCTGTCCATCCTCCAGCATAGGCGGCTATGACACCCAGCGGGACCCCCACAACAATGGCCAGCGTCGCACTCAGCAGCCCAACCTCCATGGAAACCCGTGCACCGTACAGAAGCCTGCTGAACACGTCCCTCCCAACGTCGTCCAACCCCAACGGATGTGCCCAGGAGGGAGGGGCCAAGGCATTGACCGGGTCAATCGCGTTGGGGTCGTATGGGGACAGCGGGCCAGCAAACACCGCCGCCCCCGTGGCAATGGTGATGTAGATAAGGCTAAACACCGATAGGCGATGGCGCAGCAAGGCCTTCAAAGTCTGTAAAGGCAGCCGGTCAGCTATCCGCGAAAGGGGCGACTTGCCGCCGACTGTGATTGCTCCGTTCGCCACCTGCGTTTCTCTCCCTACTTTGTCTTTCAAGGAAGCCCCAGAGGGGCTTCCCTCTCTGTCGCTTGCCATATTGGCTTCCTGGGGCAGGAACTACGTCCCCCAACAGCATCGCTTCCCGCCGACCTGGTCACGTGATGTGTATCCGTGGGTCAATATAGGCGTAGGAGATGTCGGTAATGAGGTTGGCCAGGAGCACCGTGGCCCCGGAGACTACCACAATCACCTGTACGACGGGGTAGTTGACCTCCTGGATCGCTGAGACGGCGAGCCTCCCCACCCCAGGCCAACTGAATATCGTCTCTACGATCACTGATCCCCCAAGGATCCCTCCCAGCCGCAGACCCAGGAGAGTGACGATGGGCAGCAACGCGTTGCGGAAGGCGTGGGACCAGATCACCTTACGTTCGTGCAATCCCTTGGCGCGCGCCGTGCGCACATAATCCTCTCCCATCACCTCAAGCATGGAGGACCGCATCTGCCGCATGATGCTCGCCGTCCCTGAAAGACCCAGGACGGCCGCGGGCAGGACCATGGCCTGCAAAGCTCCCAGGGGGTCCTGCCATATGAGCTTCCCGCCAAAGGCAGGGAAAATATTCCAGTGTACACTGAAAACGAGGATCAGGATGAGGGCGAACCAGAAGTTCGGCAGCGCGACCCCAGCTATAGCCACGAAGCTGGAAATCACGTCCAACACGCCATTGCGTTTGAGCGCCGCCACCACTCCGGTCGTGATGCCGATAACGACGGACAGGAGAAGCGCCAGAACCGCCAGTTGCAGCGAATAGGGGATACGAGTCGCCAACTCCTGGGTCACCGGACGTTTTGTTTTGAAGCTGTGACCCCAATCTCCCGTAACCATCCTCTGCGCCCACATGACGTATTGAACAGGCAGGGAACGATCCAAGCCAAGGTCATGTTTCATCTGGGCATACTGCTCCGGGGTTATGCCCTGGCTCTCTGGCCCTAATATGACGTAGATGGGGTCTTTGGGGACAGCACGGATGAGCAGGAACACTATCAAGCTGATGACGAACAGCACGAACACAGACTGGATCAGCCTGCTCAGGATGTACCTTTTCACCTATCGCCTCCGCGCCCGTGGACCTAGGCTGCTGAAAAACCCCCGCCCCCTTATGCAGCAGCCTGCCTTGAAAATAGGGGGTTCAGAGCTCTTCCCCTGTAGTCCCCCTCTCCAATGCGGAAAGGGGGACAATATGCGATGAATCAGTGTGATGCGTCCGCAACGCCATGTAAAACTGCTAAAGCTCTCAGTGAGCGCACTCCTCCGTCCGTGGTGAACCCACCGGGCCGCGGGCGGAGGAGTTAGATTACTGTAGCCCCGGGCTTGAACGACGTTACCAACGTTACCAGGTGGACACTACTTGTTGTCCAGCCACACGGAGTAGAAGTGTGCGGTGGAATCGGACGCGAACACCAAATACTTATTGATGTCGCGGTCCATCTTCACCCACGGTTGAGCAAAGGTGGACCCCTTTGTATGGGCGGTCTTGACCCCTCCCAGGGCCTCTTCCATCCAGATCTTCTGCGCCTGCTTGTAGTAGTCGTTCTGCTTTACGAAGTCAAACTCGTTGGCCGCTGCCTCCAGGAGCCGGTTCACCTCCAACTGCTCGGGGGTTGTGCTCCAACCGCCAGCGTTCCAATAGCCGCCGTAGCCCATGTAGGAGTCCATGCTGCCCGACGGGTGCGGCCGTGTGCCCACGCCACGGAGCGAGAAGCCAACATCCTTCCACACGAAGGTGTGCTTCTCCTCGTCGCCTCCGCCAAGCTTTACTTCAATCTTGAAGCCGATAGCCTCGTAGTAGGCCTTGGAGATCGCGGAGCGCTTTACGCTGGTAGAGCCAGAGGTGGCGTACATGATGATGGGCTCCTCTTTGAGAGGGTACGCCCCCTTGGCCAACTGCTCCGCCGTCGGCTCCCAGGCCCCCACGGTGGATAGCGGCAGCGTCAGGCCCTTCTCCTTGGCGTACTCCTCAATGAGGGCCTTGGCTTTCGTAGGGTTATAGGGGTAGGGGAACTGCGCCTCCGGCACGCTGAATGTGGCGGCGTGGCCTGGAACATGCATCCCTCCCGTGTACGGGATGCCCTCGCCGTTATTGACTGCCTGGTTCCACGCTTGCCGGTCCATAGCCATCTGTAGCGCGATGCGCACCCGCTTGTCGTTGAAGGGCGCTCTGTTCGCGTTGTAGTGGTCGTAGGAGGGCCCGCCCATGGTATTGAACTGTACGATTCCTGGTATGGCGCGAGCCGCCGCCAGGGCGTCCTTCGCCCCTGCGGGTATGCCGCCGGCAAAGTCTAATTGCCCGCTCTGCAACGCCCCGGCCCGTACCCGGTCATCCACGATCACCTCGTGTCGCCAGGCGTCCAGGTAAGGTAGCCCCTTGACCCAGTAATTGGGGTTCTTCTCAAACAGGATGTGGCTTCCGGGTACATACTCCTTGACCATGAAAGGCCCTGTTCCCACCGGGTTGGCGTTCAGAGCATCCCTCCCCTTCGCCTTGAAGTTGGTGGGCGAGAAGGCATAGGTACTGCGCAGGCCCAGGTTGGTGATGATGGCTGAGTGGACGCGGTCAAGGTTCAAGTTTACCGTATAGGGGTCTATGACGGTAACGCTGGTGATGGCGGAGATCTGGGGGCGGAAGCCAACGCCGTTCTTGCCGTCCAGGACCCACTCCAGGTTCATCTTCACGGC
>JACPCL010000047.1 GCA_016179765.1 Chloroflexota bacterium
GAAGAGAGAACACCAACCCAATTCAGCCTCTGAAACTGAATTTTGGGAGACGCAAACACCCAAAGGACTACTTCGACCACTTAATCAGAGGTTCCCTAACTAACCGTTCTGGTATAGGATGCGTTCCCCCTATCCCTGCCTTCCCCCGCAAGGGGGGAAGGGGTGGGCTTCCTCCCCCTTGACGGAGGAGGACTGAGGTAGGAGTGAAACTCTCCCTGGTTGACCGGATAGCTTATTGTGCTCATGAGCATTAGCCAGGGGAAGGGTATACCACGAACCAGCAAACAGGGCCGTGCTGGTTCGTGCCTTGTGGCCCCCCCTGGGCCATGCTAGCATTAGCTGGATATGGAACCTCAGTTCATCCGCAACTTCTGCATCATTGCTCACGTTGACCACGGCAAGTCTACGCTGGCAGACCGCTTGCTGGAGCTGACCAACACCGTGTCGGCTCGCGCCATGACGCAGCAGTACCTGGACATGATGGACCTGGAACGGGAGAGGGGCATCACCATCAAAGCCCAGGCGGTGCGCATGGCGTACCGCCTGGGCCCCGGCGGGCGGGAGTACCAGCTCAACCTGATAGACACGCCGGGTCACGTGGACTTTAGCAACGAGGTGTCTCGCAGCTTGCGGGCCTGTGAGGGCGCGCTGCTGGTGGTGGACGCATCCCAAGGCATCCAGGCCCAGACCCTGGCCAACGTGTATGCGGCGCTGGAGGACAACCTGGTCATCATTCCGGTGGTCAACAAGATTGACCTGCCGGCCGCTCAGCCGGAGGTGGTGGCCCTGGAGCTGACCCACACCTTTGGCTTCACGCGAGAGGAGATGCTCTTCATCTCCGCCAAAGAAGGCACCGGCGTGGGTGAGCTTCTGCACCGGATTGTGGAACGGATTCCACCGCCAAAGAGTGACCCCGCGGGCCCTTTGCGGGCCCTGGTCTTTGACGCGGCCTACGACCCCTATAAGGGCGTGGTGGCCTACGTGCGCCTGGTGGACGGCGCGGTGAAGACTACGGACCGCCTGCGCCTCATGGCCGCCGGCACCGACGCCGAGGCCCTGGAGGTGGGCATCTTCCGTCCGCAGATGACCCAGGTGCCCAGGCTTTCGGCAGGGGAGGTGGGGTACATCGCCACTGGCCTTAAGAGCCTGGGCCAGGTGCCCGTGGGCGACACGGTGACGGTGCGAGGGCAGCCTGCCGAGAAGCCGCTGCCTGGCTACAAGACCCTGAAGCCCATGGTGTTCGCCGGCCTGTATCCCTCGGACGGGGAAAGCTATCAGCAGCTTCGGGACGCCCTGGAAAAGCTGCAACTCAACGACGCGGCCCTGAGTTTCCAGCCGGAGAGCAGCGTGGCCCTGGGGTTCGGGTTCCGGTGTGGGTTCCTCGGCCTGCTGCACATGAACATCGTCCAGGAGCGGCTGGAGCGGGAGTACAGCCTGGACCTGCTCACTACAGCCCCCAGCGTCGGCTATCGCGCCGTTCTGACGGACGACACCGAGATCAGCATCAACAACCCGTCTCAGATGCCGGAGTCACAGTACATCAAGCAGGTGCTGGAGCCCTGGCTGGAGGTGAGCATCGTCACGCCCAGCCGGTTCATCGGGGCGATGATGGAGCTGGCTACCAACCGGCGAGGTGAGTTCCGCCGCATGGAGTACCTCCAGAGCGGGAGTCCCGACGCATCGGGAAATCTAGAGGAGAGTAAATCCCCCAACAACGACCCGCGAGTGCTGGTGGAGTTCCACATGCCCTTATCTGAGGTGCTGCTGGACTTCAACGACCAGGTGAAGTCTCGCAGCCAAGGATACGCCTCCATGGACTACGCTCCGCTGGACTACCGGCCCTCGGCGCTGGCCCGCCTGGACATTATGGTGAACAACCAGCCGGTGGACGCCCTGTCGCTGATTATCCCCCGGGACAAGGCCCAGTCCCAGGGGCGGGCCCTGGTGGAGAAGCTGAAGGAGCTGATCCCCAGGCAGCTCTTTGAAGTGCCCATACAAGCCTCTTTGAACGGCAAGATTATTGCGCGGGAGACGGTGCGGGCCATGCGCAAGAACGTGCTGGCCAAGTGCTACGGCGGCGACATTACCCGCAAGCGGAAGTTGCTGGAGAAACAGGCCGAGGGCAAGAAGCGGATGAAGCGCATCGGGCACGTGGAGGTTCCGCAGGAGGCGTTCCTGGCGCTGCTGAAGATGGAGCGGTAGTCGTTCTATCTGCCAGTATCGTGTGTTATGATAGGCCCCCAGAAGGGGACCAATGAAGGTCAGGTTTGCCGATAGGCAGCTAGAGCGATGCTTCCTGGACGGTGGACTTGCCAACCGCACCTGGGGCGAATCCGTCGGCCAGCGGTTCGTCCAGCGGGTGAAAGTCCTGCAAGCATCCTCCAAATTTGAAGACCTGTTTGAGGCGCGAACTCTCCGCTTGCATCCACTCACGGGGAACCGATCAGGGCAATGGGCACTGAAGCTCATCGGCAGGTGGCGGTTGATATTCCGGCTCAGTGAAGACAGGCAGACGATTACTCTTGCAGAGGTGAGCAACTATTATGGAAACTGAAGACCGGTTGGAGAGCAACACGGCTATCCCTCCTGGCTTGCTCCTGCGTGACGAATTGCGGGCCCGGCATTTGACGCAGAAAGCTCTTGCGTTACAAATGGGCACGACCATCAGGGTCGCTAAGGAAATCTGCCAGGGCAAGAGGGAAATAACCGCCGACATAGCCCTTGACTTGGAGCATATGCTGGGCATTAAAGCCTATATTTGGATGAATCTGGAGAGTGACTATAGACTTACCCTGGCTCGTCAACGGCGGCAGACAGAAGTTCGTTCTACTGCTGCATAAGGTTCAGGTGCATTGGTCGCCCGCCCTGGCGACTTAAGCCCCAAGTGCTATGGCGACGACATCACGCGCAAGCGGAAGCTGCTGGAGAAGCAGGCCGAGGGCAAGGAGCGGATGAAGCGCATTGGGCACGTGGAGGTTCCCCAGGCGGGCGTTCCTGGCGTTACTGAAGATGGGGCGGTGATGGAGGACACCCCCATGCCCCCGGCAGTCCCGACCAGTCGGGACTGCACTTTCCTATTCCAGGTCTCTCAGCCACCGCCTCACCTCCTCCGCAGTGTCTGCCCTGCGCAGGGCCAGGGAGAGGGAGGCATGAAGGAGGCCCAGGGGCGTGCCGCAGTCGTAGCGGTCGGCCTGGTAGCGGTAGGCGAACAGGGGGGTGTGGGCCATGGCACGGGCGATACCGTCGGTAAGCTGGATCTCGCCGATGGCGCCCGGGCGGGTCTCCGCCAAGGCGTCAAAGACCTCGGGCATGAGGATGTACCGTCCGACGATGCCCAGGTTGGAGGGGGCCGTACCGGCGGGCGGCTTCTCCACCATGCCCCGGAGGCGGTAGGTGCGGCTATCTATCTGGCCGCCGGGTAGGGGGTCCACCACGCCGTAGGCGGAGATGCGTTCTGTGGGCACCTCCTCCACCGCCACGTAGTTGCCGGGGTTGCTCTGCCAGGCGTGGAGCATCTGGGCTAGCACCGGCTCGTCGCTTACCAGCAGGTCGTCGGGCAGGATAACGGCGAAGGGTTCACGGTTCACGGCGTCCCGGGCGCACAGGACGGCGTGGCCCAGGCCGAGCTGCCGCGCTTGCACGGGGTAGCTGAAGGTGAGGCGTTCCGTCATTTGACGGAACTCGTCGGCTACGGTGTTCATACCGCGAGCACGCAGGAGGCGGTCTATCTCATCGGAAGGCTTGAAGTACTCCTGAAGGGCCCCCTTGCCAGAAGAGGTGACGATGGCGATGTGCTGAATGCATGCGTCCATGGCCTCCTTGACGACGTAGTGGATGGCGGGCAGGTCTAGGACGGGGGCAAGCTCCTTGGGTACGGCCTTGGTGAAGGGCAGGAGGCGCGTGCCCAGGCCGGCGGCGGGGATGACGGCGGTGCGTACCTGTGGAGGCATAGGGAGTCCTGACCTCTCCCCTTGTGTCCCCCTCTCCTACAGGAGAGAGGGAATCTGAATCTGGGGACACCCCAGACCCCGGCAGGAAACCCAAGGTTTCCTGCACCTTCCTGACTTTTGGTGCAAAGCCCCTTTAAGGGAAGGGGCAGCAAGGGGGTTAGGTCATTCTACAGGTTGCGTTGACAGTGGGAAAGGGGCATGGCATGATGGAGTTGGTCGTGCTAGGTGGGGAGCTAGCGGTGCCCTGAACCCGCAATCCGCTCTAGCGGGGCTGAATCCCCCTCCTAGGCCCAGCCTCAGGCCCATGTCCGCGGGGATAACGTTGATAGCCGGGTCCTGCGCGGCGGAAACCCGCGAACCCCGCCAGGTCCGGAAGGAAGCAACGGTAAACGGGGCCTTCCGAGCGCCGCAGGTCTGCCTGGTTTGAGTTACCCCGTAGGATACGCTTTGGGGTCATGGTCAACGAGGGGTGCACGGCCTTTGGATGTCTGAGAGCGAAACGTATTCGGCCCGCGTCGCGGGCCGAATACGTTTCGCTGGAAGGGTGTCGGCAACATGGCATCCTCTGCTTCTCGGCAAGCGACGCTCTCCCCTAAGGCGCGCCTGGAGCGCATGGAAGCGACGGCGAAGAAGGGCCTGGGGCAAAACTTCCTGGTGAGCCAGGGCGCGGTGCGCATGATGATGGCGGCCGCCGAGGTTGGCCCTCAGGACACGGTGGTAGAGGTAGGGCCTGGGCTGGGGGTGCTGACGCAAGCGCTGGTGGCAGCCGCAAGTAAGGTAGTGGCGGTGGAGCTGGACCGGGAGCTGGCCGCGGCCCTGGGACGGGAACTGTCCAGCGCCGCCAACCTCGCCATCCTCTGCGTGGATGTGCGAGAAGTGAACCCACGGGAGCTGACTGGGGGCGCGCCCTACAAGCTGGTGGCGAACCTGCCGTACTACGCCGCCAGCCCTATCCTGCGCCGCTTTCTGGAATCGGAGCATCCCCCGAAGCAGGCCGTGGTGATGGTGCAGCGGGAGGTGGCCAAGAACATGACGGCGCAGCCCGGCCAGATGTCCCTGATGTCGGTGGGGGTGCAGGTGTACGGCAAGCCGCGCATCGTCGGCTACGTGCCCCCTGGCGCCTTCTACCCGCGGCCCAAGGTGACCTCGGCGGTGGTGCGCATAGAGGTGTACCCCAGTCCAGCCGTGGACCTGGGCGACCGGAGCGCTTTCTTTGAGGTGGTGCGGGCGGGGTTCAGCGCGCCTCGAAAGCAGCTCAGGAACGCGCTGTCCCATGGGTTGGGCGTGCGGCCGGAAGAGGGGGGGGCCCTGCTGGCGGCGGCGGGAGTTGACCCGCGCCGCCGGGCGGAGACCCTTACCCTGGATGAATGGGGGGCACTGTACCGGATGGCGCGGGATAGCGGTTTGCCTGGGGCGGTCAAGGAGGCAAGGGATGCGGGTAAAGGCCCCAGCCAAGATTAACCTCTGCCTGGAGGTCATCGGGAAGCGAGCCGATGGCTACCACAACGTGGCGACGGTGCTGCATACCCTTGACCTGGCTGATGAGTTGACCTTTGAGCCTGCGGAGGGCCTGAGCCTGCAGTGCCAGCCGCCGGTTGGCTCTGAGGAGGAGAACCTGGTGATGCGGGCAGCGCGGCTGCTCCGGCAGGAAACGGGCTGTACACAGGGCGCTGCTATCTCAGTCACAAAGCACATCCCCATCGCCGCGGGTCTGGGCGGTGGCAGCAGCGATGGGGCGGCGACGCTCCTGGCGCTGGACGCACTGTGGGGCCTGGGTCTCTCTAGAGAGCGACTGGCGGGGCTGGCGGCCAGCCTGGGGGCCGACGCACCCTTCTTTCTGGATGGCCCGTGCGCCCTGGCTAAGGGCAGGGGAGACCTTCTGACGCCTCTGCCTAGGCTCCAGGGGTGGTGGGCCGTGCTCCTGTGCCCACCCATTGCTCTGGAAGGCAAGACGGGCAGGCTGTTCGGCATGCTGACGCCGTCGGACTACAGCGATGGCTCGGCGGCGGGGGCGCTGGCGCAGCAGATAGGAGATGGGTCCGCTTCCCAGGGGGATTTCGCCATGGCAAGGAACGCCTTTGAGCGCGTGGCGGACCAGGCTTTCCCCGGGCTGGAGCGGTATCGGCGGGCGTTTCTGGCGGCGGGCGCGCCCTTTGTGCGCCTTTCTGGCAGCGGGCCATCAATCTTTACGCTGGTGGGTGGCGCGCCAGAGGGACAAAGGTTAGCGGCAAGCCTTCACGCACGAGGCTTCGAGGCGCATGTGGCTGCGCTGGTGTGAGACAGAGATCCTAGAACGGCCTCGTTGACGGCAATCGTGTAGGATAGCTACAATGGCGGGAGTTTGGGCCAGAAAGCGGCCCCGAAATCCTGGCTTGGCCTATGTGCGGACCCCATGGGCTAGGCGAGGCCCGATAGAATGGGCAACGGACGTTGGGGATGATTATAGACCTGCACGTGCATACGGTAAGGGGGAGCAGCGACAGCAGTCTATTGCCCCAGGAGATGCTGGACGAGGCGTACCGCATTGGCCTGCAAGGAGTGTGCCTGACGGAGCACGGAGGGCCCTGGGACAGGTTTGAGTTTACCAAGTTCAAGCAGCAGCAGAGCACTCTGCTGATCATCAACGCCATGGAGGTGGAGACTAACGCTGGGCACATGACCGTCTTTGGGCTGGACCGGTACATCCCCGGCATACGGGATCCGTGGAGCTTGCGAAAAGCGGTGGACAATGAGGGGGGCTTTGTGGTGCTGGCCCATCCCTTTCGCAACCTGCTTCAAAAACCGCCCTACAACTCCAATAACCTGCTGTTCAGAGGTTGGAACCCTATGCCCACCACGGTGGAGGAGGCCCTGAAGCACCCGGTGTTTGACGTGATAGACGCTGTTGAGGTGGCCAACGCCGGCACCGCCGACGCAGAGAACTATTTTGCGTGGGAGGTGGCCAAGCGCCTGGGCAAGCCGATGATTGGGGGCAGCGACGCCCACTCTACCAATGGCCTGGGCCGGTGCGTCACCGTCTTTCAGGACAGGATCACTAATCAGGACGAGTTCCTGGAGGCCCTGCGCGCCAAGCGGTTTTATCCTGCCACCGGCTTGCTGGTGGGAGAGGTTGCGGCGGTGGAACACCGGTAGGTGCGCAGAGCCATGCTGCCGCAGGTGCGCATCCTAGTGTCCTGGTTCTCAAGGACGCTGCATACTGGCTTTCCTTGGCAAGCGCCTGTGTCCCACCCACCCACCCGCAAATGTTTGTAGGGGATACCCCTACGACCCCAGGGGAAACCTGCGGTTTCCTCCACCTTCCCTTGGAGGCTCCGATTTTTCGGGCGAAGCCCTGACTAGGAAGGGGGAAGTTTTATATCTGGGGGACACCCCCAGACCCCCGCCCCTTTCTTCCGCAGCCTGCTAGGGGGTGAGGTTACCTGGCCCCCACCTGCTCCGCCTGGGGTTGGAACTGCTCCTCGTAGATGCGGGTGTACAGGCCGCCCGCGGCGATAAGCTCCGGGTGTGTTCCCTGCTCCACAAGATGGCCCGCCTCCAGCACCAGGATGACGTCTGCTCGCAGCACGGTGGAAAGGCGGTGGGCGACGACGATGCTGGTGCGCTCCTTGAGCAGCGGCTCCAGGGCGACGCGGATGAGGGTTTCGGAGAGGGAGTCCAGGTGGGAGGTGGCCTCGTCCATGATCAGGATGCGTGGGTCTTTCAGGATCAGGCGAGCGATGGCCAGGCGCTGTTTTTCGCCCCCGGAGAGGCGATAGCCTCGCTCGCCTACCAGGGCCTCATATCCCTCTGGCAAGCTGGCGATGAGGTCGTAGAGCTGGGCGGCTTTACACGCCCTGGTCAGCTCCTCCTCCGAGGCGCCGGGGCGTCCGTACAGCAGGTTCTCGCGGATGGTGGCGTTGAACAGGTAGGTCTCCTGGGTCACGATGCCCATGGCGGAGCGCAGGGAGGAGAGGCTGAGTGTTCGCAGGTCGTGGCCGTCCAGGTAGATGGCGCCGGAGGTGGGGTCGTACAGACGGGGTATGAGGTAGGTGATGGTGGTCTTGCCGGCGCCGCTGGGGCCTACCAGGGCAACAAGCTGCCCCGGCTGCACGGTGAAGGAGAGGCGTCTGAGGGCCGAGCGGCCCCTGACATACTCAAAAGACACGTCCTCAAACCGGATGCGCCCCTGGACAGGGTCCAGTGTGATGGGTATGGGCGCTTCCTGAATCTCCGACTTCGTATCCAGGTACTCAAAGATGCGCTCAAAGAGGGCCAGGGCCGCCTGAATGTCCACGTAGACCGTGGCCATGGCCGAGGCCGGCCCATACAGGCGGGTCAGATAGGCGACGAAGGCCACAATGGTGCCTATCGTCATCTCCCCTCGTATGGCCAGGTGCCCGCCCCAGAGGTAGACCAGGGCCGGCCCCACGATGGAGAAGAGGCCCAGGAACATGAAGAACCACCTGCCTACCAGGTGTTGACGTATCTCCAGGTCCATGACCCCGTGGGCCTTCTCCTTGAACCGCTCCGCTTCATCCCGCTCCCGGCTAAACACCTTCATGAGCAGGAAGCCGCTGATGTTCAGGGTCTGCTGGGTGTGGCTGTTCAGCTCGGCCATGGCCTGATGGGTCTGGCGACGGAGGCTGCGCCGCAGGCGCCCTACGACTCTTGCCGGCACGATGAAGAGGGGGAGCAGCGCAACGCCCAGGATTGCCATCCGCCAGTTGAGGGTGAAGATGACGGCCAGGGTGATGGCAACGGTGAAGAAGTTGCTGGCAATGGAGATGAGGGAGCCGGTGACGGTGTTCTGAACGCCATCCACGTCCTCGGTAATGCGGGACATGATGTCCCCGGTGCGGCGCTGGGTGTAGAAGTTGAGGGAGAGGCCCTGCAGGTGGGTGTACAGCTCGTTGCGGATGTCAAACATGATACGCTGGCTGACCAGGGAGTTCAGGTAGTTCTGCAGGACGCCGATGAGCCCGCTGGCCAAGGGCACGCCGATCATGCCTGCCACGAGGAGGTTGAGCAGGCCCAAGTCTTTTTGGGGCAGCGCGGTGTCCAGGATGCCGCGGATCAGGAGGGGTGGAAGGGCGCCCAGAGCCGCCACGGCGATGAGGCAGAGTCCAATGAAGAGGGTCTGGGTGAGGTAAGGGCGCAGGTGGCGCACCGCTCTCAGGGCCGTGGACTTGGGTTGGCGCACCTGGAGGCGTGGGCCTCTGCCAGCAGTGGCGCCTGTGGTGGAGTGGGTCGTCATGGGCGAAGGTGGAGCAAAGATGATGGGAGACTTCCTGGGGCCATTATAGCCTGAACAAGGCGTATACTATACTGCCGTTGCAGACTTTAGCTCGCCTACGGCGGGCCTAGAAAGAAAACATTCTGTGCGCTTACTAGATGAGACCCCTGAATCACCTCTGGAGCAGGTGTGCGTGGCTCTGGACCTGGAGACCACCGGCGTTGACCCGGAGCGGGACGAAATCATTGAGATTGGCGCCGTGAAGTTCCGAGGGAGCGAATCCATGGGGACATTCCAGACCATGGTCAACCCCCGTCGCACCGTCTCAGACTTTGTCAAGCAGTTGACCGGCATAAGCCAGGCGGAGGTGGACAAGGCGCCGCCCCTTTCGGCGGTGGCGGGGGAGCTGGCGGCCTTCCTGGGGCGCTACCCTATCGTCGGCCACAGCATCGCCTTTGACATCGCCTTCCTGGCGAAGGCGGGGCTGAGCCTGTCCAACGCGCGGTATGACACCATGGAACTGGCCTCGGTGCTGTACCCCGGCGCCAAGGGTTACGCCCTGACAGCCCTGGCGGACATGCTGGCGATCAGCTACGGCAAGGCCCATCGCGCGGTGGAGGATGCCCGGCTGAGCTCCCAACTGTATCTTGTCCTGGTGCAGAAGGCGTTGGAGGACATGCCCGGCCTCTTGGGGCCGATGCGGGAGCTGTCTGAGCGTTCCCCCTGGGCCATGGGGGGCCTGTTGCGACAGCTTGAAGCGCACTCGGCGCGCAGGGGAGGAGGAGCGCCAGGCCCCTGGGGGCCGCTGGGTGTGGACCCCCGTCGGTTGCGGGAGCGGCAGCCGAGGCACCACTCCCTCCAGCCTAAGGCGGAGAAGGCGCAGGTTGACCCCTTGGAGGTTCGCCGCCTGCTGGGGCCAAGGGGGCCTTTGGCCAGGGCTTTCCCCGGCTACGAGGAGCGTCCGCAGCAGGTGCAGATGGCGGAGCGGGTGGCCCGTGTATTGGCCGAAGGCAAGCATCTGATGGTGGAGGCGGGGACTGGGGTGGGGAAATCCATTGCCTATCTTCTGCCGGCGATGTTGTTTGCCCTGCGTCACGGCCAGCGGGTTGTGGTATCCACTAACACCATCAACCTGCAAGAGCAGCTTATCAACAAGGATATCCCCAGCCTAGTGGCGGCCCTCTCTCAGGAGGGTGAGCTACGCCCCTTGCTGGAGGAGTTTCGCGCCTGCCCGCTCAAGGGCAGGGGCAACTACCTGTGCTTCCGGCGATGGGTGCAGATTGCCCAGGGGGCGAGCCTTCCGGCGGAGGAGGCCCGGATGGCCTGCAAGGCCATGGTGTGGCTGCAGGACACCTCCACGGGCGATAGGTCGGAGATGAACATCCCCGCCAGGGACAGCTACCTGTGGGACCGTTTTTCCGCAGGCGACGCTGGGGCGTGTGACGGGTGGGAAGGGGTGTGCTTTGTGCGGGCCGCCCGCAAAGGGGCGGAAGGCGCCCACCTGGTGGTGGTGAACCACGCCCTCCTTCTCTCGGACCTGACCAGCGGCGGCGCCATTCCGGAGTACGACTATCTGGTGATTGATGAGGCGCACCATCTGGAGGAGGAGGCCAGCAGGCAGTTCGGGTACGAGGTGAGATGGCAGAGGGTGGGAGAGCTATCGGTGCGACTGGGGCAGCAGTTTCCAGGGCTCAGGATGGCCCTGAATGCGGGGCAACTCCTCCCATCCCAGCGGGAGCGGCTGGAAGGGCTGATGGGCGAGGCGACGGCAGGCTCGCGCCGCCTGGAGGAGGCCTGGGGCCGGCTGGCCACGGTGATCGTCGCCTTCCTGCAAGGGCACAAGGGGGCAGAGGAGCGTTCGCAGCTACGAATTACACGGTCAGAGCGGAGCCAGCCCGGGTGGTCGCAGGTGGAGGTGCAATGGGAAGAGTTCAACGAGGGGGCGTTGGAATTGGAGCGGCTGACGGGGCGGCTGGAGCAAGCGCTGGAGCCCCTTGACCTGGCTCCTATAGCGGGTGCGTTGCAGGAGTTGAAGAGCTGGCAGGAGAGGTCGCAGCAGTTGCGAGGGCAGGTGGAGGGCTTTGTGGTGAAGCCGGATGAGGGAAACGTCTATTGGGTGAGCCTGACGGGTCAGGAGGAGATGCCTGTGCTGAGCGCGGCGCCCCTGGACGTGGGGCCGGTCCTGGAGGAGAAGCTGTTCTCCAAGAAGAGGGGCGTAGTCCTTACCGGCGCCACCCTGAGCGTGGGAGGCACTATCCAGCATCTGGCGGGTCGCCTCGGCCTAACCGAAGGAGAGGAGCTGGTGCTGGGGTCCCCATTTGACTACGAGAAGGCGGCCCTGGTGCTGGTGGCTCCGGATATGCCGGACCCCCGTGACCCTTCGTATCAGCAGGCCCTGCAAGACGCGCTCATGCAGGTGGCCCGTGCCTCCAAGGGAGGGGTGCTAGCGCTGTTTACGGCCCACTCGGCCCTGCGGAATATGCGCCGGGTGGTGAAGCCTCTGCTGGACGCCGAAGGCATGGTGGTGCTGGCCCAAGGGGTGGACGGCTCGCCCCGGCAACTGGTGGAGCAGGCCCAGGGCAACAGCAACGTGGTGCTGCTGGGCACAAGCTCCCTATGGGAGGGGATAGACGTGCCAGGCTACAACCTGCGGGTGGTGGTGGTGACGCGGCTGCCCTTCAACGTGCCTACTGAACCCCTCTTTGCCGCTCGCTCAGAGCTCTTCAGCGACCCCTTCAACGAGTACACCGTGCCCCAGGCGGTGCTGCGCTTCCGCCAGGGCTTTGGTCGTCTGATACGCACCAAGGATGACAGGGGTGTGGTGGTGCTTCTGGACAGCCGCGTCCACAACCGGGGCTACGGGCGCACCTTCCTCAGGTCACTTCCCAAGTGCACCGTGCGCCAGGCGAACTTGCGTGGCCTGGGGGTGGAGGTGGCCTCCTGGCTGGCGAGGTCAAGGTAATGGTAGGGGCTGCGGCTTTGCCGCAGCCCCTACCATTACCTGCTATCGGCCAGGATTCGCTATAATGCCGCCGCAGGAAGTTGTAAGCATCTTTCAGGAGGCGAGTATGAAACTGGTCCTTTTTCAACAAGGGGCGGCAGGCCCCCAATCTCCGGCGCAACCAGGTATTCTGCTGGACGGCGGCGTGGTCCCTATCAGTGCGGCGCTAGAGGGCCTGAATTATTCTACACCCCAGCAGCTCATGCAGGAGGTCATCAGCAACTTTGAGCGGTTCCGACCCAGCCTTGAGCGGGAGGCGGCCACCGGCCGCCGGGTGCCTCTGTCCGCCCTTCGCTTGCGGGCCCCGCTTCCCAGGCCCGGCAAGATCCTGTGTTGCATTGGTAACTACTGGGAGCATATGCAGCGGGAGCCGCGCCCTCTGAACATGTTTCTCAAGAATCCTGACGCGGTGATTGGTCCTGGCGACACGGTGGTCCTGCCCCGGTTCACGGAGCCCTATGTCTTCCAGCATGAGGTGGAGCTGGGCATCGTCATCAAAGGCCCTGCCAAAGAGGTCAAGCAGGCCGACCACAAGAGGGCCATCTTCGGCTACACCTGCTTTATAGACGTGTCCGCCAGGGCCGAGGGCAGAAGCACATGGCGCTCTGGCAGTTGGATGGGCAAGTCCTTTGACACCTTTGCCCCCTTGGGGCCCTGCATCGTCACCGCCGACGAGGTCCCTGACCCCAATAATCTGGAGGTCAAGTTTTGGGACAACGGCCAGCTACGCCACGACTATAATACCAACGACATGGAGCATAGGGTCCCCGAGCTGATAGAGTTTGCCACGACCATCATGACCCTGAACAGTGGCGATATCATCGTCTGCGGGACCAACCACGAAGGGCTGGGGCCGCTACAGGAGGGGGACCTGGCGGAGATCCAGATTCAGGGGATTGGGCGCTTGGCCGTGAACGTCACCGATCCCCTCAAGCGCAGTTGGGAGCGCGGCATCTACATGGGGCCCAACTCCACCGCGGCTGCAGCACGGGCGGCCCAGCAACGACAGAGATAGGCGGCCTTGCGCCTCTTTCGCACCCACCAGACCGTCATAGCCATCATGGTGACCACCGCCGTTACCATGATGGGCCAGGGCATTATCTCACCGGTGTTGCCCCTGTTTGCCAGGGAGTTTGGCATTAGCATGGCCATGGTGGGGGTTACCGTGGCGGTGTTCAGCCTGGGGCGCATCTTTTTCAACGTGCCCGCCGGCGTGGTGGCCGAGAGGTACGGCAGAAGGGTGGTGCTCATTGGCGGGCTGCTGGTTATCACCGTCGCCTCGGCGCTCATGGCAATGTCGGGCAGCTTCCTGGAGCTGGTGGTGTACCGCTTCTTCACCGGCGTCGGCTCGGCCATCTACCTGACGGGCGCGCTAACCACTTTAGCGGATATCTCCACGAGCGACAACCGTGCCCGGTACATGAGCTACCAGCAGGGGAGCCTGCTCTTTGGCAGCGGCCTGGGGCCAGCGGTGGGCGGTTTTGCGGCGGAGCTGTGGGGATACCGGTCTGCCTTCTACATCCTGGCGGCCCTATCGGCCCTGGGCCTGCTTTGGGCCATGCTGCAATTGCCGGAGACGGCCAGGCTGGGGGGCGCCCCTCCGCCGGGCAGAAGGCGAGGGCAGCCAAGGCAACGGTGGGAAGGCCCCAGGACCTTTCGGACGCTCCTGGCCCTGGTGGGCAGCCTGGACTTTCTGCTGGTGGCCTTCTACTTCTTCATGGTGGTGTTCACCCGCAACGGAGGGCGCGGGAGTCTGCTGCCCCTGATAGGTGACGCCCAAGCAGGCCTGGGGCCTGGGGAGCTTGGGGTGATCTTCAGCATCATGGCCCTCATCAACTTCATCATCGTCGTCCCTGCGGGCTGGCTGGCGGACCGTTACGGGCGGAAGGTGCTGATGCTACCAGGGGCGCTGCTGACCTCGGCGGGGCTGGCGGCGTTTATCTTCTGCAACAGCCTCTTTCCGTTCCTGGCTGCGGCCATACTCCTGGGGATTGGCACGGGGGTGGTAGGGCCGGCGCCCGCGGCGTACATAGCTGACCTGGCCCCGGAAAGGAGTCGCGGGCTGGCCATTGGCCTCTTCCGCACCTTTGGCGACGTGGGTGGTATGATTGGCCCGGTCTTCCTGGGCTGGCTGGCTGACGTTGGCTCCTTTGCCTGGGCCTTGAACACCAACGCGGCGCTGGTGGCGCTCAGCGCCTTTGGCGTGGCCGTTTTTGCACGGGAAGCCAGGCGGGCCAGGAGCCCTGGCCGCGGCCCGGCCTTGCCCTAAAAGTCCTTTTGACCTAACCCCCTAGCCCCCTTCCCTGATGGTGTTTGACTAAATAACCAACCCCCTCTCCTATGAGGAGAGGGGGACCACAGGGGGAGAGGTCGGAACCCACTGGCAGTTTGTTTTGTCAATAACCATAAGGGAGGGGGGAAGAATTGTATCTGGGGGACACCCTCAGGCCCCCAGCGGGAACTGACGTTCCCTGCGCCCTCCTGGCTTTTGAGGCAATGCCCCGCAGCCCAAGGGAGTAGCGCCACGAGGAGACGGTCATGCTGAAGGCCGGGGAGTTTCGGCGTGGGGGCCTGTCCTCGGTTAGCCTTGCGTTTCCCAGCCCAGCAGCTCCCGAACGCGCTGGAGGCTGAAGCTGGACTTTGGAATCACGGCCATGACGTCAGCCTCCTCTTTGGCGATGCGGGCCAGCACCTCCTCCGAATAGGCGGTGACCAGGGCAACCTTGACGTCGGGGCGCTGGGCCTTCATTCGCTTCGCCGTCGTCAGCCCGTCTATGCCTGGCAGGCGAAAGTCAAGCAACACCAGGTCAGGTTTAGCCTGGGCGAAGGCTTTCAGCGCCTCTTCGCCCGAGGTGGCGCTGTAGACGACCTTGATGTACGGTTCCATGGTCAGGGTCAAAATGAGCAGCTCACTATAGCTGGGCGCGTCTTCCACCACCATGACGCGAGTGGTCTGCTTGGCCACGGTCTGCTTGCTCACAGTCTGCCTGTTCATAGTTCACACTCTCCTTGTCATGGTACTGGGCCTTGGTCATAAGGCTGGTGCGATTTCCACCCTCACGCCACATCTGTGGACATCAGGTCCTGGTAGGTCTCCCGGCGGCGGATGAGGCGCGCCTCGCCGTCCTTGACCATGACGATGGCGGGCCTGGGGGCCATATTGTAGTTGCTGGCCATGGGGATGCAGTAGGCGCCCGCTGCCGGCAGGGCGATGATGTCTCCTGGCTGCGACGGGGCCAGGGGGACATCCTTTACCAGGATGTCCCCCGACTCGCAGTACTTGCCGGCGATGGTCACTACGTCAGTGGCAGGGGCGTCCATACGGTTGGCCACGAAGGCCTCATACTGCGCATCGTACAGGGCAGGGCGGATGTTGTCCCCCATGCCGCCGTCCACGCTCAGGTACGTGCGCACGCCGGGGATCTCCTTGCGGGCGCCCACAGTATACAGGGCGACGCCCGCGGGCCCAACGATGGAGCGCCCCGGCTCTATGATAAAGGCTGGCTCGCCAAAACCCAGCTCCTTCAGGCTGCTCTTTAGTGTGGTGGCCAGCGCCTCGGCGTACTCGGCGGTGGATGGCGGGCGCTGGTCGCGCAGATAGGGGATGGCGAAGCCGCCACCCGCGCCGAGTTCGGTCAGCTTCAGCCCGTACTCTCGCATCTGCGCCGCGAAGGTCAGGGTGATGCGCATGGCCTCCTGGTACGGCTCCACCTCAAAAAGCTGGGAGCCGATGTGGCAGTGCAGACCCGAAAGGCGCAGGTGGCGCGACGATAGCGCCTGGCGCACCGCCCTCTCGGCGTCTCCCGTGGCGACGGAGAAGCCGAACTTGCTGTCCAGGATGCCCGTGGTAATCTTGGCGTGGGTGTGCGGGTCTACGCCGGGCGAGATGCGGAGGAGGATGTCCTGGGTCTTGTTGGCCTGGGCCGCTAGCCGCTCTAGCAGAACTAGCTCGTGGGAGCTGTCTACCACAATGCGCCCAACGCCCCAGGCCAGGGCCTCCTGGAGCTCCTGAAGGCTTTTGTTGTTGCCGTGAAAGTACACCTGGGATGGGGATATGCCGCTGGCTTTGGCCAGGGCCAGCTCTCCGCCGGAGACGACGTCCATGCCCAGGCCCTCCTCGGCCAGGAGCCTGGCCAGGGCCAGGTTGGAGAAGGCCTTGGCCGCGTAGAGCACCTGAGTCTTGGGATAGCGGGCACGGAACTCTCGCAGGAAGGTCTGGCAGGCGTCGCGCAGGGTCTGCTCGTCAAAGACGTACAGGGGCGTGCCGAAGTCCGCCGCCAGGCTGACGACGTCGCAGCCGCCGATGACCAGGCGGCCCTGGCCGTTGACCTGGGCGGTGTGAGGGAAGACGTTCCTGGCTGGGAGGTCTGGCATGAGGATTTTTCTATCTGGAATGGCTAGGGTGCGCCGATGGGAGGGCCCAATGCCCAGGGCAAGTGCGTGGAGTTACACCTTTGCCTTGGGCATTCCCGTGCGGAGGCCAAGGTACAGAAGGCCGAGGCCAATGACAAGGGCAACCGCGCCAATCCATCCCCACATGGAATTGCCGGACATGAAACTGCCGCCGAGGATGTCCAGCCCTTGGAGCACCCAAATAATACCGGTTAAGGAGGACAGGACACCAAGGGCTATGAGAGTCCAGCGCATGGCTACTTCACTTTGGGAATGTCTTGGCCCAGGTAGCTACCCTACTTCAGCCGGTACGTCTCCCCGTTCGCCGCCACCTTCTCCTCATTCTGTAGCTTGATGAGGTGGCTCTTGACCTGGTTTTTCGCCAGGTTCGTCAGTCGCTCGCTCAGGCCGGTGTACAGGGCGGCCACCATCTGCTCCGCCGTCTTCGGCCCCTGCTTCAGTTGCCCCAGGATCTGCTCCTCCCGTTCATGGCGGTGGTGGATGAGCTCGTGGATCTTGGCGTGGGGGTCCTTCACCACGGGCCCCTGGCCGGGGTAGATGACGGAGGGGTTGTAGCGCAGGAACTTCTCCATGGTCTGCAAAAACAGGACGATCTCCCCCTCTCCCGGGTTCACGACCGAGGTGCCGACGCCCATGATGGTGTCGCCGGTGAAGAGGGCGCGGCTCTCCCGGATAAACACTGCCAGGCTGCCATAGGTGTGTCCCGGGGCGAAGACAAACTCTATGGTCATGTTGCCCAGGCTCAGCGTCTCGCCGTCACGCACGGGCCTATCCACTTTCGCCACCTTCATGCGCTCGTTCATCGCGTCCATCTCCTGGTAGGTGGCGATGATGGGAGGCCCGCCGCACGCCTTCTGGATGGCTGGGGCGTTGCCCCAGTGGGGCGGGTGGCGATGGGTGACGGCGATTCCCCGCAGGGGCGGGCTGCCAAGCTTTTTCCAGTAGTCAATGCGGGCTTGGCCTTCGCCGGGGCGGTCCCAGCCCGTGTCCACCCAGAGGGCGCCAGTCCTGCCCACGATGAGGTAGGTGTTGGTGACGCCGGAGGCCATTTCCTTTTCCGCAATGACGTTGTGGATGCCAGGTGCGATCTCCATGTTCGTCTCTCCTTGCACGGGTGGCCCCATAGTAGGGAGGGGGCAGGGGGGTGTCAATGGTGGAGTTGCCTATGCCCTTAGCCGCTCTAGGACAGCCAAAGCATCTTGGTCTTCAGGGTCAAGCACGTCAAACCCAGCCAACTTGCTGGCTTGAAGGATCTCTCTATCAGCCGAAACCACAACGAATTGGACCTGCGTGGCCCGCCGGACTCCTACCGCAGAGGCAAGGTGAAGAGCGTCTAGTGCCCGCAAGGCCCATTGCCGCGCCACATGCCCTGCTTCCACCACAGCCACTCCTGTAAGGGGCAAAACTAACATATCCCCCAAGTCCTCTGCAAATGCACGCAGCATCGCACCATAGGCCTGTCGGCCAAGCACCCTTCCCTTGAGTCCCCTGGCGGCTGCCGACTCCATCTCCATGATGACCAACTGCGAGGTTACCAGCACATCGGAGCCTGTTCTCCCCGCAAAAACGCTATTCACTAGGTCGGTGCCCTTTTCAGTGCGGTAGCGCTTGAACAGGGCTGAGGATTCCAGATAGAAAACGGACATGCCTACGCCGCCTGATTTCGGGCCTCATGGAGCAGTTCGGTCAACGTTGTTTCTCCCATGGATGCGTCCACAATCTTGCGCGCATCGTCACCAGGCATGGCAAACTTCTGATACTTTCGCTTTAGCTCAGCAACATAAGCGGCTATCTCCGGCGTTGCCAGATAGTGGAGCTGCATCTGCACTGACAACTGTTCAGTTGATTGAGAGCGTTTCTTTGTTTGCGCCATACCACTCCCCCTTTCCTAGCTTCCCGATTCCTCTCGTGGTGCGCAGAGGCCTTCTTCTGCGCAACTGGCCCCATAGTAGGAGGGGCGACAGGGGGTGTCAATGGGTACGTGGGGCGTGGCAATGGCGAGGGTCTTACCCCTGGTAGGGGCACGATACATCGTGCCCCTACTCCCGCCCGCCTTACCCCTGGCCTCCGTCCCTGTCCCACTGCCATGCTATAATCAGCTATCTCACTTCAAGCTAGACCGCCACGCCGTGAATGCCACCCACTCTCCTAGCTATCGCCGCATTGTCGCCAAGGCGGGCACCAGCGTCCTCACCGGACGCAGTGACCACCTGGACACGGCCATCCTGTCTCGCCTGGTGGAGCAGCTCGCCGCCCTGCACGGGGAGGGGCGGGAGGTGCTGCTCGTCACCTCCGGCGCTGTGGCCGCCGGACGCCAGGCCCTGGGCCAGCCCAGGGAGCGGCGGGACGTGCCCTTCCGGCAGATGCTGGCCGCCGTGGGCCAAGGACGCCTTATGCACCTGTACCAGGAGCTGTTCGCCAGGCACGGCATCGTCGTTGCCCAGGCCCTTCTCACCCGCGCCGACATCACCTACCGCCAGGGTTACCTGAACGTGCGCGACACGCTCCTGGGCCTGCTGGAGGCGAAGGTCGTCCCCATCATCAACGAGAATGACGTGGTGGCCTCGGAGGAACTGGGGGAGGAGGTGTTCGGCGATAACGATACTCTTTCTGCCCTGGTGTCTAACCTGGTGGACGCCGATCTGCTGGTGATGCTCACCGACATCGCGGGCCTGTACACCGCCGATCCCGCCACGCACCCGGAGGCGCAGCTTATCCCCCGGGTTGAGCGTGTGGATGACCTGATAGATGAGGTGGCAGCCAGCGAGGAGCGCCACGCCTGGAGCCGCGGGGGCATCACGGCCAAGCTGCAGGCCGCTCGTCTGGCTACAAGCTGGGGTGGCGCCGTGGTCATTGCCCGGGGCAATAGGGAGGATGTGCTGCTGGAGGCGGCGGCAGGCAAAGAGGTTGGCACCTACTTCTGCCCCACGGGCAACAAGGTGGAGAGCCGCCTGCGCTGGCTCATGAGCGGCCTCTCCACGCGGGGGGAGATCCGGGTGGACGACGGCGCAGCTAGGGCCCTGCGGACCCTGGGGCGCAGCCTCCTGCCCGCCGGCGTGCGAGAGGTCATTGGCGACTTTGAGCGGCACGATGTTGTTGCCATTGCCGACGGCCAGGGGCAGCGCATCGGATGCGGCGTCGCCAACTATTCGGCCAAGGATATTGCTGCCATCAAGGGTATGCACTCGGCCCGCATTCAGGAGGCCCTGGGCCACCGCTACGGCGACGAGGTAGTGCACCGGAACAACCTGGTGGTGATGTGAGATGACTGAGGAAGGTGCAGGGAACGTAGTTCCCACTGGGGGTCTGGGGGTATCCCCCAGATACAAATCTTCCCCCTTCCCTTCAGGGAAGGGGGCCAGGGGGTTAGGTCAAAAGGACTTTTAGGGCAAGGCTTCGTAGAGGTGAGAAATATGGGTTTTGTCAGGGTGAGGGGTCTGCTAGGCGTAAATGAAGACGAACTTCGGGAGGTGGAGTTCCTGGTGGACACAGGCTCCTTCTACACCTTTCTGCCGCCAGCCGTGGCTGCTGCCTTGAGCATTGCCTTGCCCGTCACCTCTCGGGTGATAACGGCGGATGACCGCACCATAGAGGTACCCCTGGGAGTGGCGTATCTCCGGCTTCAGGACCGAGAGGGAGGCATCATTGTCGGCGCCCTAGAGGTTGCCATGCCCCTCCTCGGGGCCAGTGCTCTGGAGGCCCTGGGCTTCACAGTGGGCCCCATGAGTGAGACCCTGGAACACAGCCGGCCTTTTGGCCCGGCGGCGCTGTAGGTGCATCATGCCAGAGGTTAAGACAGGGGTTCTCTTTCAAGAGTTTGACTTGGGTAACCTCTTTGTGTGGTTTGCGCCTGAGTCACCGTTAGCCAAATCCATGATTCTAGGGCCAAAATAGCCAATGCAAGCGAACTCTAGTTATTTGGAATCCATTGGCCAGCGCGCACATGCCGCTGCCGGGCAGCATCACGGAGGGTAGTCATGGCTGCCAAGAAACGCAAACTCACCTATGAGGTTATTTTGGAGCCTTCCGACGAAGGCGGCTACACCGTCCATGTGCCGTCTCTCAAGGGATGCGTTTCTGAAGGGGATACTGAGGAGGAGGCGCTAGAAAACATCAAAGACGCCATCCAAGTCTGGCTGGACTCCTGGGAGGACGTCGCAAGGGCCAAGGGCGCACTCGTTCGCCAGGTGATGGTGGAACGTTGAGGAGGGTGCCAGACCTCTTGCACCAGCGTGTTGTCCGAGCCTTGGAGCGCGCTGGTTTTGTCGTCGTACGGCAGGGAAAGCACATCTCCATGTATAGTGAACAGCGAGAGGTAATGGCCATCATCCCCAGGCATAATCCCGTGAAGAGGACAACCTTGAATGCAATCCTCAAAGAAATAGGCATGTCCGTTGAAGAGTTTGTGGAGTTCCTATGAGCCGGCAGCAGCACACCACCACCAACCTCGCGGTCATTGGCCAGCGGGCCCGCGTGGCTGCGCGGCAGCTTGCCCGCGCCTCTACGGGCGCCAAGAACGGTGCGCTGCTGAACATCGCAGCAGCCCTCAAGGAGCGGGAGGCAGAGGTGCTTGCCGCCAACGCCCAGGACTACCCGGATGCCAAGGCCGCAGGCCTCTCCCCAGCCTGGCTGGACCGCCTGCTGCTGAACCCGGAGCGCCTGGCTGGCATGGCTGATGATGTCCGCAATATCGCCGCGCTGCCAGACCCCATTGGCGAGGAGTACGACGTCCGCACCCTGCCCAACGGCCTGCGCCTGGGACGGCGGCGCGTCCCGTTGGGGGTGATTGGCGCTATCTACGAGAGTCGGCCCAACGTCACCGTAGACATCGCCAGCCTCTGCCTGAAGTCGGGCAACGCCGTCATCCTTCGCGGCGGCAGCGAGGCGCTGCGTTCAAACACGGCGCTGGCCCGCCTGGTGCGGGACGCCATAGCCGCTGCCGGGCTGCCTGGGGATGCGGTGCAGTTTGTGGAGGACACGGACCGCGCCCTGGTAGGGCAGATGCTCAAGATGCGGGACGCCATAGACCTGCTCATTCCCCGCGGCGGGCCGGACCTCATCCGTCGCGTTGCCCAGGAGGCCACCATGCCCGTGGTCACCGGCGGCATCGGCGTCTGCCACGCCTTCGTGGACCAGAGCGCGGCCTTGCAGATGGCCGTGGACATTGCCAATAACTCCAAGGTGCAGCGCCCCACGGTGTGCAACGCCCTTGACACGCTCCTCGTTCACGCCAAGGCCGCGCCAACCCACCTGCCGGAGATTGCAAAGGCATGGCTCAGGGCCGGCGTGGAGATTCATGCCGACCGCCGCGCCATGACCATCCTGGGGCCCATGGAGGAGCCGCGCATCAAGCCTACCACCGATGACGATTGGGGCAGGGAGTTCCTGGCCCTGGTCGCCGCCGTCAAAATCGTGGACTCCCTGGATGAAGCTATCGCCCACATTGAGCGGTACGGCTCTGGCCACACGGAGGTCATCATTACGGAGGACTACTCCAACGCCCTGCGCTTCCTAAGCGACGTGGACTCCGCGGTGGTGATGGTCAACGCCAGCACCCGTTTCACCGATGGCGCAGAGTTTGGCCTGGGCGCCGAGGTGGCCATCAGCACCAACAAGATGCACGCCCGGGGGCCCATGGGCCTGCGGGAGCTTACCTCCTATAAGTGGACGGTGATGGGCGCCGGCCAGGTGCGCAGCTAATTGATTGGTAATGGTGGTACCCTTACATCTAGGAAGGATGAAAGGGGTCAATCTTCAGTTCCTTCCCCCTTAACGGGGGAAGGTCAGGATGGGGGTGAACGAGTGCCTACCTCAATCCTCCCCCGCAAGGGGGGAGGAAGCCATTTTCGTAGGAATGACGGCTGGCGGAACCTCTGTTCGTGGTCATGACGAAAGAGACGAGATGCAAAGGAAGGACTGATGGCTGAGTACTACTTTGAGCGCGAGTGCCGCACACCCTACTCTGAAGCGTATAACATTTACGAGGAGGACGCCTCTGTGGGCAGGCTAGACCTGCACTTCACCCCGAACATGGTGCACGCCACCCTGTGCGTCGCCGAAAGCCTGACTCGCGAGTCCATTGAAGAGATTATCCAGGCCATAGATGATGAGATCCTGGATGCCGTGGGTATTCCCCAGGACGAGCTGATTGTCCACGTATACCAGGGCAGGGACGCCGGCCTCTATAGCAACGACCGTTTTGAAGAGGATGAGGTGGAGGTGGAGGACGAGGATGATGATGAGGACGCTTGAGGGATGGAATGAAAGGGAACGGGAATGTGCCGTAGCATCCTTAGAGATTCAAAGGGGATCATATACTTGATGCGGATGTCTTAGTGTCATGCTGAGCAAGTCCCCCAGACGCTTCGCTGCGCTCAGTAGGGCAAGCTATCTCCCGCTAAGGGATAGCCACATTCCTCAATGGTTTTCAGGGATAGGACGCCAGGCGGGAGAAGGTCCCCTACGGAATATCCTGCCACAGCTCCACCAGGACGCCCATATTGCTACGCGGGTGGAAGAAGGTGACGCGGCTGGCACCGGAGCGGGCCGGAGGCAGATCCCCCAGTTGCTGGAGGCCGGCGGCCCGCAGGCGGGCTGCGTCGTAGGCTATGTCCTGGGAGTAGAAGCAGACGTGGTGGAGGCCAGAGCCGCGGCTGGCCAGGAAGCGGGCGGTGCCGCTGGCCTGGTCCTGGGGCATGCTGACCTCTATGCGCGACTCGCCAATGGGGAACTCCAGGATGCGGACGTTGTCGCTGGCGACAAAGCGTCCGTTGGGAAGGTCGGAGCGCTCCTCATCCACGGGCAGGCCGTACTGGTCGTGGAAGAGGCGAAGGGCCTCCTGGGGAGTGGCGCACACGACGCCTACGTGGTGGAAGTGGGTGAACCTGCCTCCGACGCCTCTGGGCGGCTGGGGGACGAGGCCGCCCACGGGCATGTTCTGCCAGACCTCCAGCAGGAATCCCAGGTTGCTGCGGGGATGGAAGAAGGCAACGCGCGAACCGCCGCTCTGGTCGCGGGCGCCGGTGGGCCCCAGAATAAGCTGCTGGCCTGCGTCCTTCAGGCGTTTCACATCGGCGTCAATATCGTTGGAGTAGAGGCATAAGTGGTGGGGGCCAGGGCCACGGCGGGCCAGGTAGCGGCCGGTGCCGGAGTTGGGATCGTTGGCCTTGTTGAGCTCCAGCTCCCCCTCGCCCACGGGGATGTCCAGGATGTTGACGTCGTCCAGCGGCACGTGACGCCCGTGGGGCAGGGGCGAGCGGGCCTCGTCCACCGTAAAGCCGTAGGCGTCAAGCCACAGCTTTTTGGCGGCCTCCAAGTCTCCCACTACCAGGCCCACATGATGAACACGTGTGAACATGACCATGCTCCTCATCGTACAGGTGAGTTATGACCCGTTGGGCGCGCCGTGCCCGCAACACATCATAGGGCGTGGCTCCTATTACGGCAATACGGGAAGCTCTCCTTACGCTCTACACTCCTTAGCAGGCTGCTGACCTCACCCCCTTGTGTTCCCCCTCTCCTAAAGGGAGAGGGGGAAGATTAGTTCTGGGGGACACCCCCAGACCCTCGTCAGAGGGCTTCGACCCTCTGAACACCCCTTTTCCCATGGCCTGCTAGACTCCTTCCGTCTCCCTTTCAGCTCCCCAACGTGCATATTGAAATAGGTTCGGGGTTCCTGCGTACCGCGCCGCCTTGCCCCATCCCAACAGGAGGGCTACACTATGCGAGAGGAGGAGCTATGCCCACCTTTCTTGAAAAGCTAGACGCCGCCTGCGCCGCCGCCCGCAGCCTGGTGTGCGTGGGCCTGGACCCGGACCCGGCCCTGATGCCGCTCCAGGATGTTTTCGCCTTTAACAAGGCCATCGTGGACGCGACGCAAGACCTGGCCTGCGCCTACAAACCTAACCTCGCCTTCTACGAGGCCCTGGGCCTCCCTGGCTGGCGCGCCCTGGAGCAGACCATCGCCCACATCAGGCGGGCCGCGCCCAAAGCCATAGTCATTGGCGACGCAAAGCGCGGGGACATCGGCAGCACCTCGGAGGCCTACGCCAAGGCCCTCTTCCAGGTGTGGGGTCTGGACGCCGCCACCGTAAATGCTTATGGCGGCAAAGATAGTATTGAGCCGTTTCTTAGCTATGCGGACAAAGGAGTCCTGATATGGTGTCGTTCCTCTAACCCAGGGGCCAGGGACTTCCAGGACCTTGTGGTATCCCAGGCAGGCGAGGGCGCCGCTATACCGAGGCCCTTCTACGAGGCCGTCGCCGAAAGGGCCATGTCCTGGAACGACAAGGGCAACGTAGGGCTTGTGTTAGGCGCTACCTATCCGACAGAGATACGGCGGGTGAGGAAGCTCTGTCCAGGTCTTCCTTTTCTTCTCCCTGGCACAGGGGCGCAGGAGGGGGCGCTTGAGCAGGCGGTGCGCTTTGGCGTGGATGCGGCGGGCAGGCGGGCCATTATCAACTCCTCACGGGGCGTTATTTACGCCTCCAAGGGCAGAGACTTCCCCGAAGCGGCGCGGCGCGCCGCGACGCAGCTTCGGGATGCCATCAATGCCGCGCTGGCGGTGGAGGGCAAAGGATGGTGATGGAGCTGCGCTTGGGGGATGTGGTGCGTCTCAAGAAGGCCCACCCCTGCGGCAGCTCCCTGTGGGAGGTGGTGCGCCTGGGGGCGGATATTGGCCTGCGCTGCCAGGGATGCAGCCGCCGTATCCTCATGCCCCGCAGCGAGTTGGAGCGGCGAGGCAAGGTGTCGCCGGGAGCCACGCCCCCTCCCTAGCCCTCCCACGTCACCCCTCCCTTGCCCATACCCACCTCGGCAGGCCATACTCCTCTCGTGCACACCCCATCTCCCACAGGAGGACAGCCATGCCCCGCGGTGGCAAACGTCCCGGCGCAGGCGCACCCAAAGGCAACCTCAACGGCCTCAAGCTCGGCCTCTACTCTAAGCGCCTCCAAGCCTTGGCCGCTGGCATCGTCGCAGACCCAGACCTCCTCCGCTACCTTTTGGACACCCAGCGCCGCCAGAAGCGCCGCCAGCGCCAGGCCGAGCGCATCGCCTTCCGTGCCCTCCAGGAGCTGGCCCTGCGCATCGCCGGCGCGGATAACCCGCTCTTGCCCTTTGCCAGCCAGCTTTTCCCCAGCCCAAGCCAGGACAAAAATGCTCAAATCCAATCACTCCCCAAGGAAACCAATCAATCGCCCCAGCACTCCTCTGCGTGGGGTGAAGAAGGGCAGCTTGTTGACGCTTCCCACGACCGTACTATAATGGCGGGAGTGTCCTGATAGATAGAAGGAGTCCACTATGCCGGTTGTGGCATTCCACAAGGGTGAGTTCGTCCCCCTGGAACAGGCGAGCATTGGCATCATGACCCATGCCTTTCACTATGGCACCGCCGTCTTTGAGGGGGTACGAGGCAACTGGAACGCCGAGCAGGGGCGCGTGTACATCTTCCGGCTGCGGGAGCACTACGAGCGTCTGCTGGCAGGTTGCAAGATTCTGCGCATCAAGCTGCCCTACACCGTTCAGGACCTGTGCGATATCACTCTGGAGATGGTGGAACGCTCCGGCTTCACCCAGGACATCTACATCCGCCCTATCGCCTACAAGTCGGAGGAGCGGGTGGCGTACCTGAACCTGGGCGGGCTGGCCGACGGCTTCACCGTCATGGCGGTGCCCTTTGGCCAGTACATAGACACCGAGGCCCCCGCCAAGTGCTGCACCTCCTCCTGGCGGCGCATGGAGGATACCGTCATTCCCCCCCACGTCAAGATCAGCGGCCTCTACGTCAACGGCATCCTGGCCAAGACGGAGGCGATGGCCGCAGGCTTTGACGAGGCTATCCTCCTGAACGATAAGGGCTACGTCAGCGAAGGCTCCGGCGAGAATATCTTCGTCTACCGTCAAGGTCAGCTTGCCACGCCACCCCTGGTGGACAACGTGCTTCCCGGCATCACCCGGAGCTGCGTCATGGACATCTCCAAAAACGAGCTGGGCCTGGAGGTGGTGGAGCGGCACATCCCTCGCAGCGAGCTGTATCTGGCCGATGAGATGTTCTTGACGGGCACCGCCGCGCACCTGACGGCCGTTGGCTCCCTGGACAACCAGGTCATTGGCGACGGCAGTATGGGCCGCTTGACTCGCCAGCTTCAAGACCTGTACTTTGATATTGTGCGTGGCAAGAACGCCAAATACCTGCACTGGTGCACGCCCGCTACTCCAAGGGTAGCGTAGGGATAGGCGCCACCATGAGTGGGCGCCCCTCTTGACAGAGGAGAGGTATGCATAGTTTTGTGGGTGACTACCTGCTGTTGAGCTTTCTCTCTTCCTTTGGGGTGCTGCTGTTTGTCACGGCCCACAGTCGCCTGATTGGCCTGTACCTTATGGGAAGGGGGCTTGCCCAGGTGACCGGTGCCTTGCTTGCCATAGGCGCATTCTACTGGTTTTTCACCTCTGAACCCCGGAACGTGCCGGACACCCTTGCCGGCCTGGACGGGAACCAGCAGACGCTCCTCTTTGCCGCTGGCGCCGCCTCCGCCCTGGGGGCGCTGCTCCTCCTCTCCTCCCTGCGCAACTGGCCCCTGACCAGCAGGCGGCCTTTGCACGGCCTGGATGCCCTGCGCCAGAATAACTACCTCCGTCTTATTTCTGCAGAGGTGAGCTTCCGTTGGAAATACTGGAGCAAACAGACCAAGAAGCGTTCCTCTGGCTGAACGGTTGGGTAGGCCATTTCCCCTGGCTGGATGCCCTGGCGCGCCTGGCCGTCAGCGACTACCTGGCGCCGATGGTGTTGTCCTTGGCGCTGCTCGGTCTGTGGTTCACGGGCGCTACAGAGGCGAGGCGGGAGCGCAATCAGCGAGGTGTGATGGCTGCGGCCATGGCTTTGGGACTCGCCTCCTTAGTGGTGGAAGTCCTAAACAACTTCCTCGTCCGCCCGAGGCCCTTTGCGACACTCAAGGTGTCTCTCCTCTTCTACCAACCTGTTGACTCCTCTTTTCCCGCTAATCCTGCCGCGATAGGGTTTGCCGTGGCAACTGCTGTGTGGCTGTGGGACCGAAGGGTAGGCACGGTCCTGCTCATCATTGCGGCGCTTTATTCCCTCTCGCGGGTCTACGCAGGTGTCCAGTATCCCCTGGACATCCTGGGTGGATGGGCTATTGGCATTGGGGCAGGGGTCATTGCCACACTGGTCATCCGCCACTTCAAACCCCTTCCCAGGCTCATCCTCCGCCTGGCCCGCACCTTGTATCTTGCGTGAAAGGAAAGCTACCTAACCCCCTGGCCTCCTTCCCCGCTGTCACTGCAAGGCAAGGAGGAGAAGCAAGTGAAGCATGGGGCGCGGCAAACCGAGCTCCATGCTTATAGCGAGACCTCCCTCTCCGCTGGGGAGAGATCCTATGGTTGAGTGTCAAGAGGGGTAAGAGTTTGACGTTGGGTATGGACGCGACTAGGAACATAGGCAGTCCCATGACGGAGCAAGGACC
>JACPCL010000048.1 GCA_016179765.1 Chloroflexota bacterium
GATGGTCTTCATCTCCATCATCGCCCGCTCTGGCGGCATCTTCTGGAGCAGCCCCATGTGGGTCTGCATCAGTGTCATCCGGGTCTTGTCGGGCACCTCACAGAGAATCTCTGTCCGCGTCTTGATCATCTTCCTGACGTCAGGCTCAGACAGCGTTTCCACCGCTTCCATCATCTGCTGCATGGCCCTGGCCCGATCAGCGTCACCCATCTCGGCGAACATCTTCAGGCGCTCCCCCATCATGGTTTTGCGCTGCCCCTCAGGCATGCTTGCCAGGGCCCTCACCATGTCCTTCATATCCATAGCCATGTTTGGTCACCTCCTTTGCTTCAATGATGCAACAAACGCGTTACGGGTTCTGTCCCCTGGGTAACAAAGATTCCCCTGGGGAATGCGCTCGGCCTATGTCTGTGCTGCCTACTGTGGATGCCTTCTCTTCAGATGCTCCACCACCCTTTCCATTACCGTCCCTAGGGCCGCAGCCTCCTCGTAGGTCAGGTCTAAGGAGAAGCCCCGCTCATGCAGTCGCACCGTGATGATCTCGTGAGGGGCCTGCTCAAAGGCGATGATGGTCTCCGCGTCAAAGATCTCCACGAACTCGTGCTCATGGGTGTGCTCTTCATGGCCGGTCGTCATTTGTCATCTCCTTCATGTTTTCTGGTTGTCTGAGCCACCTTGCTCAGTACCCGCCCGAGGGCCAGGACCTCGTCGTAGGTCAACAGCACCGCCACGCCCGTGCGGTAGAACCCCAGCATGATGACCCGGCCGTTGGGGTCATCCGTGGCCACGACCCCGTCGCAGGCCACAATTTCCCGGTCTTCGCCATTAGCTGCTCGAAATGTCTCCACTCGTCTTATCTCCGTGCCAAGTCCTATGCGATGTCCTCCAGGCGCTGCCTCCGGGTCTCGATCCCCAGAGCCATCATCACGACCGCCGCGAGCAAGAGGGGTATCCCGAATATAAGCTGGTGGGTGAAAAGCGGCAGTCCGGAGCCCAGGAAGAGTCCTCCCAGAGGGATGGCAAGGAAAGCACCGAACCGGCTGAAACCCGTTGCCCAGCCACTGCCTGTGCCTCGAACTTCGGTGGGGTAGACCTCGGCGGCGTACGGCCCAAATATGCCCAAAAGGATTGTGCCGAAGAAGAAGATGACCGCGCCCACGCTGATGACCAGAGCAGCAGTCATTTGCCCGCTCCATAGCAACGCCGCGAGGAGTATCATAGCCGTACCTGATAGGGTGGGATAAAGCACCAGAAGCCCTTTGGTGCTCCACCGGAAGAAGAGGAAGGCGGTGAGCACAGCGGTAGGGATCGCCGTGAGGTCCATCAACGTGGTATAGAGACCGATCTCGTGATCGGTTAGCCCAGCAAACTTGAGTACGCTGGGGAGCCAGCTCAGGAACCCGAAGGTGAAAAAGCCAAAGGAGAAGGCGTAGGCCCAGAGCATGAACGTCCGTCGGCGGTAGGCACGCTTCCATAACTGACCAAAACCTGTCAACGTCAGCCCGCCTTCGCCAGCTTCTTGTGGCTCAGATGCCCCTTCACCCAAAATGGCGGCCCCCCCGATTTCATGGGCAGGCGCACGGTGGCCCTCCACCCGTCGCACAACGTGTACAGCCTCTGCCAGTTTCCCTTTGGCCAGGAGAAAGCGTGGAGACTCCGGCACGAACGCGGCGAGGAGAATCACTATCAGATAGGAACTACTCCCCATGAGGAAAAGGGCCCTCCAGCCAAAGGCCGGAAGAAGGAACAGGGCACCCAGGGACGCTATCAGGTAACCCACTATTATCGCCATGATGCCCATGGTTACCAGCACAGTACCCCGATATTTGGCTGGTGCGTACTCCGCTAGCAATGTAAAGGTCAAGGGGATGGCCGAGCCCACCCCTAGGGCCCCGGTCCAGCAGACGATATTAAACACCACGAAGTTGGGGGAAAGACCTTTCAAGACCATGCCTGTAGAGAACATGGTGAGGCCGATCAGCAGGGTCCGCTTCCGGCCGATTCTGTCCCCCAGCATTCCCCCAATCAGGGCTCCAATAAAGGTCCCCGCCAGGCCTCCTGTGGGGTTGAGGGAGGCCATCCTTACGCTCAAGCCCCACTCCTCTCTATAGTGGGGAAGGCTAAAGGAGATCACCACCTGGTCCAGGTGATCAAAGGCCAGGCTGGCAAACATTAGCGCAAACAGTAGAAAGTGGAACCTCCCCAGCGGGAGCCGGTCCAGCCGCTCCGTCAGGTTTATCACCGCCGACGCTTGCATTGTTCTACTCATCCTTTCCTCCCGTCTCCGTAGGTGCAGTCGGCAGGTAACACTCATCCAGGAACTGGCACACCTCATCCACCAGCCCCAGCTTCAAGCACTCCTGGGCAGAGAGGTAGCGCTGGTTGCCCGAATAGATGAAGCGCCGCCACCATTGTTGGGAATGGAGTTCCGTGCGCCTGAAGAACAGTTCTGCGGTCATCTGCTGGTAGAGGTCGGAGAGCTTCTTCAGGTCGGTAAAGACCTCGCTATCCCGCCCACTTACCTGCCACGAAGAGCTGTGCAACATCATGGTGGAAAAGTACCCCATCCTCCTGTGGTCTCCTGCCTGAAAGATGGTCGCCCCCATAGAGTAGGCGTAGCCCAGAACAACCGTGTCCACGGGGATGCCTAACTCTCGCTTCACCTTGTACATCATCTCTATCATGGCGAAGCCGGCCCCAACGGACCCGCCGCCGCTGTTGATAAGCACCGTGATGCGGCTACCCGGCACACGAACTAGCGCGGTGGCCATACCCCAGAGGGAGCCACAGAACTGCTGGGCCTCGGCGTTGTCTATCTCTTTGAACAGGTAGTACGTGCCCGCGGCCTCCGGCAAGGCTCTCGGCTGCGCCAGGTGGGGAGCTTCTTGCTTTGTTTCCAACGGTGTAACCATCCCTTTTCAACCTCCATTGCCTGCATCACTCCACTTGATTCTCAGACGAGCATGGAGGCCATCTTCTCCATGATCACGCGGCGCCCGTCTTCCGGGAGTTGGGACACGGCGGTCATGATGTCTGCCATGCGAGTCACTCGCTCCTCGGGGACGAGGCGGCCCAAGGCCGCGGCCTGGGATTCCATGAGGCGGTCCCGCTCCGCTGCCGGCAGTTCGGCCAACCTGCTGATCATGGCCTGGGTCACAATTGCCCGTGCGTCGTCGCCCGCCGTCGCCAGGGCCCGGTGCATAGCCGTCAGGAAGGTGATCCTCCGCGAGTCCTGCATCTCCAGAAGGTTGGAGATGTCAGTCCCGACAAGCGTAGCGCGCGTTGATTCGGGGAGCTCGGAGAGGAGAGCGGAACGGGTTGCGATCAGCGTTTGCATGTCACGTTCCGGGAGGGTTCCCACGGCCTCCATCATCTGCCGCATCTCCACCTTGCGCTTCTCGTCAGCCAGCCCGGCGAACATCTCCAGCCGGGCGCGCATGACGACGCGGCGCTGATCCTCCGGTAGATATACGAGGGCCTGGACTACATCTTTGATGTCCATGACCATTGCCACTACCTCCCTATGACTATTGAATTTGTGGCTGTGAGCGCGACTGTCCCAAGGAGTCGCACACCAGTTTTACCCGAGCAATGAGGACATCTTTCGCATCAGCACCCCACGGTCCTCCTCAGGCAGCGCTGAGACCGCTGCCATCATGTCGCCCATGCGGGTAACCCGATATTCGCGTGCAATGCGGGCCAGTGCGGCGGCCTGGCTGTCCATCATCACGTCCCGAAGGCCTTCAGGCAGCTCGGCCAGGACCCACACCATCGTCTGGGTCATCACTTCGCGAACGTCGGGGTCAGCAGTTGCGAGAGCCTGGTTCATGGTTACCAAGTACGCGACCCGGCGGGGTCCGTCCATTCTGAGCATCCCCAACATCAACCTCCTGAGGAGGTCTTTGGCATGATGAGGGGCTTGGTTGGGAACAATCACCGCGGCCATCTGGGCCACAATGGCATGCCGCTGGTAGTGCTGGATCAGGATGCGGATCGGGACGAGCATGAGGACACCCCAGAAGAAGAACGGCAGACCAATCTGCCAGACCCGGGCGCTGTTGTCCCAAGTCCGCAGGCCATTGATACCCATCTGCCTGGCCATGGGCCCCATATGCAGGAGAGACATGAAGCCGTAAAAGAGGACGACGGCGCCGATGACGAGCAGTATCTGCTTAACAAAGCTCTGCAAGACGGTCTCCAGGATAAACGGGTCCCCGATATGCTTCTTATAAGCTCCGCGTCCGAGGATCAGAATGGCAGCGCCTGCTACGGTGATGGCAAGCGCGGGCCAGAAGTCGGGGTCACTGGTGAGAATGGGCTCGGTAAAAGGCGGCCTTCCCATGAAGGCATGGTGGAAACCATACCCCACGCTCAGCATGGTCACAACAAGAAAGCCTTCGCGAACCAGGATGGCCCCCCAGCCCATCCAGGCCCCGTCCCGGAGCCTCCGCATGCGCATGACGAGCTTGAGGAGGCCCCGCACGGCGATCATTGGAATGAGACCTGCCACGATGGCAAAGAGGATGGCATACCAGTCCCAATTTGGGAGAGGCCAAGGCACGCCCATGGCAGGGCTGCCAATGATGTAGCGCAGGCCCAGAACCAACGAAAGGATGCCTGTAGCCAAGACGCGGCCGTCTCCGAAGAGGAGGTCGGGGCGGAAGAACATCCCTACAGGCTGTCCGATGAACCACCGCAGACCTGGAAGGATGCCGAGCACGGTCAGGTCCACGACCATCCCAAAGAAAATGACCGATTTCCAGCCGAAGGAGAGGGGCGCCGTGAGAGCAAATCCAGCCAGGGGAATATAGGCCATGCTGATGACCCCGATGATGAAGCCAACGCTCCTATAGGATAGATACGGCCTCCCCAACGCCCGCCCCACGGGCCAGAGCATGATGGTCGTCACCGTGGCCCAAGGTAGGAGCGTCCACAAATAGTCGCGGCCAGTGACCACATAGCCACCGATGAGGCCAAGCCACAGGATCACGAGCGCTGGAAGGATATCTACGCCGAACCGGGGCAGGATGGGTAGCCGCCGAGCTCCCTCCAGGGGACGCCACGGCTCCAGCAGGAGGTAGTTGAATGGGCGCCAGCGCCGCGATATGCGCTCCACGGGCAAGACGGTGAGCCGATCCAGCTTTCCCGACATGAAATACCCCGGCCCAATGATCTGCCGGTAAACCACAAACACTACCGCTGCTGCGACGCTGACCAGCAGCGCGATGAAGAGGGGGGCTAAAGGCCACGGCCACAAGCCCGCTGCGACGGAGGTGCTGTCTATATTCATAAGTCAATGCCTTCTTTCCTTCTGACTCTTAGTCTGCAATCATCGAGGAGGCGATAGCTTGGAGCACCGCCCCCTCGATGACTGCCAGGTATCTATCTTTCAGCTAGAGTCGGGGCAGGCCGAAAGCGCCTCTCAGGCGTGTGTTCGTAAGGATAGCTGTCGTCACTCCGCCTGTTGTGCCATCCTGGGCTGCGGCATGAAGGGCAATCTGAACGTCAGCCGTGTCGCCATCAATGACCACGGCAACGTCGTGCTCGCCGATCCTCTCATAGCGCATGACGTGGATATCTGCCGCCTTCGTCGCACGGTCTGCCGCCGTAAGCACAGCCACATAGCTGTTGCCTTCAATAATCCCCAGTGTCTTTGCCATCTCTTTTACCTCCTTTCTTGCAAGGGTTTCCGCCGCTGGATATCTTTGTCTCTGATAGCTTCACCTCCTTTTCATCTCCCTCACCTTGCACTAATCCGCTTTTGGGCGCCGGAGAGGTCAACTGTCTCTTCGGGTTATCAGAATTTCAGAGCTTTTGATACAATGATGCGGCAGGCCACTGATGATGGTCTGTCCCCTGGGGAACAAAATGGAAAGGCGAGCTTGAGATGGAACAGCCGAATAGGACATTGCGCCTAAAGATTCCTCTTGAGAGGGCTACTGACAGGCTCCGGCTTCCAAGGGTAGATCTCGCGGAGGTGGTGCGCGGACTTTCCAGCGGGGAGGCCGAGGCGGTCCTCAAGTTGACCGAGGACCAGACCTACGCTCGCGGAACATGCATATTCAATTTAGGAGACGAGCAAAAGGGGCTATATCTGGTGAAAACGGGGCTCGTTGAAGAGTTCCGGTTGACCGAGGATGGCAACAAGCTGCCGATAAACCGGAGTGGCCCAGGCAAATTCCTGGCAGTAGCCTCGGTAGAAGGGCGCTATTGCTGCTTTGCCGAGGCGTTGGAGGAGAGCGTCGTAGGTTTCCTGTCATTCCCAAAACTGGAGGAGTTAAGCCGAAAGTTCCCCAGGGCAGCTGTGAATCTGGTTGAAGTGCTAGTCCGGCGCGTGGGTGAGCTTGAGGAAAGGCTGCAACTTCTGGCGCTAAGCGGCCTGCGGGCCCGCGTGGCTGGCACTCTGTTAGGACTCTACGCCACTCAAGGCCAGCGCTTGGAACGCGTCACCCATGAAGCTCTGGCTGCGTGGGCTGCCAGTAGCAGGCCCAAAGTGAGCGTGGTACTGGAGGAGTTAGAAAAGGCGGGCCTGCTACGACTCTCCCGGGGTGTGATCGAGATCCGTGATCCTGATGGTCTGAAAGAGTGGGCCGAACTGGAAGCCACGGTCGAGTAACTAGTAGCACAACGGCATGATCAGCGGGCCAGAATGAAGGCCAGCGAAAAGGCCTTACTTCTTGTCCACAATGTGAATAGTCAGCGACTAGAACGCTGCCTGCACAAGAGTTCTCTAAGCTCGCCAATACCTACTGCCGCCACAAGATGCAGGTATTGCCAGGCTTATCCCTCCTTAAGCCGTCCAATCCCTGCTACCGGGCCCAGAGATAGTGCAGGTATTGCCCGCCTCAAGGTGCCTTAACCCCTCCAATACCCTAACCTTTAGACCAAATGTACTGCAGGTATTGGGCGCCCTGTTCTTCCTTAAGCTCGTCACAGCAGGCCCCGCGTTCTCCTGGTGGCTTGGCCTACGTGAGTTACGAGCGCGCTATTCTGGCCGCCGCTCCCTGATAAAAGGCAGCACCAGCAGCAGCGCGGCGCTCACCACCCCTAGCGCCAGGACGCCTGCGGTCAGGGAGCCGGTGGCGTCCCGCAGGAAGCCCATGAGGAAGGGGCCGCCGAAGCCTCCCACCTCCGCCGCCGCGAAGAAGAGGCCGCCCGCCACGCCCATGCGGGCCGCGCCAACGCCCCGCGTCTCCATCAACACCAGGGTAAGCACGGGCATCAGCGGGCTACGCGCCACCGCCGAGGCCAGCAGGCTGCCCAGCAGCGCCGGCCCATGGCCCAGGGCCAGCCCCACCGTCGCGGCGGCGGCAGCCGCCAGGAGCACAGCCAGCACCCGGGTGCGCTGCCCTCGCTGGGCAAGGTTGGGGATGAGCACCACGCCAGCCGCTCCGGTAGCCGTGGCCGCGGCGGTCCAGGCCCCCGCCTGGGCCAGGCTCATGCCGCCCTCCCGTAGCAGGGTGGGGGTCCAGTTGTTCAGGCCGTGGTTCAGCAGGAAGGTCGCCGCCGCCATCACCAGCAAAAGCTGCACGTTGCGCACCCGCAGAAGATGGGGGGCGTCCCTCTTGCCATCGTACTGTCGCTCCTCCATCCCATCCCGCTCCGCCGCCGGGGCGTTCCGAGCAAACAGCCACCAGGCGACGGCGATGAGCAGCACCCCACTGCCATACACCAGGGAGATGCCGCGCCAGGTACCGGTGAGGGGCATCACCACGCTGCTGGCGGTAGCCAGGGCAAAGGCCGAGCCGCCCACCGGCCCGGTGGCGTAGATGCCGGTAGCCAGGCCCCGCTGGTTGCCCTGGAACCACTGGGCCACCACCTTGGGCGCGCCGATGGAGATGATGGGGCCGCCCACCCCAAAGAGGGCCACCGCCAGAAAGAGGGTCCAGAAGTCCGTGGCCAGACCGCGCAGGATCAGAGAGGCCAGCACGATCAGGATGCCAATGCCCAGGGCCTTGCGCACCCCCAGGCGGTCCACCAGCACCCCCATGGGGTAGGCGGTGCCGATGTAGACGAGCTGCCACGCTCCCATGACCAGCCCCATCTGGCTGTAGGAGAGGCCCAGCTCCTCAACGATAGGCCCCACCAGGGGCGGCATGGTGCCCGTGGTGACGCCGAAGGAGGCGTACAGCGTCCACACCAGGCCTAACATGAGCCATCGCTGGCGGCTCCGGCTGGGGTTGATGGCGACCGCAGCGAAGGTACTCATTAGAGTCCTAAAGCGAAGCGATTGGGGTATCCAAAGGAGAGTGAAGACCGCCGAACGTCTCCGCGCACTCTATCACCAGCACTCGCTCCATCCCTGCCAGGTCTTTGACTCGCCGCGCCTTCGCCTGTGGGTACACACCCAGAGCAAAGGCTTCCGCCGCCTCCATCTGCTCGGGATCCAGCTCCAGGAGGATGGCGCCGCCCACCTTCAGGTAGCCGGGAGATTGCCGGAGCAGGCGGCGTACCAGGCCAAGGCCGTCCGGGCCGCCGTCCAGGGCGCGGCGGGGCTCGTAGCGGCTTACCTCTGGCTCCAGGGCAGAAATGCGGGACGTCGGCAGGTAAGGCAAGTTTGCGGCGATGATGTCCACCGGCTCAGGCAGAGGCGAAAGGAGGCTCCCTACTCGGAAGTCCAGGCGCTCCTCTACTGCGTGTGTTTTAGCGTTTGACTTAGCTATCGCCAGGGTACGTAGAGAGGTGTCCGTGGCGTACAGGAAGGCGTTGGGCAGGTTCTTTGCCAGGCTCACAGCGATGGCTCCGGAGCCGGTCCCCACGTCGGCGATAAGGAGGGGGCTTAACCTCTCCCCCTGTCCCCCTCTCCCCTTGGGAGAGGGGGAACTGAGGCGCTTTGCAATCTGCAGCGCCTCCCCCACCAGCGTCTCCGTCTCTGGCCGGGGGATAAGGACGCTCCGTCCTACCTTGAACCCCAGGCCATAAAACTCCCGCTGGCCCAGGATGTAAGCCAGGGGCTCGCGGGCCGCCCGGCGATGGAGCAGACGTTGCAATCGGGGCTGAAGGTTGCGGGGGAAGGGATCCTCCCAGGCGGCATACAGGGCGGTGCGGTGAATGCCCAAAGCCTCAGCCACCAGCAGGTCGGCCTCCAGGAAGGCCTCGCCAACGCCCGCCCGGACTAATGCCTCCTGAGAATGGGCCAGGGTTTGCCTCACGGTAGCCGTCACGCGGCAGTGGCCTTGTGCAGCAGGCGGGCGCGCTCCTCATTCAGCAGCGCATCTATGATGGCGTCCAAAGAGCCTTCCAGCACCGCGGGCAGGTTATGGAGGGTCAGGTTGATGCGGTGGTCCGTGACCCGGTCCTGGGGGAAGTTATAGGTGCGCACCTTCTCCGAGCGTTCGCCGGTGCCCACTTTGCTGCGACGCTCCTCCGTAATAGCATCCTGGCGGTCCTGGGTGGCCTTGTCCAGCAGTCGCGCCCGCAGCACCGCCATCGCCTTCTGTTTGTTGCGGAGCTGGGAGCGCTCGTCCTGGCAGGTGGCCACTATGCCTGTGGGCACGTGGACGATGCGCACCGCCGTCGCCACCTTCTGCACGTTCTGTCCACCATGGCCGCCGGCGTGATAGATGTCAATGCGCAGGTCCTTCTCGTCAACGTGGACGTCCACCTCATCAGCCTCTGGCATAACTGCCACCGTCACGGTGGAGGTGTGGATGCGCCCTGAGGACTCCGTGGCGGGCACCCGTTGCACCCTGTGGGCGCCGCTTTCATACTTCAGCCGACTGTAGGCCCCGGCGCCCTTCACCTCAAAAATCATCTCCTTGAAACCGCCGATCCCCGTCTCGTGGGCATCCACCACCTCCACAGCCCAGCCCCGCAACTGGGCGTACCGAGCATACATACGGTAGAGCTCCGCGGCGAACAGGCCCGACTCTTCGCCGCCCGCAGCAGCGCGAATCTCTATGAACACGTCCCGTCCTTCGCGAGGGTCCTTGGGCAACAGGGCGATGCGCAACTCCTCTTGGAGCCTGATCTCCCTGTCAGCCAGAGAGTCCAGTTCCTCTCTGGCCAGGACCACCATGTCGGCGTCGGACGACTCCTCCAGTAGCGCCTGGACTTCCTGGAGCTGCCTAACCACATCCCTGTAGGTCCGATAGGTGCTTACCAGGGGTTCCAGAGCGGCGCGCTCCTTCCCAAGGGCTACCAGGCGCGCGGCATCCGTGACCACCTGCGGGTCCGCCATGAGGCGCTCTATCTCCGAAAAGCGTTGCTCCAGGGCCGATAGCTTATCTAGCATGATGATGCGGTTTCAGGAGAGGTGAAAGGGTCTCAGGATGATAGTCATCTTATTGTACCCGTTGCCCCTAGCTGAGGCAACGATACCCTCTCGGTAACACTTTCTCTTGACGCAACACGCGATACCCTTCCAGTAACACTTGTTGTTGGCGCAACACTGGAAAGCAGATAGGCAAGGAGGCGTTGTTGCTGTAATATCTATGACATCTGCACTTATCAGTAATGTAGCTTCAGGAGTCCTCATGGCCGTCTCAAGTCCGTTTGCTATGCTGCTCATTCCTCTTGCCCTTCTCACCATTGCCCTGGGATGCGCCGCCCCCACACCTACCCCCGCTCCAACGCCAACAGCTACTGCGACACCCACCCCTATCCCCACATCCACGCCCACGGCGACGCCTCCCGCCACCTTTACGCCCACGCCGCCAACGTCCCCCACCCCAACGCCAACCCCCACGGCCACGCCCCTACCAACGGCAACGCCTACTGCCACGGCGACTCCCGCACCCACAGCAACCCCGAGCCTGGCCGAGGTTCTGCCCAAGTTGCGCGCCTCCGTGGTGAAGGTCACCTCGGGTGCAGTCCAGGTCTCCGGTGTCGTGTTGGCAAATCCCGCCAACCACGTGCTCACCACCAGCGTTTCCCTGGGTGCTGGCCCCCTGGTCAGCGTCCAGGCAGAAAACGGGCAGACCTTTGTGGGCTGGATTGTGGGCAGGGACGACGCCAAGAATCTCGCCCTGGTGAAGGTGAAGGATGCAAACTTTCCAGGGGTTCCATTTGGGGACTCCCTAAGCGTAAAGGTGGGGGGGGAAGTTCTTCTGATCAGCTACCCAGTGGCCCGGCCTGAAGGGTTTGCCGCCAGCGCCACCATCACGGGCGTCCGCACCGACTTTTCAACTGGCGCCCGCTTCATTCGCCTGGACATCCCTGCGCTGCTCGGCGCCAGCGGCGGCCCCGTCTTCAACCGGGCGGGAGAGCTCCTGGCCATCATTGTGGAGCCTTCCTACATCGTAAGCATTGGCTTTGCTGCCACTGAGGAGGCCGATACCAGGGCCGAAGACTCCATTCGCCCAGCCATAAGCGCCCTTGTTGGGGGCGCAGTGAACCTGACGGCCCCTCGTCCTACGCCGACGCCAAACCCGGCTTCGCCACCGCCGCTGCCGGTCATCGTCAAGGGAAAGGCCACCGCCGGTGGCCTCCCTGCGCCCACGGGGCTGACCCTCTACGCCCGGCTCTTTGGCCCTGGCCTTCTGGAGCAATGGTACTTCGTGACGATAGGAGCGGAGGGGGCTTACGACCTGACCATTGGGGTGAATAACCCTGTGTACACCAGCGGCAAGATTGAGTTCTACCTTGACGGCGTGAAGTCCGGCGTCACCATCAACTACCAGGCAGGCGAGGTGGTGGGGATGGACCTGAGCTTCCCCTAACAGCAGTTTCAATATCCTCTCTTCTGACCCCCCGCCTTCAGGCGGGGACATGATGCCGCAGCCAGCTTTGCACCAAAAGTCAGGAAGGTGCAGGAAACCTTGGGTTTCCTGCCGGGGCCGAAGCCTGTCCTTGAGTGAGCCGAAGCCCTGAGCGAAGCGAACGGGGAAGCGAAGGAGTGTCCCCAGATTCAGATTCCCCTCTCCTGCAGGAGAGGGGGACACAGAGGATGAGGTAGAACGACTTTTGAGGCAAGGCCCCGCAGCCCTCAGGCTGCGGGGGGGAAACTCTTGAAGAGCTTCTCGCAGATGCAACGTAACCACGCCTTACTGCGTTTGCCTGACTACCAACGGCTAGCCAGCCTGCTCCAACCCTACCTTGGCCACCAGGTAAGCGGCCAGGTCTGCCTCCGGCGCCTCCTCCTGGCTGGCGTTGTCCATATCCCGCACGGAGCCGGTCCGTTGCCGGACCTCCGTCTCCCCTACGACCACGGCGTACCGGGCGTTAACCGATGAGGCGTAGCGCATCTGTGCCCGGAGGCTTCGCTGCGCCGGCGCAACGATGACGGTCAGGCTCTCCTTGCGCAGGCGGGCGGCAATTCCCAGGCCGTACTCCAGGGCCTGGGGCCCGCTGTGGACGATCACCACTGGCCTGGGCAGGACCTCCGGCACGCGTACCTCCTGGCGCTTCAAGTTCAAGACCATGCGCTCAAACCCAGAGCCGAAGCCTATGCCGGGAGTGGGAGGCCCGCCCAACTCCTGGACCAGGCCATCATAGCGGCCTCCACCCAGGAGGGTGCTCTGGCCCCCCTCATCCGGCGGCTGTATCTCAAAAACGGTGCGGGTATAGTAGTCCAGCCCGCGCACCAGGCGGTGGCTGGTCGTGTAGGGGATGCTCAGGAGGTCCAGGTAGGCCAGCAGCCGCCTCCAGTGCTCCTTGCAGGCGTCGCACAGGTAGTCCGAGGACCTGGGGGCACTGGCAATGAACGGCTGGCACCGCTCCTGCTTGCAGTCCAACAGACGCAAGGGGTTGCGTTCGTACCGGCCGCGGCAGTCCTGGCACAGGTGGGGCAAGTACGCCCCGTAGTACTCCTTGAGCGCCTGCAAGTATCCGGGACGGCAGGCGGGATCGCCAATGGAGTTGACAACCAGCGACAGTTTACCCAGGCCCAGCTCTCTGGCATAGGACCAGCCAAGCTGGATCACCTCCGCGTCAATGGCCGGGTCGCCATCGCCAATAGCCTCAACCCCAAACTGGTGGTGCTCTCGGTAGCGGCCCGCCTGGGGACGTTCGTACCGGAAGATGGGGCAAAAGTAGTAGAGGCGCACCGGCTGAGGGAGGCTGCTCATGCCGTGCTCCAGGTACGCCCGGCAGGCGGGGGCAGTGCCCTCCGGCCTCAGGGTAACGAGGTCGCCTCCCCGGTCCTCAAAGGCGTACATCTCCTTCTGAACGATGTCTGTTTGCTCGCCTACACCCCGGACAAACAGGCCTGACGCCTCAAAGGTTGGGGTGTCAAGGCGCTGGTAGCCGAAGCGACGGCACACACCGGCGGCGGCCTGCTCTGCGTACCGCCAGTATCTCTGCTCCTGCGGCAGGAGGTCAACGGTGCCTCGCGGCGCTTTGAACATCTGCATCTCCAAAAGGTCTTGTACAATATCTTACCGTTCCCAAAGCTAAATTGTAACAGATACTATCCCGTACTATCTTGGAGCCGCGCGGGAAGGTACCCCTGTAAGGGACCTCCCGAATGCGTTATACTCTGGATATCTTTCAGAAGCCCCGGACCCGCCGAGGGAGGGCCGCCATGAAGGACCTCTTCACCCAGATTGCCGCCTATCTTCCAGAAGACCGTATCGCTTTTGTGCAGCGGGCCTACGAGTTTGCCGCCAAGACCCACGAAGGCCAGACCCGCCTCACCGGCGAGCCGTTCATCATCCACCCCGTGGAGGCTGCCAGCTATCTAGCAGAGCTACAGCTAGACGCAACTACCCTGGCCGCAGCCCTGCTGCACGATGTCATGGAAGACTGCGACGTTTCTTTTCAGGAGATAGTGCGTGAGTTTGGCGCCGATGTGGCGAAGCTGGTGGATGGCGTCACCAAGTTAAACAAGCTGGACCTGGTAAATGCTGGCCCCTTGGACGGGGGAGATGGCTCTGGCCGGCAGTCCGAGGGCAGCGACCACGCAGCCAGCCTGCGTAAGCTGCTGGTTGCCATGGCCCAGGACCTGCGCGTGGTGCTGATCAAGCTGGCAGACCGTCTCCACAATATGCGCACCCTTCAGGCCCACACCCCAGAGCGCCGTCGGGCCATTGCTCAGGAGACGTTGGACATCTACGCCCCCCTGGCCCACCGGCTGGGCATGTGGGACATCAAGTGGCGGCTTGAGGATATGTCCTTCCACTATTTGGAACCGGTGAAATATAAAATGATCTCCCGCCTGCTCGCCCAACGGCGTGAGGAACGGGAGCGGTACATCGCCAACGTACGAGAGGTACTGATCCAGGCTCTGAGGAAGGTGGGACTTCGCCCCCAAGTGACGGGCCGCGCCAAGCACATCTACAGCGTCTATCGCAAGATGCAGGCCTATGCAGTCCAGGGCAAAGACTTTGACGACATTCACGACCTGTTCGCCCTGCGAATCAAAGTCAAAGTGAGCGGCGATTGCTACGTGGCCCTGGGAGTCGTCCATGGCCTCTGGAACCCCCTACCCGGCCAGGTGGATGACTACATCGCCAAGCCCAAGGAGAACGGCTACCAAGCCCTCCACACCACCGTCATGGGGCCCAAGGGCATGCCTCTGGAGGTGCAGATCCGCACCGAAGAGATGCATCAGATAGCGGAGTACGGCATCGCCGCCCACTGGCGCTACAAGGAGGGCAAGGGGCAAGACAACCCCTTTGAACAGCAGATGACCTGGCTGCGGCAAGTCCTGGAGTGGCAGCGAGAGGACACGGGAGCCGAGGAGTTCCTGGAAAACGTCAAGACCGACATTCTGCCCGATCAGGTCTTTGTGTATACCCCTAAAGGGGACATCAAAGAGTTACCCTCCGGCTCCACCTCCATAGACTTTGCCTACCACGTCCACACGGACCTTGGCCACCGGTGCATTGGCGCCAAGGTCAACGGCAAGCTGGTGCCGTTGGATACGCCCCTCAAGAACGGCGACACGGTGGAGATCCTCACCAGCAAGGTGGCGCGCGGCCCCAGCTTGGACTGGCTCAACCCCAACGCCGGCTACGTGCACAGCGCCACCGCTCGCGTCCGCATCCGCGCCTGGTTCCGCCGGCAGGAACGGGGCGCCAATATCCAGCGGGGCCGCGACCTGCTCACCCGAGAGCTGCGCCGCCTGAGCCTCAATCCCTCGGAAGAGGAGCTGACCAAACTCCTTCACATGGACACCGTGGACGACTTCTTGGCGGCTCTGGGCAGCGGCGGCATCACCGCCAATCAGCTTGTGGCCCGCCTCACCCTACGCCCGGAGCACAGAATCCCTGAAGAGTACAAGCCTCCCACCACAGGGCCAGCCTCCGGCGTGGAAGTGCTGGGTGCAGGCGATCTGCTGACCAGCCTGGCCAAGTGCTGCTCCCCCTTGCCAGGGGATGACATCGTTGGCTTTATCACCCGCACCAGGGGCATCACCGTCCACCGTCGCGACTGCCCCAACATCGCCAACGAGGATGAACCGGAGCGCCTCATCAGCGTAGATTGGGGAGCTACCAAGAGCCTCCACCCCGTGCGCATCGCCATAGAGGCGTGGGATAGAGTTGGGCTGCTTCGGGACATCACCGCCATGGTCTCCGGCGACAAGATTAACATCGCCTCCATGTTGACCCGTGAGAATGACGATGGCACCGCCACGGTCCAGCTCACGGTGTTCACTACGGGGGTAAACCAGCTCAGCCGTCTCTTCACCAAGCTAGAGGAGATACAGGGCGTGGCAAGCGTCACCCGCGCCGCCACCATCACCCCCAACAACGGGAGCAAAGCAGGGGCACTGGCGGAAGTTGCAGAACGGTCGTAGAATGGTATGGACGTCCCCAAACCCAAGAAGGGGAGAGGTTCACAAAAGGAGCAGATGCCTAGCCAGAAGTCCCACCGTGTAGCCCAGCGGAAGGCCCTGCAAAACCGCCCCCGACGCAGCGCCGCAAGAACCGCCGTAACCGCCGCCCGCAAAGCCATCGCCGAAGGCAACCCGGACATTGCCAAGGCTGCCTTTGCCCACGCAGCTTCCGCTTTGGACCGGGCCGCCAAGACCGGTGCGGTCCATGCCAACAACGCCTCTCGCCGCAAGTCTCGCCTTGCCCAACAGCTTGGCTCCATAGGCGGCCCATAAAGGCCCACTGCCGGGACGCGCCTTGGCCTGTGCCAAGGCGGTTTTGTGCTAACCCCCTCCGGCAACCATCACTCCAGTCCAAACCCTTCAAGGCGCATTCGCATCAAGGATTCTGGGGCGCGGCGGGAACATCATGGGTATGACCCTCCTCAGCCAGCAGCACCTCGCCCAAGAAGGCTCCCTTCGCCTCTTTCAGGCTCTTCCTTGCATCCACATGGGGCGCTATGTGCGTGAGCAGAAGCCGGCGGGCGCCCGCTTCTTGCGCTACCTGGCCGGCTTCCCTGGCGGTAAGGTGGCCCCGGTTAGGGGGAAGGGCGTCGTCATGGAGCAAGGTTGCCTCGCAAAGCAGCAGGTCAGCTCCGCGGGCCAGGCTAGGCAAGGCGGGACAAGGGGCTGAATCTCCAGAATAGGCCAGCTTGCCCCCGCCAGAGACCTGGATGCCGTAGCTTGGAATGTCAAAGTGCGAGACGGGGACTACCTGAACTTCCAGGGCACCCACGCGGCAGACGCCAATGGGATGCTCTGAAAGGGCAAGGGGAGCGAGAATGGCGCTCTCTACTGGTCCAGCAAAGGCCGCAACAACATCCTTCCATATCTTTTTACCTCCGGGAGGAACATACACGGGAAGAACATCCGACCGCTGGTGCTTCCCGTAGGCGAGGGCATAACTCAAGGGCACCAGGTCCAGGAAATGGTCTGGGTGCATGTGCGTAACGAATATGGCTGAAATCTCATGAAGCGCCACACGCCTCATGAGATTCGCAAAAACTCCAACCCCACAGTCCAGAAGGACCCTGCTATTCCCTTGCTCCACCAGAAATCCTGAGCAAGCCCTACCAGGGCCTGGGTACGTCCCGGCGCTGCCCAACACGGTAATCTGCAATGAACTATCTCCTTTGACGGGATGTGCTCCCCACAAGCCTGTCCACTCCCTGGGAAGCCCATAGCTCTTGGGCTTGGGCCAACTCTATCTCGGCTCCCAGGCGGCGGAATATGGAGGTTGCGCGTCTCAGCGGCAGGGAACCCGATTTGCGGGATGCTCCCCCCTGGCCGTCGTTCAGGTAGATTTTTGCGAGGTTCAAAAGGGCCACCCCACGCTCGTATTGAGCGCCGGTTCCCTCGGCCAGGGCGATGCTTTGCCGCAGACGCTCTTCTGCCTGGGCGGGATCATGGCGCGCCATAGCAATCCTTCCCTCAATGCACAGGCCTCGGGCCTCCTGGAGTTGCATGCCCATCTCCCGTGCGCTCCCAAGGGCTCGCCCACAGGTCCGCGTAGCCAGCTCTACCAAACCGTCTTCCATTTCCAGCTCTGCCTGTTGCAGAAAAGCCTCCGTAAGCAGGCCCCGGGCGCCTGCCTTTCTCAACAATGTAACTCCGCGCCGCAGGTTGTCCCAGGCCTCCTTGGGCTGGTGCCGGCGCTGGCTGGCCTTGGACAGATTGATGAGAGCGAAGCCAGTGGCCGCTAATGGCTCGCCGACACGTTGAAAGGTTTCCACCACTTGTGTAAGGTGCTCCTGTGCCTCTGGCACGTGGCCCTGAATCAAGTACACCTCTCCCATATTGTTGTGAGCGACGGCCGCGCGAAGGGGGTTGCCAAGCCGCTGGCAGGCTTTCAGGCTAGCGTCATAGCAGCTCAAGGCCTGGTCCAGGAGACCCAAAAGGTGATAGCAAGTGCCCAGGTTATTGTTGGCGCTCGCCTGTCCACTCACATCCCCTAGTTCATCATACATGCGAATGGCCGCGTGCCTATGGCGGACAGCCCGTGCCAGGTTGCCTAGCTCCACGTAAGAGGTGGCCACCATATCATGGGCGTAGGCAAGCTGACGACGGTCGCCCAGGCGCCGCGATACCGCCAGTCCTCGCTGGCCCCAGGCTATGGCCTCCTGGTAGCGGCCTTGACGGAACAGCGAAACGCCTTTGGCAACGTAGGCGCGAGCCGCGGGCAATGGCTGCCGCGGGGGAAGGGCGCGTATGGCTGACTCCAGCCACCTGAGGGACGCTCCATAGTCAGAGCCGTGCTCGTGGGAGACCCCTATCTTGGTGCAGAGAGCCGCCTCCCGCGCCGTCGTCGGCAACCCCTTGAGCAACTCTTGGGCCACCGGTGGCGAGAGGATTGGGTGTCGCTGGGCGCCACGCCACACACGCAACGCCCGATAGAAGTGGCGAGCCGCCTCCGTGTGATGGCCCGACACCTCGTAGCAATCGCCGATGCGTTCCAGCAGATGGCTACCCAGGGGCACAATGGAACTGCCCAGGCTCTTGAGGGAAGAAATGCCTTGCTGATAGTATGCTATCGCCTCCTCATGGGCGAACACCTCCCGGGCCTTATCTCCTGCGCTTGTAGCGTAGAGCAGCGTCTTGGGGAAGTCGCCGCTGCGTCCATAGTGAAGGGCAAGGGCCTCATAGGTAGACTTTAGCCGGCTGCCGTAAGCCTCCTCCAGGTAAGAGGCGACCCGATGATGTAGGGCGCGACGCCTTGCGAAGGAGAGGCTCTCGTAAGCTACCTCCTGAAACAGGGCTTCCCGAAAGCGATATGCTGGCTCCGGCACACCCTCCTGTGCCTGGAAAAGGCCAAGCTGGGTCAAATCCTGCACCGCGGTCTCTAGCTGCGGCCCGCCCAATTCCAAGCTTGCCGCCGACTTCAAAACAGACAGGTCAAACGCGCTGCCGATGACCGATGCGATCCGAAGCGCTTCTCGGCTTGCGTGTTTGAGCGCATCAATCCTGGACATGACCAGACCCTGGAGTCGGTCGGGGATGTTCAGAAGGGCCATCTGCTCGGCCCTCCCCAACACCAGGCCTTTCCCTTTTGGCGTAAGGGCGCCAGATTGTTGTAGAGAACGGGCAACCTGCTCCAGGAACAGGGGGTTGCCCCTAGCCTTGGCCAGAATCGCCTCCTTGACCTGGGAAGGAAGCAAGGAGAGATTTAACGACTCCTCCACAATCTGCACTGCAGCTTTTTCAGGAAGTTCGCCCAGGGCTATGGTGACGGTTGAGGCTGGAGGAAGAGCAAGCTGTAGCCCTTCCTGGGGCCGGTGGGTGGCGCCGACCAGCAGGCGGCCATTCCCCATCCTGTTGCTCACATGGCTCAGGAGCTGAAGGGAGCTCTGGTCAGCCCAGTGCACGTCGTCCAGGAAAACCGCCACAGGTGACTCCGTGGCTGCCGGCTTGAGCACATCGGCTATCAGGTCAAACAGGCGGCGACGGCGTGTCTCTTCATTGAAAGACCGGGTCAGATCGGTGTCAGGGATAGCTAGCGAGAGGAGGGCATTCAGGAGAGGGGCTGTGTTGAGGAGCTCTGGCCTGAGCCGTTCTATCACAGCCACTACCTTGGCAGTGCGCGTCCCCTCGTCATCGGCAGGTGCAAGCTGGAATACAGCGTGCAAAATCTCCAGCCACGGACCAAAGGGCACTCCAGCGGTATGGGAATAGCTATGCCCAAGATGGACAACCCACCCGCGCCTCTTCAGGAGATCGGTGAACGCCAGCAGCAAGAGCGATTTGCCCATTCCGGTCTCGCCGGAGATGACAGCGCATTTCTCGTTCCCCCCCTCCACTTCGGTGCAAACCCGGAAGAGGGTCTCTAGCTCAGCTTCCCTGCCCACCAGCATGACCGGCCGTTCCTCATCCCGTGACGCTGTGATGTCCCGCTCCCCTTCAAGAGCAACAACGGACAGAGGGGCCTTCTTCCCCTTCACGGTGATTGGCTCCAGGTGCTGTACGACAAAGCCAGAGCCAGCTTCGTCCATGGTTTGCCCAGATACCAATATCTGCTCGGAGGCTGCCGCGCCCATGAGCCGGGCCGCCACGTTCACGGCGTCTCCCATCACCGTGTACTCACGTCGGTACGCAGGCCCAACGTTGCCAGCGAAGACAAAGCCTGTGTTGACGCCGATTCTCTGGCTGAGGTGCACGTCTAGCTGGGGCAACTCCCGGCGAAGGTGAAGCGCCAAGCGCAGAGCATTGGTTGAGTCCTCTTCATGAGCTACGGGCGCGCCGAAGAGAACGATCAGCTTCACGCCATGCCCTGAAATATCGTTGGCTGCAACGAACCCCCCGTACTGCTCCCCCAACCGCACCAGGGCAGCCACATATCGTTGCAGCTCATCCAAAAGTACGGCAGGGCCATCCCTCTCCAGAAGCTCGTTGACCCCCAGGAGGTGGATGAACATGGTGCTGACTTTTCGGTGCTCTCCTTCCATCTCAGCGGCCTGGCCGGCGCCGCGCAACTGTTGCGCGACCGGCGGAGGGATGTAGGCGAGCAAGTCAGGCATCAAGGAGGAATCCTCTTCCTTCTCTACCAAAGCGGCGCGAGCGGGACCCCTCCCGGCCAGGCGCAGTATGCGGTACGCACCATTGTAAGGTTCCATCGCAGCCCACGGGCTGACTAATGCCTGCGTCGCCTCACTAGCCAGGACTTCCCCCGCATGGGCAACATCCTCCACCTGGGCTATTCGTGCGGTTCCCGTACCCAGGATGAAATGCTGCATGCGCCGGCCTGGCAAGCCAGCGGTAGCCGACCAGAAGGTCCCGCTGTGCAGAGCCACTTTCATTTGCAGGCGAACGCGATAGCTCTGAGCGCGGACGGTGCCGAACTGGCGGGTTACCCGCTGCATGGCAAAGGCCGCAAGGACAGCCCGGTGGGCATGGTCATCGCCGGTAAACAGGAGCAAGAGCGCATCACCGCCGAACTTGATGTTTGCCCCGCCATGCCGGCGAGCAATGCCCAGCAGCCCATCAAAGTACCGGTTAATGACATCAGTAAGCGCCTCGGCGCCCTCCTTGCCCATTTGCGTCAGTCTCTCGGAGAGCTGGGTAAAACCAGCGATGTCAGAAAACAGGAGGGTGCCATCAACCGCCTCAATCCAGCTTGGAGGCAGGTGAGGGTTACGGCGGACGCTGTCCAACAGCACCTGGGGCAAATAGGGCACAGCAGCAGCCCACGCAGCAGCGTCCAGCACCGGGACGTTGCTGCCCGGTTCAGGAGCCCGTGCGGGGAGTGCAGATGCTTGAGCATTCATAGATATGCCGTCTCTAGCGACCTTCGTTCATGATTCTATGACTACTCTGCCCAATACAGCAAGACCCAGTCCCTAACAGAGGTAGACAACAGGGCCTTTCATGATATACTGTACGTGTGGCATAGTATCGCGTCCCGCGTCCGACCTCTTTCGTGACCCCTGCGCCCTTCGGACCCTTAACGGCGTCCCCTGTGTGCTCCCCAGGTGCTCTGAAGCGTCCTCGGCATCAGTGACCCGACCCTTGCCAACACTTAAGGAAAGGAGTTCACCGATGCCTAACGAGGACAAGACCCTGGTATGCCAGGAGTGCGGCCAGCCCTTCATCTTCAGCGCCGACGACCAGGCGTACCATGCACTTAAGGGCTTTTCCAATGAGCCCAAGCGCTGCACCGCCTGCCGTCTAGCACGGCGCACCCAGCGGAATGGCGGCTATGCCCAAACACCCCGCGAGATGCACCCCGTGGTGTGCGCCCAGTGTGGCAAGGACACAACCGTGCCCTTCAAGCCCCGCGGCGACCGCCCGGTCTATTGCAGCGACTGCTTTCACCAGCAGGGTGCTGCGCTCAGCCTGAGCAGATAACGAGCAACGCCGTGGGGGAGGCCCACAGACGCGCCTCCTCCACGGCCAGGAGCAGAGATGGCAACGGCCATCCGCTACACAAAGAAGGAGTTACCATGAGGATCTACGTGGGGAATTTCGCCTACGAGACAACGGACCAGGAGCTACGGGAGTCCTTTGAAGTCCACGGCAAGGTGGATGAGGTCTCCATTGTGCGTGACCGCGACACCGGCCGCTCCAAGGGGTTTGGGTTTGTGGAGATGCCTACCTCCTCGGAGGCCCAGGCCGCCATTGCCGCGCTGAACGGCAAGGAACTCCACGGGCGGGCGATTACCGTGAACGAGGCCAGGCCCAGGCCCGCGGGTGTCGGGTTTGGCGGCGGAGGCGGTGGCGGCGGGTTCGGCGGCGGCAGGCCCCAGGGGGGCGGCGGAGGCGGCTATGGAGGCAACCGCAGGGGTGGCGGGGGCGGCGGCGGCAGAAGCTCCCGGTACTAGGCGTTTCTTGAGGATGTAATCCCAGAAAGAAGCACTGCCTGGCCTTTGAGGCCAGGCAGTGCTTCTTTCATACCTCCATGACCACTTTAATGATACCCTCGTCCTTCTCACTGTACAGGTCATAGGCCTTCTGCACATCCTTGAGCCCCAACCGGTGGCTGACCATGTAGGTGAGGTCCATACGGCCCTGGGCCACCAGGTCAACGCACTGGGCCACCGCCTTGGGCATATGGCCGCTGCGGGCGCTGTTCACCACCAGAATGGTGGGAAGCTGAGCGGTCATGCTGTCATAGTTGAGCATGAAAGTGTCCTGGTCGTGGGCCAGGCCAAAGAGCACCGCCAGGCCCTCCCTGCGCACCGTCTGCGCGATCTGGTTGGCGGTTTCGGGCCGCCCACAGGCCTCCACCACAATGTCCGCGCCCTGTCCCTGGGTGACCTCCGCCACGGCCTGTTGCACATCTTCGCGCGCGGCGTTGATGGCACGGGTCGCCCCTAGCTTGCGGGCCAACTCCAGGCGGTAGTCCAGCAGATCGGTGACGATGACCTGGCTGGCGCCCAGCCGATTGAGGAGGTTGGTGAAGCTGAGGCCGATGGCCCCCTGCCCTAACACTAGCACACGCTGGCCCAGGACGCTGCCAATGCGCTGGCATGCATACATGACCGTGCCCACGGGCTGGCACATGATCCAGTGGGTAGGATCGCCCCACTCCGGCACGGCGACCAGGCGCGCCGCCGGCTCCGCGATGTACTCCACCAGTCCGCCGGAGGTGGAGGGGAAGACGATCACCCGCTGGCCCGCCTTGAAAGCATCGGTGCGGCTCTCCACCACTACGCCCAGGCACTCGTGGCAGGGGCGGCCAACGTCCACGGGATACTGCTCCTCAGGCAGCAAGCGGTCGTAGGTGCGCAAGTCGCTGCCGCAAATAGAGAGGCGTTCCATGCGCACCAGCGCCTCCCCCGGCTTGGGAGAGGGCATGGGCACATCCACGAACTCAAACCGCTTGGGGCTGGTCAGGCGGGCGGCGCGCATGGGGCCTCCTGGGGCGCAAAGATACCCAGGTACTGTACATCAACCCCAAGGCGTTATCCATAGGAGTACGCCTGCACTCCTGGGAAGGAAAGCAAGAGGCTATAGTATGACGAAAGTCGGTTGTACCACAGCCTTCCTTTGCCAGGAAAGGCGCCCCTGTCAGCGGTTCAGTGGGAACTAACCCAACATTCTGTAATCCCCCTCACCACATTGAAAAGGGGACAAAGAGCTTGTCCTGAGCGAAGCCGAAGGATGGTAAGGTAGTGGCCTTTTAAGGTAAAGCTCCGTATCTAGAAAGAGGACAGTTATTGTTATGGGGGTGTCCCCCAAATACAAATCAATCGGGGCTTATGTACTTGCGTCGGATAACGTGGTAGAATCCCCGCATCTCAGCGTAGAGGTGCGGGCCAATGGAAGACCTTCTCCCAGGGTTGTTCAAGGCTATGGAAGATAGACTAGGTAAGCATGGCCGGCCAATCACCACGGGGCTGATAGTGCTCGTAGCACTAGGATTAGCCGCGTGGATGATTGGTCTCATTACCAACAACATTGTTGCCCCGCTTTTCAGAGTGGCTAAACCCCTTCTGAAAGGAAAGTCATTTACTGTTGAAGGGCCTGACATTACAGCCCTTACGCTTTCACTTCTGGTTGTTGGCATTCTTGTTGTGGGAGTTTTTTTGCTTCTGAATCGCAAAGTTAAGGAAATCCGCTTCAAAAATGAAATCATCGGGAAACTCGCATCCAGTACCTACTATAAGACCGAAGAATTAGAAGGTCTCATTCAGAAAGCACAACAAGAACTCACGAGCACATCAGAAGGGTTCGGAGCTGTCCTGAAAGGCATGTTAGACTTGATGCGTCGCGACAATGAAATGCGTAATGCTATGAACGCTCGTCTTTTTCTTCTCCTAGATTCTAAGTTGGATACAGAATCTAAGATGTCATTCATGGAATATCTAGAGGGGTTTGTGCGACGACAGCCTAAGCCGTGAGGTTCTTATACTCTAGCCGTTCTGCTGAAAGCAACTTCATAAGCGTATCCCTGAACAGGTAGGCATTTTCCTTGTTATTCTGCCGCCATTCCAATTCGTCAAGATAGGAGTCAAGGTGCTTGACCGAGACGTGATGGAACGAGCCATTGATGGAGCGTTTGAGAAGCGACCACACGCTCTCAATCCCGTTCGTGTGGACATCGCCCCGCACCCACTCCTCAATTCTGTGATTGACCGTAGCGTGGCGGGTGTCACCGTCACCGACCCCTGCATAGGAGGGGTGTTCGTCGGTGTAGATGTTCTCGGTGTCAGGAGCGGTGTGCGTCTTCACAAAGCCATGCAGAGTGGCTTTGCCTGTGTCGTCCACGACTTGCAGGCGGACTTGTCCTTTGCGCTGGACGACGCCGACCACGATAGCCTTGTTGCCCTTGTAGCCGTGTCCCTGCCCGCGTACCTTGCCGCCAACGTAGGTTTCGTCGGCTTCAACCGTTCCGCTGAGTTTGGTCCCCCCAGTGTCTTGCATTGCCGCTCGGATGCGGTGGCAGAGATACCAGGCCGTCTTGTAGGACACGCCGATGGTGCGCTTGATCTGGTTGGCGGACATGCCCTTCTTAGACTCGCACATCAGGTAGATGGTCACGAACCACTTTGGGAGGGGGAGGTGGGTATCATGGAAGATAGTTCTCGTCGTCACGGAGAACTGGAAGCCACAGGCCCCACAGTCGTAGAGGGAGCGAGTATAGTTGTTGCGAATGTTGGTAGACCCACAGCGAACACAGCCGACGCCATTGGGCCAGCGGAGCTTGACTAGGACATCCCGACACTCTTTGTCAGTGTCAAAGTCCTCCATCAGCTTCATAATGTTCACGTCCATCTGTTTGTACATCGGAGGCTCCTATGCCGAAGAAGGCTAAACCAGAAAAGCCAGTGACCGAGATGACGACTGAGGAGTTGGCCGACAAGGTGTTTCCGAAGGTAGTCAAAGAACACCTGAAGGAACTTGCGGAACGCCCTGCTCAATCATCACAGAAGAAAGTATAGCAGATATGGGAATCCGTGTCAAGTATATAATCCCCAATCAATCCCTGAGAGGAAGGCTCCTTTGGAGCCTTCTTGAAAGAGGAGGGGAAATCTTGAACCCCTTGAGGGGGTTTGGGGGTGTTTTTCAGCACCCTGTTAAGGGGACAGTGCCGGGGGAGGGACTTGAACCCACACTCCTTTTGGGGGAAGCGGATTTTAAGTCCGCTGCGTCTGCCATTTCGCCACCCCGGCACGGTGCAGCTTGATAGTAGCGTTGCAGAGGGGCAGGCGCAAGGCCTCCCTGAGCCAAGGGCCAAAACGGAGAAGGGCGCTTCCCACAAGAGAGCGCCCTTTCACCTTGTCATCCTATGCGAGTGGCGACGGACGTTGCCAGAGGCTACTCCTCTTGCCGGCGGGCGGGCCGTGCCGGGGCCTGGACTGCGCCTGGGTTGAGGTAGCGGTCCGGGCTGGCCATAAACTTGGACCGGCACTCCATGCTGTCAAAGTAGTACCATTTGCCGTTATGGAAGCGGCGAGTGCCTGCCGTGGGGTCTACCTCCTTGGCGCCGTAGGCTGTGGTGCCGGACTGCTCACGAAGCTTGGCTTCATCCACTTCTTTGCCGCATACTGGGTCAATGGCCATGTTGATAACCTCGCTCTTTCAGCTTGGGGAACCACGGACGTACCGAAAACGCCCTAGTGTACAACACTGGGCCCTACGCGGGCAACGCCACCACCGGCTCGCCCAGCACCACCTTGCCGGGCTGGTCCAGGAGGGCGCGGGCAACCCTGGCCCGGTGCTCATAGGTGGTACCCATGCGCAGGCTCCAGGCAGCCACGCGGCGATACCACAGATGTAGGTTGAACTCCATCATGAACCCGATACCCCCGTGGATGGCTTGCGAGGAGCGCACCAGGGCCTGCAGCCGCTCATTGGAGAAGGACTTGGCCTGTGACACCTCCATCCCATGGGGCATCCCCTGGTCCATCTTCCAGAGCGCCTCGTAGGTCAGGAGTTGGGCGCCGTCCACCCACATGATCATGTCGGCGCAGGCGTGGGCAACGGACTGGAACGCGCCAATAGGCCGGCCAAAGGCCACGCGGTTCTTGGCGTACTCAATCGCCATTTCGGCGTCCTTGCGGGCGGCGCCAACCATCATGGCACACAGGAGGCCAACGCCCTGGTCCAGCATGGCTTCGGTAATAGGCCAGCCCTTGTTCAGCTCGCCTACCATGTTGGCCTTGGGTACTCGCACGTTGCTGAACCGCACTTCGCTCTGGCGGTCCTTTGCGGTGGTTACCAGGGGAACGTTCGTAACCCCGGGGCCCCTGGAGTCCACCAGGAAAAGGGATATGCCTTTGCTGCTTCCAGAGGCTGGAGCCGTGCGAGCCACTACCAGCACTTTGTCCGAGGCCTCAAAGTTGTCCACAAACAGCTTGGTGCCGTTGAGGATGTAGTCGTTTCCGCGGGCAGTGGCGGAGAGGTGGAGGGAATCGGGATGGTAGTAGCGGGGGTCCACCTCTATCAATGCCCAGGTGAGGATCATGTTGCCCTTGCCTACCTCGGGCAGGATAGCCTGCTTCTGCTCCGCATTACCCTCTTTGGCGATGGTCAGGGCCACGGTCATGGTGCTGTGGAGCGGCACCGGGGCCAAATGGCGGCCCGCCTCTTCCATGATAAGGCCCAGGTGGGTCATGGGAGCGCCCTGGCCGCCGTACTGCTCCGGCAGCGGTAGGCTCAGCCACCCCAGGTCAGCCAACTGCTTCCACAGGGCGGGAGGGTATCCCACAGGGTCCTTCTCCATCTGGCGTACCAGGCTTGGCGGGCTTTCCTTCTCCAGGAACTCCCTTGCCAGGTTCTTGAGCATCTCCTCTTCTTCGGTGAGCAGAACGTCCAATTGGGGTTCCTTTCTTGTCTCTTAGATGTGCACATCTAAAGACTTGAGTTTCTGTGCCTCCTGGACAGGGGAATCCCCCGCCCACCGGTGGTGGGTGGGGGATTCAACGCATGGTTGGCCTACCCACGCGGCATGCCAAGGCCGCGGCGGGCTACCTGGTCCCGCATGATCTGGGTGCTGCCGTGGTTGATGCCAGACTGGAATGCGCCCAGCAGGTTGTGGGCGTACAGGCCCCGCTCTACGGCGTTGGGCGAGCCGTTCAGCAACTGCGCGTAGGGCCCAAACATCTGCACGATGCTCTCCGTGCTCTTCACGCCGTGCTCCGGGGCCCATACCTTCTCCGCGGAGCCTTCGTAGGTAAAGTCTCCGCCATGCTCTACGATGGACATACTGCGCATGGTCATCAGGCGGCACACCTGAGCCTCC
>JACPCL010000049.1 GCA_016179765.1 Chloroflexota bacterium
ACCAGGCGGGCACGCTCCATCTCCTGGAGCAGCTCGGGTAATTCCTCCATGGTGATGTCCGGGACGCGGGGGCACACGTCCAGCTTGATGATGTCCGGGGCCGCCTGAAGGCGTCCCTGGTCGTCGGCGTTCAGAACCAGAAGGACGTAGAGCAGCTGCGCCCGGGTCGAGAGGCTCCCGAAATCGCGGGCCCTCGACAGGCTGCTCCGCAGCATCCTCCGGTCCTTGCGGCTGCTCATTCCGCGTGTTTCCCCAACTCGGATCGCCGCACGTCTGTACCCCCTGCAACCGGGCCATGTTTTCCAAGCAGAAAGGCCCGGATGGGCTTGAACAGGCCCCCGGGCCCGCCTAGCCAACCTTTGCTGTTTTCCTGCCCCTTGGAACCCTCCTGCGCCGCTGTCGGATGTCGTACAGGGTGGCCGCCCGCTCCAGGCTCTGCCGGTCAAGGGCGAAGCCGCCGTCGGCGACCCTCAGGACACCTGCCCGTACGAGCTCCTGGGCCTGCACCCGCAGGGCGTTGGCCGTCCTGGGATGGGTGATCCCCAGGGCAAGGGCCACCTCACCGATTCCCGCCTTCTGGACGCGGGCGAAGATGTCTACCAGCTCCCAGGCGTGGCGCGACGCTACCCGCGTGTCCTTGTGCCGGCCGCTCCTTCCCGCCTTCTCCACCAGGTCCCGGACGGCGGTGTGCTGGAGAAGCCGCTGCACTGCCCTGGGGACCACCAGGTCGTCCAGGCTCCTGGGAAGAACTTGAGGCTCGGCTGACGGTGGTGGCCCTGGTGTAGCTCGGTGGTTGTCTCCCGGCGGCGCCAGTTCCGCTGTTTTACCCTCTGCAGGGGGTAAAACACCTGTAGCTGCCAGCTCCACCTTGATGAGTCCCGCTGCCCGGGCGGCGATCTCCAGGTCGCGGTACTTCCCCTTCCACTCCTCGGTCTCCCTACTTGCCACCTCCAGCTCTGCCTGGAGACGCTCCACCTCGCCGGCCTCCCGCTCCTCCTCGTCCTGCTCCTGCCTGGCCATCTCCAGGAGGCCGGCGATAGCCTGCTCAAGGGAGGCGTCCTTGACCTCGGTGGCCAGGGCTATGGGCCTGCCGACACCGGGAGTCTCGCCCCCGTGGGTGACATGGCGCTTTCGAACCTCGATGGAACGTCCTGGGGGAGCCGCGTAAAACCGGCCGGGAGGGAAGGCTGTCACGTCCTGGAAGGTGACCTCCCTGGGAAGCCGTGGCTTCACCGCCTGGAAGTCGAGGTCGTGGTCCATGCCGCCCACGAGGAGCAGGTTGCACTGGGAGATCACCCGCTTGGCGATGTCGGCGGAGCGCTGGGTCACCCAGACGGTCCAGAGGCCCCGCTTCCTGCCGCGCTTGGCCAGCTCCTCGGAGATGTCGTTGCAGGCCCCTGCGTAAACCTGAGGGGCGAAGAGATGGGCCTCCTCCACCACAAGCAGGGCCATGCCGGGGTGCTGCCGCTTCAGGACGAAGAGCTCCTCGGCGGCCAGGGCGTAGAAGGACTGCTGCTCTCGCTCCCTGATCTCCGAGAGGTCGAAGACCAGGGCAAACCCCGAGCGGGAGAGGGCCAGGGAGGGTACTAACCGGGTACACTGGTAACAAATAGACCGGGCACATGGGTAACAGGTAGAGTGAACGACAAGGAGGTGCTGCCTTGCCGTGGAAAGAGACCTGTGCCATGAAAGAGCGTACGCAATTGGTGAGTTTGTTCCAAACGGGGAAGTACACCGTGGCTGAGTTGGCAGGAGAGTTTGGAGTGAGCTGCAAGACTGCCTATAAGTGGCTGGGGCGTTTTGCCGAAGCGGGTGTCTCGGGGCTGCAGGAGCACTCCCGTGCTCCCCACCAGCATCCCAACGCTACGCCGCTGTCGGTCGTCCAAGCCGTCCTGCAGGCCAAGGCAGACCACCCGACCTGGGGTCCAGCCAAGCTGTTGCCCCCGCCGGCGGAGGGCAACAGCTTGGCTGCCGCCTGGCCTGCTGTCAGTACCCGCGGAAGCATTCTGGCCCGTGCGGGGCTGGTGAAGCCCCGTCGCCACAAGCGCCGCATCACTCCCTGGACGGCGCCCTTCCAGTACGCCGACCAGCCCAATGCCGTGTGGTGCGCCGACTTCAAGGGCTGGGTGCGCACCCAGGACGGCACACGGTGCGATCCTCTGACCATGAGCGATGCCCACAGTCGTATGCTCCTGTGCTGCCAGATCGTCTCCAAGACGGATTACCCCCACGTGCGCCCCGTCTTTGAGCGGGCTTTTCGGGAATACGGCTTGCCTTGCGCCATCCGCACCGACAATGGCCCTCCCTTCGCTTCCGTGGGGGTGGGAGGACTGTCCCCTTTGGCAGCCTGGTGGGTCAAGCTGGGTATTACACCGGAGCGCATTCAGCCAGGACACCCAGAAGAGAATGGACGGCATGAGCGGATGCACCGAACCCTCAAAGCGGAGACGATGCGTCCGCCGGCTGCAACCCCCACAGCGCAACAACAGCGGTGCGATACCTTTCGCTTGGTCTATAACACCCAACGGCCACATCAAGCCCTGGGCCAGGTCCCTCCCGCAACCCTGTATGTGCCATCCCCACGTCCCTACCCTCTGCGCATGCAGGACCCTGTGTATCCTCCCTTGACTGAAGTACGACGGGTGCGTTCCAACGGACAAATCAAATGGCGCGGGGAGTTGGTCTTCGTGACCGAAGCCCTGGTGGGAGAACTGGTCGGCATCTCGGAACACCAAGACAGTTGGCTGGTCTCTTTTGGGCCCATTCAGTTGCACAGAGAGGAGTTGCTGCACTACCCTGGGACGGCGCACCAGGGGGATGTGGGCGTGGTCGCCTCCCGCAACCAGGGTGGGGTACCGCTCCTTGAGGGTCCAGTACTCCCCCTCGGGGTCGAAGACGATGATGGGAAGACCCCCGTCGAGGGCCTCCTCGCACAGAACCCCTGCCGTGTATGACTTGCCCCGCCCTGATGAGGAGACCACGAAGGCCCTCAGGCCGGTGGCGGCGAAGTCGCCGGCGTCGTAGGCGAAGTCCCTGGCGACCTGGAGCTTCACACGGCCACCTCCGCGTGCCTGACTTCCCTCTCATCCAGGCGACGAAGGGCCTGCCAAGCGACTACCCGCAGCAACCCTGTCGGCGTCCCTGCCTCGGCCCGTTCCTCCGTGGAGAGCTGCGCCCACCAGCGGCGGCAGAAGCTCTGCCTCTCAGGAATGGGCTGGCCGCAGTGCAGACAGCGGCTCATAGGTCCGGCCCCGGCGCCAGCTTCACCTGGTAGCTCCGCAGGCCCTCCGCCAGGCGGCGGAGGGCGTAGCCGGGCACCCTTCCTGGAGGGCGGTCCGCGGTGAGCTCCTCCGGTTTCACCTCCAGGCCGTGCTCCCGCCGGAACCAGGCGCACACCTGCCGGGGAGTATCCCTGGGGAGGCTCTGCAGGAGCTGGCGCATCCGCTCCCAGAGGTCCTGGCGCTCGGCCTCTCGCTGGCCCGCCGTGGGCTCCTCCAGGTCTGGGTGCTCAGATGTCAGGCTCTCGATGTACTCCCTGGCCTCGGCCACGGTGAGGCGCATGGTGGAGGTCTTGCCATAGAGCCGGTACAGGTCGGCCCGCCAGCCTGCCTCCAGGACCTGGCCGGTCTCCCCGTCCACGTTTCCCTCTGGGAGACCCAGGGCCCGGGCCAGGGCGTGGATGCAGCGGCGCTGGGAGGCGGTGCACCCCACGGTGTTGGGGCTGCCGTCCTCCAGGAAGGGCGTCACGTCGCCGTTCTCCGGATCCACTCTGCCGTGGTCTTCCGAGGCTGGCTGCTCCAGGGTGGACATGAACTCCCAGGCGAAGGCGCTCTGGGCGGCATGGCGGATGGCCCGCTCCTGGGCCATCTCCACCACCGCCGGGGTTCGGAAAGCCTGTCCCGAGCCTGCAGAAGGGGGCCGTTCTTGGTCCGGTGCCTCCTCCTTATTGATCCGCCCGTACCCCACGAAGGTGTCCTCGGGCGTGGCCCGGCCGTAGCCGATGGCGGGGCGGGTGCGGTCCTTGCGCCACAGGCGGCACAACCACACCTGCTCCTCCTCCCTGGCCACCCTCATGGCCTTTCGCAGCTCTTCCGAGGCGGGCTCCAGCTCGTAGTTGTCGAACTGGGGATGGCGGTTCAGGAGGCGGATCAGGCCCTTGATGGTGACATAGGGGCGGCCCTGGTACCAGATGACCTCCTCCCGGAGGATGTCCAGGGCCATCTGCGAGGCCACCCGGGCCATCCAGGCCACGTGGAACTCGGAGATCTCCGGCCAGAAAGCCTCCACCAGGGACCTGTTGTAGTCGTACATCTCCCTGTTGGCGCCCACCTGCTTCTCGATGGCCGCGGCCGCCTGGCGGCGCGCCTGGGCCGCATCTCGAACCTCACTTCTCCGCAGCGTCATCATCTCCTCCTCCGGGGGTATCCACGCGGGGTCCCCGTGTCCATCTGAGTTGACCAGGGCCATGTCCCTGGCATAGACCTGGGCGACCATGCGGCCCAGTAGCCTCAGGGCAGCCTCCACCCTGGCGGGGTCGGACTCAGAAGGTGCGACCACGGTAACGGTGAGGTGTGAATGGAAAGTCGCCACCATCACAGGCCGTCCGTGCCGTCGTGCCCATCTGAGATAGGCAGTATGCTTATACTCTTGGGGAAAAAAATATCCTCGATGCTTACCCCCAGGGTCCGAGCGAGGAGATAGGCCACCCCGATCTGGGGCAGGCGCTGGCCGTGCTCGATCTTGGAGATGGTCCATGGCGAAACGCCCGCCAGTTCCGAAAGCTGCTTCTGGTTCAGCATGGCCTTCATGCGCAGCTCCTTGAGCCGGTTGCTCCTCCCCAGGTGGTCTATGAGGCCTCCCCGCTTGGGCCAGGGGTGCGGCGTCCGCGTAACGGTTTTCCCTTCCATGGCTCCCTCCAACGCCGAATGATAAGCACTACGCCAATACTTTGTCAAGGGATTGATGACGCTCTTTTCCCTACAACTTCCCAGGAGCCTTCCTAATGCAGGGATAAGGGCCGGAAACCAGGGCTAGGGTTTGATAGGTAGATAGCCTGTTTGCCCTCTTGACAAGTTGTATGCCAATAACACACAATAGGAGCATGAACGGTTACTTCGGCGATCAGGTCAGGCGGCTGAGGACGCAGCGCGGGCTCACCCAGCGCGACCTGGCCAAGCTGGTGGGCCTCAGCCAGGCTCAGATCAGCCTCCACGAGAAGGGTGAGGACCTGCCGGGGCCGGCCATACGGCTCAGGTACGCCCGCGCCCTGGGCATCACCCTGGGCGAGCTGGAGGAGCTGATCCGCAGGAGCCAGGTCAAGGAGTACCTGCGGGCCAGCCCCGACCTGTCGGATGAGGCCAAGCGCTCCATCGAAGACTACATCGACTTCGCCTGGGATCGGGACCGCCAGGCCCGGGAGGCGCGGCAGCGCCAGGAGCCGCCGAAGGAAGAGTGATGGGACGTATGGGGCTTGCCATGAGAAGAACTACTGTTCTATTATTGTGCCGTTATGCCGCTAGAACATCCCGTACGCGTCGCCAGGTGGATTCACAAGCGCTACCAGTTCTCCGGGCCTCCCGTGAGCCTCGCCCCGGTCCTGGCAGACTACCCCATCAAGGTGGACCTGCGAGACTGGCCCCCGGACGTGAGCGGCATCTGCGTGCGGGCGGAGCTGCTCTCCTCCATCGGCATCAACCAGAACGACACCATGGGGCGGCGCCACTTCACCCTGTGGCACGAGCTCTACCACTACCTGATCCACGACGACGAGTGTCAGTTCTACTGCGTCAGGCCCTGGGAGCGCCAGCGGCGGGAGCGGGAGTGCAATATCTTCGCCGCCCACGTCCTCATGCCCCAGGAGTGGGTGGTGGAGCTGGAAGGGCCACTGTGGGTGGCGGCCAGGAAGCTGGGGGTGTCGGTGCAGGCCCTCTCAGTGAGATTGGATGAGCTTGGAATAAGGAGGATGGAGTGAATAGTCAGCATCCACAGATGCGGGCCGCCATTTACAGTCGAGTGTCAAGTGCGCAGCAAGCGACTGAAGAGAAAGTGTCCCTAGACGAACAATTCAGGGACATGGAGAGTTACTGTACACAAAAAGGGTACACCATCGTGGCCCGCTTCCAAGACGTGGGCTCCGGCGCCTCAAAACGACGACCTAGGTTCCTCGACATGCTGAATCAGATCCAGGACGGACGCTTCGACGTGGTAGTGGCGTGGAAATCTGATCGTCTCGCTCGCGGCATGTACCCTGCTGCGGCACTAATGGAAGCCCTTGAAGGTAGAAGCGTCGGTATCGAGTGTGTGAAGGACACAATAGACCTGAAAACATTTGGCATCCTTGCGGCTGTAGCCAAAATAGAGCTTGACAACATCCGTGAGCGGGTCCGCATGGGGCATCGCGGTCGGGCGAGAAAAGGAAAGGCGGAGGGGGCCGTGAAGTATGGCTATGACAGGGACGCTGAAGGCAGGCCGGTCCCACACCCCCTTGAAGCAGGGGTGGTTCGCCGCGTGTTTGCCGACTACGTCCAAGGGATGGGCCCCGGTGCTATTGCTGATCGACTGAACACCGAGGGCCTCCTTACGCGCAAGGGAAGGCCGTGGACGCGTACAGCCGTGCAACACATTGTGAGTGCCCCGATCTATATAGGCAAGGGTTTCTATGATAGAAGGCGGTTTCTTAAGCGAGACAACGGTCAAAAAGAGACTGTCAAGGTGGTGTGGAATTCGCGGGAGGAGTGGGTGCCGGTATCATTCCCCGAGTTGGTCACTACCGAGACATGGGAAGGAGCCCAGGCTATTCGCCGGCGAAATGCGCGGTTGCGAGAGACCGCGAGGCAAACCCCCGTACTATTTCCTCTCCAGGGCCTCGTTTGGTGTGCCAACTGCGGCTGTAGATTCATGGGCCACTTCACGACCGCTTATAGTCGCTACAGGAGAAAGGATGGATCTCTCTACAAGCGCCCGAAGCTAAGGCCCTACCGTCGATACATCTGTTACGCCGGCGTCTACAAGAACGCGAGTTGTCCCAAGCCCAGAATCGGCGCCAGGACAATAGAAGACGCCGTCTGGGACACGGTGATGGGCTTCTTGGAGCGTCCTGAGAGCATTCAAGCCGTGCTGTCTGCGCGCCGCCACGAATTGGAAGAAGGCGGCTCATGGGCAGACCTCGACCGCGCACGTCGTCAATTGGCTGGGGTTGAGCAAGAGGAACAACGGGCCGTAACCGCGTTTGTGAAGGGCTATGTCGATGAGCAAGGTTTGTCGATCCAGATGAAGTTCATCAAGGAGCGCAAGGAGCACTACCACGAAGAAGTCGCCCGTCTACAGCGGGAAGCAGGCGCTCTCGGTGCAGAGGTGGAAGCTCTGAGCGCGTGGATCGCCTCTGCCGGTAGCCTGCGAATAAGACTCGCACTATTGACTCCTGAAGAGAGAGCCCAAGCGTTGAGGGCCGTGGTGGACAAGGTGGTGCTCGACGGTTGCAAGGTCGAGGTGGTACTAGCTTTGGATTTAGAGCGGGTTAGTGGTGACTTAGCGAGTTGTCCACGTCGGCGTCGCCGCCAAGGATGGCCAGGGCGGTGTTCACCTGGGTGAAGGTGGGAGTGTCCTCGGCCCAGGCATCGCCCACGTTGTAGAAGGCGGCGGTGGGCGCAGCGTTCTCCCGGTTCCGAGTCCGAGCGTTCTAACGCCTTCCGCTTCGCACCATTCAGGATTGAAATCCCATTGGAGGTGGCCGCATGACCAACCTCCAATGCACAAGGACTCCCAGCAGTCTTGGCTTGGCGGCGGTCTGCTGGGAGTCAGAAAGCAAACACCACATCTCTTCTAGAGGGAGTGTGGCTGTGTTGCTAGGGAATTCTATCACTTGGCGCGGGGTTGCGTCATCTACCATAAGCATTAACTGCCGGGTGTTAGGTGTTCAGCGGGCCGGGGGGCCTGGGAGCACTGAGGGGCGCGGCAGCCATGCACGGGTGTACCGTGGGGCCGTCGTCGCTGGGGGGGGACCTGGCGGCGGCGGCTCTCTGCGTCTCAGCGGGCACGGGTACCCGTCAGAACAGCCCCTTCCCCAGGGTGGGGGGCGTAACCCTGGCATCTGCCAGGGAAGGCAGCTGTCCATGGTGACGGCAGTGCGGCGGCCTGTCATGGCCTGGACTTGCGATTGCGCCGGGTGGGACCATTGGGCGCACGAGCTATGCCGTGTGTGTGAGCCTGGGGGCCATCTGCACCGGCGCTGCGGGGTCTGCAACTGCCTGGAGGGGAACTGTGTCCACGTGCTGGACGGTAGGGGCCTAGAGTCCGCAAAACAGGCTGTCGCAGACGTGCGGAGCCATTATCTTGACCTCCTTGACAAATCTCATTGGGGCTTTGACGACAGGGCCGAGCGGCTGCTACAGCCTGATTGTGGGGGCTTCTCCGGCATCGGTTTTGCTCCTGAGGGTTGCTGGGTGGCCAAAGAGGTGTTTTGTGCGCGGGAGTGGTGCGGCAAGTGCGGACGGCAGGAGGGGCCAGCGCACAATCGGCGGATAGCTAGGTGGCTACCAAAGTTCCAGCAGGCGGACAAGTGGGGGTACTTTGTCCTGACGTTGCCAATGTCCGTGAGAGACAAATACCGGAGGAAAGCTAGCTTGGAAGCCTTGGGGCGCAAGGCGAAAGCCATCTTCTGCAAGCTGGGGTATGAGCGGGGCCTACGGCGCTGGCATCTGTTCGGCGACGACCATCGGGACGCAAAGCACCATGAGACACCTAAATATCATCCTCACTTGAACGTCTTGCTGCCGGACGTGGGCTATCTGTCGGCGGCGGATATACAACGGGTGAAGTCGGCATGGGCGGCACTCTTGGGTGTAGATAGTGTAGTCGTGCATTACAAATATCTTAGCTTGGCTAGGCACGGCATCGGCAAGTTGTATCACCTTCTGTCGTACGTCACGCGGCCTACCTTCACAGACTGGCACTGGGACGAAAGGCTAGCTCTAGACCTGCTGGGGTTGCACCTGGGTCATACCTGGGGCACATGGAAAGGTGAGCCTATGTGGGAGCTATCTGGGGGGAAAGAGGCGGTACCCGAAAAGGCGCAGATAGAGGCGGGGTATTGCCGTCACGGGGAGCCGCTGACGTGGGTAGGAGTGGTGCCTACCAGCCACGTGACTGGCGGCGAGTGGCGGGACATAGGCGACGGGTATCGGGTGTGGTACGGGCCTAGGGTTCCGCCTATGCCGGATAAGGGGCTTGGGAGTTGGGATGATGCGGCAAAAATGGGCCGTTCATTGCTAGCTCTGGCGAGACGGGGAAGCCAATGAATTGCAAGCATAAACGTCAGGAGACTCGTTGGTGGGGGCCACATTACGAGGTGTGGTGTTTGGTCTGCAATCGGCGGCTGGCGTACGGCGAGTTGCTTTGACCTTCATGGTTCTCTTATCGTTGATGGTGCTCGCGGCGCTGTTCGGTGAAGCGTTTCGGGACCTCCTGAGGGCCTGGAGATAGCTATGTCCCGTGATGATGGCTCCGGCTACTATTTCACTCCTCCTTTGCGTGTGAAGCACATCAAGTCCAGGAACTTCAGCTTATGGAGATGGGCCGATGATCGCTCCTATCGCTGGAGGATGTTCTACAGGTGGTCAAAACGTCGTTGCCAGCGGTGCCGGGAGGTGAGGTACCTCTGCCTTCAGAAGGTCCTGCAGCGGGCCTGGAGGCAGGTGGATGGGCACTGGCAGGTGCGTAGTTACTTCCAGGCGCACATACCGGCAAGAGCTATACAGAGCCTTGTGCCACAGCCACCAAGGAAGCCCGCAAAGACCTGTCAGTGCATCCCCTGGCTGGGCCCTGCCGTTCTAAACATAAGGGGGATACTTGAAGAGGGAGTGTAGTCTATGGCTCGGCAGATAGCGAAGCAATCAACGAATGGTGGGGCACGGCAGGTGGGGCGTGAGACGGCAGGGCCTATCACCCATTATACGGCGGGCGAGCTGGTGAAGGTTCCTTCCTTTCTGGGCGCAATCATGGGCGCTGAGGGCAGGCTTCTTTGTGGTGGTGGTCACCTAGATGCATGGTATCTCAAACGGCGCGTTGGGACCCGCCTGGACCTCTTCTGCGCTGCGGTAGTGGCGGGCGAAGACGGGCGGCAGCGGCGGTGCATGGCCAGGGCGACTGCCTACCTTGGTCTTAAGTTGGGTTTCCAGGGCGGGCGTCCCTCCAATGTCTGGCGCACAAAAGCCTGGCTGCTGGCGCTGCTGGCGGATGGGGAGTGGCGCACCGTCAGCGATCTGGCTACCCTGTGTCTCTTGACGGGTGGGCAACTTCGCGGGGCTGTGCGGCGGAATCTGGAAGCTGGCTACATTGAGAAGTCGCCGGAGAAGGCATTTGTCTTTCCGAGTCATGCAGGCTGGGCCTACAGGATTACTGGCAAGGGTTTGTTGTGGCTCCAGGGTGCAAAGCGGGCTGGCCTGATTGAGCAGTAGCCGCTGGCGATTCAGATATTTGAGAGGTAGTGACATGGGAAGGTTCACGCTTCGGAGCAGGGTGCCTACCGCTATTTCATGGGTGTAAGAGAAGTATTCCTGATGAGCACTCGTAGGAGGGCCAGCCCATGACCAATATCGCGCCTAGCCAGACCCTTTGGTTAGACTTGACAGTTGTGCCTAACGGCGCTTATAGTGTGCCTTGCTTTGTAAACGCAAAGCGGGCCGCAGCCCGTGAGAAGCGGGACAGCGGCCCTAAGGCGTACGGTGTGCAACCACCGCAGCCCTGCTCTGTAGGGTACAGGTGTTTGCCTCCGTCCTGCAACTGGATAGGAGGTATTTTCATGTCCGCCCCCACGTCCCCCGCCCTGGCCAAGGCCCTCCAGAACCTGCTCTTTCTCCCCAACGTAGACTGGCCTTCCCTTATGCAGCGGTGCGCCCCTAATAGTCCCCAGGTACTGCTCTACGCCTATGCCCTGGAAGAGCTGCTCAGCGACATCTGGGTCAAGGCGTATCCTAGTGACCTGGATGACGCGGGCATGGACTACTGCTTTGGGATGCTGAGCTTCGTCACGGAGATCCTGGCGCAGGTGCTTCTCCACCTTCAGACCAGGCTCACGCACTCCCCCATGGAGGAGTTGCTCCTGGCCATGGAGCAGGCCAGGATAACGCGCAGTCTCATACGATGCGCCCTGGAACGCCATTGGGGACAGGACCCCAAAGAGGAGAGTTAGATCATGGCCAACGTCGTGCCAGGCCAGAATGGGCGGAGCTTCCCCGCCCCTGGCCGTCCACCACGGCCGCCGCGGGAACCCGAGGCCGATTCCGCCGACCCTGACGCCGGCCTGCCCGCCCTGGGATCTCGGGACGGCGCAGCCCAGGGTCACCATGAATGTCAGACAAGTGAAGGAGGGGAGTGAGCATGGCAAAGTTCTCATTGCGGCAGCGGTTGAAGATGGCGGGGAAGGCGCTGGTCGCGCCTGGGCCTGTGGCTCCGGAGCGTCTTCCGTCGGGCAGCGTTATCAAGAGCTATGAGCTAGTTTTCAAGGACATGGAGACGGGTGAGACGGTCAAGGCCCGGCTACGCCCTGAAGAGTGGCACAGTCTGAAGGCGGAGATTATGGGTGGCCCGTTGCATTTGTCGGACAGGAGCTTGGAGTTTCAGTCTGTCAGGCCTTCTGCGTTCGGGTTTTCGGGTGGCCCGCGGCCTAATTCTGGAAGGCCTCTGCTGCCCGCTGATAAGCTGGTGCGCAAGACCCCCTCTGCTTTGCGGTCAAAGGGGCAGAGGCCTCTTGCGTGAAACCAAAAAGAGGTGTAGTATAGGGCGCAAGTAAAGCCTGCGTTTCTGAATCATTAACGAGTCCTACAGAAAAGAGCCAGCGCTTGGACTGGCTCTTCAATGGGAACCCCCTGAGCTATAGAGGTGTTCTATGTCTACAATAGACCAGACTGATAGGAAAGTCAAGAACCTGGCAGTCTACGCGAGGGTGAGCACTGAGGAACAGGTCAAGGGGACATCAATTCCCAGCCAGCTCTCTGCAATGAGGGCACTGGCTGGCGAAGGATCCGGCTATCGCCTGGTGCGGGAGTACAAAGATGAGGGGTTCAGTGGGGCCAGTGACGATAGGCCGGCCTTCAAGCAGATGATGAGGGATGCGAAGGTAGGCGTCTACTCCGTCCTAATGGTCTACAAGCTTGACCGACTAGGGCGTAAGCAGACCTTGGTCCTGAACGCGATTGAGCAACTGGAGAAGCTAGGCATAGGCGTCAAGAGCGTGACCGAGTCCTTTGACACTACCAGTACATTCGGGCGGGCGGCGCTGGGGATGCTTTCTACGTTCTCCCAGATGGAGCGGGACTTGATAAGGGAGCGTACAAATACAGGTCGGGCGGCTCGGCGGGCCAATGGCGGCTGGGTAGGTGGCTTCACGCCCTACGGCTACGAGTGGGATCCCGAGACCAAGCGGACGTTCGTGAACGAGGCAGAGGCTGAGGTGGTCCGGCGCATCTATGGCTTGTACTGCACTTCGCGGCTGGGCACGCCTAATATAGCTCGGATGCTGGACAAAGACGGCATCAAGCCTCGCGGGGGTGCCCGGCGCTGGCATGGCGCGGCGGTAGGCGACATCCTGCGGGACAGGTCCTACATCGGTCGTCACAAGGTGGGAACACTCTTCCCAGCGATCATCACTGAGAGCGTCTTTACCGAGGCCCAGCGCCTTCGCAAAGAAAAGACGTTCCTCCGCGTGAGGCCAGACGGGGAGTTTCTGTTGCAGGGGCGCATCGTGTGTGGGTTGTGCGGTCGTGCGCTTCGTTGCTCATACTCTCACGGCAGGCGCATCTATGAATGTCCACGGCGGCGGCTGAGCCAACTCGGTATCAATGAAACGCCTTGCGCTTTGCCGAGGCATCATGCAGAAGAATTGGAGGCCTCCCTGGGGACGCACTTGGGGGCGATCCTGCGGGACCCGTTGAAGCGTCGGGCGCTAGCAGATGCGCGGCTGGCCGGGCTGGAATCTGAGCTAGCGACATTGCGGATAGGATACGAGCCAGTCAAGGAGCAACTGGAGAAGGTTAATGCGCGCCTGGAGCGACTTGCAGAGGTTTACGTTGCGGGGGACCTCTCCCGGGAACGGTACGAGGTGCTAAGGGGAGAGCTAGAGGGGGAGCGCGACGGGCTCCAACTCCGTGCCGAGTCCCTGGACCCGGAGCGCATCCGGCATCTTGAATGGCTAGAGAGCCTGGTAGGGTTCTGGCGGTACGCCGGAAGCATGGCAGAGGCGGAGCCTGTACCTGGGCCTGTGGGCGCCTATGATGAAGCCTGGGATGCGTTTCTAGCCCAGAACCCTTTGCCAGAGGGCTGGCAGGGGCCAGCGCCGGTCAGAGCGCCTGATCTGCCCACGTTGGATACCGTCTACGAGATATCCCCTGCGTCGGCCTGGCGTCGTCTCTTTGAGGAGGCGCAGCTTAAGGTTACGGTCCTCCCGGCACGCATAGTATTAGATGGCATTGTAGACTTCGGCCAGATAGCAGTCACATATGGCGTTACAAATGACGGACTACCTTGTAGGTCAGGCCGTTGCCGGTGATCTCCACAAAGGGGAGGGCTTGCAGGACGGGGCTTTCCTTGACGATGGTCTCAATCACCCCCGCCAGGAGCAGGTCGTTGGAGAGTTTTGCGGCTTCCGCCAGGGTAAGGGCCATGGGGCATACCTCCTGCTGTGTGTATGAGCGATGCCCTGATAGTAGAATATGTGTTCTGTTTTGAGGAAGGGGGAGATGGCAGACCTAACCCCCTCGGTCCCTCTTCCCGCACGGGAAAGGGGAGAGGTCAGATTTCCATCTCCCCTTGCAGCCGCTGGCCGATGACCTGGCGCTCCCGGCCGGGCCTCGGCGGCAGGTTCAGCCCCTGGCCCGCCAGCAGCTCCGCCACCGTCAGGATCTGGATGCGCGGGTAGTGCCTGTCCATCAGCGGGTTATGGTACAGCCCCGCCTGAGCCGCCGCTGCCTTCATCGGCTCCGTCGGCTCCTCCAGGGTGATGAAAAGGCCCAGCTTGTCCTGGCCAATCACCCCGGCCAGGTCACGGACGTGCATTGCGCTGACGTGCCCGCTCTTCACCTGCACGATGGCCTGGCGGAAGGTCTCCCGCTTGCCGTCGCTCTCGTGGACGACGGAGAAGAAGCCGTCCACTCCGGCGTCGGCCCCCTTCTTGCGCGGCTCCGAGGCCGGCAGCGCGCCCACCAGCCCCACCGCCCACCACTGGAACTGCCAGCGACCGTCCGGCTCCATCCTGGACAGCGCTTCCGCTTCTATCACCGTCGTCGGCTCGCCGATGACCTTGACCTGGAGGCCCGGGAAGGCGTCCCGCAGGCGGCTGCGGGGCTGCTCTGGGATACATCGCCCTGGACCAACCTGGCCCCTGAAGGATGATTTGGCGTACTACAAGAGGGGCCAGGCAGAACCATGCGAAACTGCTACTTTTAGTCTGTCGCTAAATAGTCATCTAAAGTGCTAAATATACCACATGGAGATCAACCGTGTGTTTGCCAACAACATTCGCAGGCTCCGGCGATGTCGGGGCCTCTCCCAGGAAGCTTTAGCTGACACAGCCGGCCTGCACAGAACATATGTGGGGGCAGTAGAGCGAGGTGAAAGGAACATAACCTTGCTCAATGCGAACCGCATAGCAGAGGCCTTGGGCGTAAGTCTAAGTGACTGTCTGAAAGAGACTCATGACTGACACGAACACGCTACACAAAGTCTTGGGAGACATCCTAAGTAAATATCAAGCCTCGTTTTCCAAAAAGGTGTACGAGGAAGAAGACAATGAGTCTGGTCCCTTGATGGAAATTTTTGGCATAACTCCTGAACTGAAACGGGAAAACCGCCAGTATTGGGGGCGAGAATTAGGGATGTGTTGGCAAAGGCTCATTGTCCGCTTATGCATGGAGACTTGCAAGGAGTTTGGGCCTGCCCTGCACTTTGGTGCTGATGAGCCCTGTGATCTGATTGTTGGGAATCTCGCTATTGATACAAAATATCGGATTGGCTCGGGTGACTCAGGAACCCTGAAAAAATTCAAGGCTTACGCCCCACTCTTGCGAAACGAAGGGTACGAACCTGTGCTGCTAATTGTTCGTCTTGACAATTTGCCAGCGGCAATCACCGCCTGTAAGGCCGGCGGATGGAACCTCTACACGGGCGACAGCACGTTTGACTACGTCAAGAAACTTACTGGTTTTGATATTATGGCTTATCTAGCGACCAAAGCGTCGGAGTATAAGGTTCGTCCCTAAACTGACCTGAACTTCCTTGTGCTGGTTTTTGCTCTGTTTCTGCTAGGCGTTTTTGGATCGTCGCAACATATTCAGGAACTATCTCTATGCCCACATAACTCCTTCCTAGAGTCTTGGCCGCTACAAGGGTAGTCCCTGAACCCGCAAATGGGTCTAATACGATGTGCTCTTCATAAGGGGGCACAAATAGGTCTACCAATTTCTTCATCAGTGCCAGCGGCTTTACCGTACAGTGGACATTATAGCGGTCATTTTTGTCTCGTGGGATGTCTTCCAGTATATTCGATTGAAATGAGCCGTCTCCATTGACTGTGTGGAATACACCTACGCCATACTCAAGAAGGGTTTCAATGTAATTGTTCACCAAAGGCTTCTGTACCACAACAATCGCTTCCCATTCGTTTCGTAAACTACTGTGCCAACCTTCCCAAACACGATGCTGCGGAACACTTTTTTGCTCCAGTTTTGCCTGAACATTCAAACCACGCGGGATGCCACTGGACCTCCGGTAAACAATGCAGTCCCTTGTATAGAATCCAGCGTGCTCAAGAGCAACTTGAACGTGTGCCATAGTACGCGTACTATTGAAACAAGCAACTACAGCACCCGGTTTACACACTCGGAATACTTCTGCCGCCCATTCAAAGCACCACTCTTCATACTCTTGTATATTCTCTCGAACTCTCTTGTACCACCTTTCGTTACGGACACCTCCTGTAAGCCCACTCCCATAAGGGATGTTCTTGACAAGTGTTCTGCTATCTTTGACTCGCGCAAGTCGCCTTTCAACCTCGGTAACATCCCACTTATGCCCAATAAATTCGTAATTATATGGAGGATCGGTGATGCAAACGGAGATTGAATGCTTCGGAAACGTTTTCAGTACTTCTCGGCAATCTCCGAGGAAAACTTGATTCCTGATTTCCATGGTCGAGATGTCCTTCCGCCGTTATAATGCTACTAATAGTATGCACAATGAATTAAGAAGTCAAGTCAACCAGCAGAGGCAATTATGACCATTCCTCTCCCTACCAGCCTCCTCCCAATATCCACCCTAGTCAAACCGTATTCCCATGAGCGTTTGCTTACCATCGCGCCACGTCTCACGGGCCACCACGAACATCAAACGTCCCAATGGCTGCACCCGTTTGGGGCCGTGGTGTGCAGGTTTGCCCACGTCTTCACCACTGAGTGTTCCCCCACGTCGTCCCAGTGCCACGTGTCGGCAAAGGCCTGGAGCTGCGCCGTGGAGGGCGCGCCGCTGGCCTCCTTGAACAGCACGTTGTAGCTGGCGTTGCTGTTAAAGGGCGGGTCCAGGTACACCAGGTCCACGCTCTCGTCGGCGAAGTAGTCCCTGTTCCGCAGGATGGGCAAGTTATCGCCCCAGTAGAGGAGGTTCGTGTTCATGACGCAAACTCCTGTCCCCCTCCCACTTCAGGGGAGGGGGACGACAGGGGGTGAGGTCGGACAGGCCGCATTGTAGCACAGGCGTACCATAGGGGAGGTAGGGGCGTCCCGACCTGTCGGGACGCCCCTACCTCCATACCCCCCTTCCCTCCCGCCGCTCCATGCGTTACTATGGTTGCCTAACAGTAAGGGCACAGGGCCGTGCGCCCCTACGAGAGTGGAGAGCACCGTGGCCACAGCTTCAAACACCATCGTTGGAAGCCCAGCCGGAACAAAAACGCGCCGCTGGCCGAACCCCCTGGCCTGGTGGCAGAGGGCCTGGGCCAGCGTCCATAGCCCCGCAATGCCCCTCGCCTACGAGGACAGCGACCTCTCTCACCGCATCCTGAAGTACTGAGAGGACGAAGACCTCGCCGTCGGCGAGATCATGCGGGCCACCGGCAAGGCCTCCAACCTCCCCCGCTACCTCTAGCAGGCTGCGGAAGAAAGGGGTGTCCAGAGGGGCGTCCGCCTCAGGCGGATGGCGGGGGTCTGGGGGTGTCCCCCAGCTATAAATCAATCCGCCGTAGGCGGATACCTTGAACCCCCTTGAGGGGGTTTGGGGGTGTTTTTCAGCAGCCTGCTAAACCCGCCGTGAACCCGCAGCTACCTGACATTCCAGAGCCTCCCGAACTCGTTGGCCTTCCCCCTCCTGATGCGACGGAGCGGTGGAAGGACGGCCTCGTCATCCCCCCTGGCGAGGGGGAGGCCGTCTGGCTCCTGGACGAGCTGGTCACCTTTAAGCTCGGCATGGTGGAGACCGGCAACGCCATCTCCGTCTCCGAGGTCAGCGCCGGCCCCGGGGGCGGCCCGCCGTTGCACATCCACCACCTCCACGCCGAGGCCTTCTATTTGCTGGAAGGCGCCCTCACCCTGAAGACTGGCAAGCAGGTGCGGCGCGTGGCCGCGGGCTCCTTCGTCTACCTCCCTAGCAACGTCCCCCACACCTATCGGGTGCTGGGCAAGTCCCCCGCCAGGCTCCTGGTCCTCTACTCCCCCGCCGGCTACGAGAACTTCTACCGAGAAATGGGCGAGGCCGCCCGGGTCAAGGTGCTCCCCCCAAAAGACCACTTGCCCGACATGCTCCGCTACGTCCAGGGCCAGGTCAAGTTCAACTCGGAGATCCTGGGCCCGCCCCTGGGGCCAGGGTAAGCCTAAGCATCTCACAGGTTTACTCCCGCCAGCGCACGGCAGTCCTCTGCGGACGTCCCCACCCCGAGGGATGTGAGAGCAACGTGGCCCGCCGTAGGCGGGCCACGTTGCTCTCAGTTAAGCTCCTGGGGCGGAGACATCTGCATCAGGGAGAGCTAGGCTCTCCCGCAAGGGGGAGCCTATGCCCCAGAGTTCAACCGCATGAGCAGGTCATTCCTAGCCTCCACCGAGGCGGGGTGCAGGAGGCTGCCGCGCTCCACCAGCGATGTGACCTCTGCCGAGAGGTACTCCACAACGGCGCGCTCCAGGCTTTCCTGGGCCAGCGCCGCCAGGGGCCTCCCGTGGGCCACGCCCTCCAGCTTGTGAGGGTCCAGCTTATCCGCCAGGAAGACCACCAGGGCCACTGGACCCATGCCCGCGCAGCCGGTGGAGTGCCACCACACCGCCTGCAACACCTCTCCATCGGACACGCCGCACTCCCGGCGCAGACGCTCCGCAGCCAGGGGGCCGTGCAGCAGGATGGGGACGCGCTCCTCTACAGGATGCACCTCAAGTCCCCACTGGCGGGCAAGGGCAAGCATCTCCTGGGGCGGCATGGCGCGGTACAGGTCGTGCCCCAGGGCAGCCAGCTCCACCTTGGCGGTGTCAACGCTGAAGCGCGCGGCTAATCCCAGGGCAACGTCTCGCACGCGAAAGAGGTGCTGCTGGAGGCCATCGGGAAGGGTGTGGATGATGGCAGTGAGGGGCGCTGGGACAACCTTCATGAAACTATCCCGAAACGGTTGTCTACACCCCAGCCTTCAGGCTGGGGCATCATACCGTCCCATTATGGTCGTTGACTGAATGAGTTGTTATTCGGCAAAGGTCTCACCCCTACCTTAGTCCTCCCCCGTCAAGGGGGAGGAAAGCAAGTTCCTTCCCCCCTTGCGGGGGAAGGCTAGGATAGGGGGAACAATCGCAAGCAAAAAGGAGGGCTATTTTGTTAATGACCTTCAGGGGGAGGTAACAGAAAGGTTCTTGGAATACCCTTCATGGCAACAAAGCACTGCTACCCCAGCTCCGGCAGCCTCTTGCCGCCCAGGAGGTGCAGGTGCACGTGGGGGATGCCCTGGCCGGAGTCCGGCCCCTGGTTGACCACCAGGCGGTAGCCGCTGAGGGTTACTTGCTCCCGGCGAGCCATCTCCTCGGCGACGGCCAGCAGGTGGCCGTAGATGGGCTCCTGGCCCGGGCCAATGTAGGCCAGGGAGGTGATGTGCAGGAAGGGGATGATGAGCAGGTGCGTCGGCGCCAGGGGATGGATGTCGCGGATGACAAAGCAGCGGTCATCCTTGAACAGGATGTCACTGGGCGCGGCCCCGCGGCCTATGTCGCAGAAGATGCAAGCTGGCATGTTTTCACTCCGTCAGAATGACTTTGACAAGATTGCAATCTCATTCTTGGGGTGGTGGGGAACACCCCTCACGACCTTCTACAGCCCCATGCCCTGGGCCACCAGCTCCCGGTGGTAGTCGGCGTCGCCGTAGGCCACCTCCGCGGACTTGGCGCGGCGGGTGAAGAGCTGCAGGTCATACTCCTTGGTAAAGCCGATGGCCCCGTGGCTCTGGTGCCCCAGGGCGCACACCCGGCGGTAGGCGTCGCTCACCCACGCCTTGGCGATGGCCACCTCCTGCGCGGCGGGCTGGCCCTCGGAGACGCGCCAGGCGGCCTGGTAGGTCACGTAGCGGCACCCCTCCACGTCGGTGGCCATGTTGGCGCAGTGGTGCTGGACAGCCTGGAAGCTGCCAATAGGCCGTCCAAACTGCACCCGCTCCTTCACGTAGTTCACCGTCATGTCCAGAACGCGGTCGGCCCCCCCCAGCATCTCGGCGCACTTGCCTACCGCGGCCATCTCCACGATTCGGGCGATGGTGGGCCACCCCTGGTCCGGCTTCCCCAGCACGGCGCTGGCCGGCGCCTGGACGTTCGTGAGCGTCACCTCCGCCTGCTTGTCCGAGGCGATGGTCACCAGGGGCGTGATGGCAACACCGGGGGCCTTGGCGTCCACCAGGAAGAGGGTGACGCCCTCGGCAGGGTTGGAGGCGGCCCTGGTGCGGGTGGCGACGATGAGCAGATCGGCCACCTGGGCATCGGGCACGAAGAGTTTGACGCCGTTGAGGACGTAGCCACCGCGAGTAGCGGCAGCCGTGGCGTGGACGCCCGATGGCTCGTAGGTGGCGGAGGGCTCCGTCAGGGCCAGGGTCGCGATCAGGTCGCCCCGAGCGATGCGCGGCAGGTGCTGCGCCTTCTGGGCCTCGCTGCCCGCCTCAAGGATGCTCATGGCCCCCAGGACGGCGGTGGAGAAGAAGGGGCCGGGCAGCAGGGCGCGGCCCATCTCCTCCAGGAGCAGGGAGAGGTCAAAGAACTTGAGGCCCAAGCCGCCATACTGCTCAGGCACAGCCAAACCCAGCCAGCCCAGGTCGGCCATCCTCTTCCACAGCTCCGACGTGTAGCCGCGGGCGTCGGTTTCCATGGCGCGCACAAAGGTGGTGGGGCACTCCTGTTGGAGGAACTCCCGGGCGGAGCTCTTCAGCATCAGTTGCGATTCATCAAAGCCAAGGTCCATTGCATCTCTCCTTCTCAGTTCGTTCAGCTTTCGCCTTCACGAGGAGCAGTCGGTGTAAATAGCTAGTCGCTTATCCAGCCTTGCGTGTGAAGAACCCTCCAAGCAAGCTGGATTTGTTCCCTGGAGAATCGATGCTTACGTTCATTCCACGCATACGTTTTTGTGACAACTTCATCAAGAGTTGTGGCACTCTCCTTGACTGCCACCCAATGTACGGTTGACAGCAACTCGAGACCGAAAGGCGTCTCAAAACCTTGCACCAAGTTCACCACACGATCAAAGCGTTCACGCGTTGGGCGATGGCCTGCCAAGTGCTGCGTTGCCTCTTCCACGGCCCCTGGGACAAGTTCAATACGCTTGTCGGGCGAATCACCACTGGCTCCATATCCAGCAATCAAATGCCCTTCAATGCGAGTAAGAACCTGTCTAAGGTTTTCCGCATAGGGACCGTACGGAGCTTTTACATAAGCAAGTTTTAGCGGTTCCCCTGCCTCCTGCATGAAATACATTAGTTTGTGGAGCTCTAGCAAGGAAGCGTATGGTTCCATCAAACCACTGAGGTACCGATATAGAAGACCAACCAAGGCTGCGCGCCCAGGAGTCATTCGTGGCACATCACTGGACTTGACCAATATATTAGTGTCCGATGGTTCCACAGGTTCGAAGACAATAGCCATCACTTCAGGCAGCTCGGCCAAAGAGCGAACTATCAAAGCTCTGACGTCGTTCCAGTCCAGCCCGCCTAGTCCGCTTCCCAATGGGGGAATCGCAACTGAGCGGATTCCCAACCGCTTGATCTCTGCCACCAATGCGGGCAGTCCAGCCTTGATGTCGGAGAGCCGACTCTTACCACGCCAATGTCGTTTCGTTGGGAAATTGATGATGTATCTAGGATTCCCAAGGCGGCGGGTATCAAATACCAACATGCGTCCTGGCTGAACTTCGCTTCGTTTGCAGGCGGTTTGATATGCTTTGAAATTGTCTGGGAAAACATTCCTAAATTGCAGAGCAATGCCTCGTCCCATTATGCCAACACAATTCACAGTGTTAACCAATGCTTCCACATCAGCAGTAAGAATGTCGCCTTGCCTGAATTCAATCATGGCGCACCGCTTTCAGTAATACCAATCAGGCATGACCGCAATTGGAGGCTTGTGAGAAGCAGCTTGAATGGCTCTGGCTGCCGCAACCTGAACAGGCTGTGAAATAACCCCGATACGTGCTACAAGAGACCAGGGGAAAGCTTCGTGGACGAGGAACTCGGCCTGCTTAGCTTCCTTAACATCAGCATCCCGGAAATCGGTATTGGCTATTGCGGCCCAATCCAGTTGGTCAAGATGTGCCAAGCTACTCTCGAACCGGGCATAATAGGCGCCAGCGTTAGATCGGCTGAAAGCCCAAGGGCGGTTGGCGTTCTTAGCCCAGTCAACCACGGAATAAAGGTCAGCTTCAAGATGAACGATCTCACTTTGGCCATCTCTGAAGGATAGGTCTGGATGGTTGCCTCTGTGGATCAAGTAGAGCATTACCGAGCGAGGACAGAAGTAGAAAGGAACGTAATCCCCCACAAAGGTGTCCGAGTTCGGACCAACAGGTAATGTGAGCCTGCGCTTCTTGATTACTGACATGCCAATCGTCTCGTTTGGGCCTCCACGGTTGGCGATGATGCGTTCTGACCACAGACAACCGTCAGCCACAATGGACGGCAAGTTCTTGATGTGAGTGATATGGTAGACCTTCGGGTGGGGAGGGGGTAGACTCACTGGTCGCCCCAGTCTTTCGCAGGCTGACTGGCTGGACTGGAATGGATCGCATGGCCCTCCAGTTATTCCCTAGTGTAGGCGCTCACTCATGGAACGTCCAGTTGTGAGGCGTTCAATTGGCACACGACTTTCTACCCCCTGGGCAACCCCAGGCCCCGGTTGGCGATGACGTTGCGCTGTATCTCCGACGTGCCGCCAGCGATGGTGGCCGAGTGGCTGCTCAGGAAGTTGCGCTCAATGCGGCCCTTCAGGGGCGCCCACTTGGAGCCAGGGGCAAGCTGGCCGTACATCCCCAGCAGGTGCATCCCGGTGTCCGCCAGGCGCTGCTGCATCTCCGTGCTGAACAGCTTGGAGACCGAGGCCTCCTTGTTGGGCACCTTGCCGTTGCTCTGCTGCCAGGCGATGTTGTAGGAGTTCATGCGGCTGACCTCCACCTCAATAGCGGCGTCCGCCAGGCGGTGGCGCACCTCCGGCCGCTTGGCCAGGGGCTGGCCGTTCCGCGTCGTGTCCTTGGCAAAGCGCACCAGCTCGTCCAGGAACCGCCTGCCCCCGGCGGAGTACTGGACGCCGGAGCGCTCAAAGTCCAGCAGCGTCGCCCCCACGTACCAGCCACGATTCTCCTCTCCTACTTTGTTCTCCTTGGGCACGCGCACGTTGTCAAAGAAGAGCTGGTTGAAGCCATGGATGCCAGCCATGTTGATGATGGGGCGCAGGGAGACGCCCGGCGACTTCATGTCCACCAGCAGGAAGGTGATGCCGCGATGCTTCTCCGCTTCCTGGTTGGTGCGCGCCAGGAGCATGATCCAGTCGGCGTGGTGGGCGTTGGAGGTCCAGATCTTCGTGCCGTTGACCACGTAGTCGTCGCCGTCCACGTCGGCGCGGGTCTGCAGGGAGGCGAGGTCGGAGCCGGAGCCGGGCTCGCTGTACCCCTGGCACCACTGGATTTCGCCGCGGGCCACGGGCAGCAGGAAACGCCGTTTCTGCTCCTCGGTTCCGTGGATCATCAGGGTAGGGGCCAGCATGGTGATGCCCCAGAAGTCTATGCCCGGCGCACGGTGATAGGCCATCTCCTCCCGGAAGACGGTCTGGGTCATGATGGAAGCGGCTGCGCCGCCGTGCTCCTTGGGCCAGGCCAGGGTCAGCCACCCCTTCTGTGCCAGCTTCTTGCGCACCTGAAGGCCAAAGGCCCACTCCTCATCACCGTCGCCTTCTCCCTCGCCATCCCACTCCGGCGGCAACTCCTGCTGGAGGAAGGTCAACAGCTCCTGGCGGAAGGCCTTTTCTTCTACAGTGAACTGAAAGTCCATGGCGCCCCTCCTGGCAATGCAGTCAAACCTTTTTGGCCGACGCCAAATCCCCCGTCAGCCCGATTGTCATTCTTCACGATGTCCCGATTACTATCGGGACATCGTGAAGAATCTAAGGCGGTTGCCGGCATAAGAAGGCCGCTTCCTTAGAGCGCATCATGTACACTGCTCGGAACGCCTTAGATTCTTCGTCCCGATACATCGGGACTCAGAATGACAACAATCTACGCGCTTTGCCCTCGTGAATCGGGGCTGTTAGGTCTACGCCCCCCTTGGCAGGCCCAGCCCGCGGTTGGCGATGACGTTGCGCTGGATCTCCGATGTGCCGGCGGCGATGGTGGAGCTGAAGGAGGTGAGGAACCCCCGCTGGATTCGGCCCTGCAGGGGCGCCCACTTGCTCCCCTTGGACAGCGTCCCGTACAGGCCCATCATGGACATACCCGTGCGGTACAGCCGCTGCTGCATCTCCGAGCCAAACACCTTGCCTACGGAGGCCTCCTTGTTGAACACCTCTCCCTTGCTCTGGAGGTAGCCGATGCGGTAGGAGACCATGCGGCTGACCTCCACCTCCACGGCCATGTCCGAGAGGCGGTTGCGTACCTCCGGTTTCTTGGCCAGCACCTGGCCGTTCCAGGTGGTCTCCTTGGCGAACTGTACCATCTCCTCCAGGATGCGCTTGCCGCTGGCGGAGCGCCCAACGCCGGAGCGCTCAAAGTCCAGCAGGCGCGCGCCCACGTACCAGCCGCGGTTGAGCTCCCCCACCAGGTACTTTTTCGGTGTGCGGACGTTGTCAAAGAAGAGCTGGTTGAAGCCGTGGATGCCGGCCATGTTGATGATAGGCCGTATGGTCAGGCCCGGGGTCTTGATGTCCACCAGCAGGAAGCTGATGCCCCGGTGTTTGGGGGCTTCCTGGTCCGTGCGGGCCAGCATGAAGAGCCAGTCGGCGTTGTGCGCGCCCGAGGTCCATATCTTGGTTCCGTTGATGACGAAGTCGTCGCCATCGGCAACGGCGCGGGTCTGGAGGGAGGCCAGGTCGGAGCCTGACCCGGGCTCGCTATACCCCTGGCCCCAGCGCATCTCCGCCCGGGCGATGCGCGGCAGGAACTCTCGCTTCTGCTCATCGGTGCCTTCCATCATCAGGATGGGGCCAAGCATATTGACAGAGTTGTCTACGGCGGGCACGCGGTGGTAGGCCATCTCCTCGTTGAACACCATCTGCTGGTAGTGGGGCGCTTCCATGCCGCCGTACTCCTTGGGCCAGGCCATCGTAAGCCACCCACGATGGGCCAGCTTGCGGCGGATGCCCTGGGCCTCCTTGGGGTCCTCCTCCTCCATGCCTACCCCTTCAAAGCCTGGGGGCACCTCCGTGCGGATGAACTCCCGCACCTCTTCCCGGAACTTCTCTAGCTCTGGAGGAAACGCAAAGTCCATATCCCCCTCCTATTGGCGGAACTGGGTAACGCCTTGACGCCGCCGAAAGACCGATCAGCCGACTTGCTAACGTTTGCCCGCAGTGTCATTCCTACGAAAATAGCTTCCTTCCCCCTTGCGGGGGAGGATTGAGGTAGGGGGTAGGCCCTTGTTCACCCCTATCCTGGCCTTCCCCCGTCAAGGGGGAAGGAACTGAGGATTGACCCCTTTCATCCTTCCGGTGTCCCGATGGAATCGGGACATGATAGATTCTAAGGGAAGGACGCTGGGCTCGGCCTGACCGAAGCATCTTCTTTGCCCCTCTAGTGACTCACGGCCAGACAGGTGACCGTGCGCTGGATGCCGCCGATGGTGTGCACCCTGCCCGTCACCATATCGCCGATGGATCCCAAGTCCGGCGCCTCTATGACGGCGATGATGTCGTAGGGGCCGGTGACCACATCCACCGACTTCATGCCCTCCAGCTTGTTCAGGGCCGCAACGACATCCCTGGTCTTGCCTACCGCGGTTTCAATAAGTACGAAGGCCCTGGTAGCCACGGCGCACCTCCTAGCCCGTCACTTCTGACGGAACGTGATGGTGTGGGTCTCCGGGGGTGACGTGATGGCCCATTCTATTGTGGTGCAAGAGGGATGTCAATGAAGGCGGCAGAGAGCCCCCTTTGGTCATCCGTGGCAAGACACTACCCTTGCAAGACGAGGGACAGTGTGGCTGGTGTTATACTCCCCCTATGGACCTGTTCACCCTGCTCGCAGAAGGGGCAGCGAAGCTCCGTCTCTCCCTTTCTCCTGCCCAGCTCGCCCAGTTCACCCGTTACCGGGAGGAGCTGCTGGCCTGGAACCACCGGGTGAACCTGACGGCCATCACCGACCCCCAGGAGGTGGAGCGCCTGCACTTCCTGGACTCCCTCACGGTCTCCCTGGCCATGCCGAGCCCCGTCCCACCGGGCTACCGCGTGTGCGACGTGGGCGCCGGCGCGGGCTTCCCCGGTCTGCCCCTGAAGATCGCCTTGCCCCAGATTGGCCTGGCCCTGGTGGAGGCCACGGCCAAGCGCACCGCCTTCCTGGTGCGCTTGGTGAGCGCCTTGGCCCTGGATGGCGTCGCCATCCACACCGGCCGGGCGGAGGAGCTGGCCCACCAGCCAGAGCTGCGAGAGACCTTTGACCTGGTGACCGCCCGCGCCGTGGCGGAGCTGCCCGTGCTCCTGGAGCTGACGCTGCCCTTCTGCGCCATCGGGGGTAGGGCCGTCCTTCTCAAGAAGGGCGACATTTCCCAGGAGGTGGCCTCAGCGGCAAAAGCCCTGGAAGAGCTTGGCGGCAGGCTCGCCAATCTCACGCCCGTGCCCGAAGACCTCCTGCCCGGAGGCCGCACCCTGGTGGTCGTGGAAAAGACCTCCCCCTCGCCTGTCAAGTATCCCCGCCGGCCCGGTATGCCCGCCAAGCGTCCCCTCTAGGAGGGTACTGACCTCACCCCCTTGTGTTCCCCCTCTCCTAAAGGGAGAGGGGGAAGATTAGTTCTGGGGGATACCCCCATCCGCCGCAGGCGGACCGTCCCTTCGTCCGCCTGCGGCGGACTCAGGACAAGCTCCGGGGCTTCGCCCCTCTGCGCTCTCTTTTTTTTTCGCATGCCCTCTAGCGCCTGCGCGTCTGGCACACCCCTGCCAAGAACCACCCCCTCCCATCCTCTTGCCCCTTTGCCTCTTTGCCCGTATGCTGTATGCCCGTATGCCCGTCCTTCCAGGAGGCCCCATGACCCAGCAGACCGCATCCCTTAGCCCGGAAACCATCTACGGCGAGCTCAAGAAGAACGGCGTCACCCATGTCGTTATGCTGCCCGATAGCGAAACCAACTTCCTCTATCTGGTCATGCAGGCAGACCCGGAGCTCACCCTCCTCCACGTCGCGCGGGAGGGCCAGTCCTTCTCCACCGCCGCAGGCCTTGCGGTAGGCGGTGGGAGGCCCGTCATCCTCATCCAGAACACCGGCCTGCTGGAGTCTTGCGACTCCCTGCGCGGTTGGGGCATCGGCCTCAAGACGCCCGTCGTCGTCATCATCGGCTACCGGGGCTGGACCCGCCACGGCGTCAACCCCCCCACCGACGTCGCCAACTTCACCGAGCCCATCCTGCACGCCCTGGGCATCCACTACTTCCTGGTGGAGAACGACGCCGATGCCCCGCGCATCTCCCTGGCCTTCCAGGAGGCTGCGCAGACCCGTCGCCCCGTCGCCGTCCTCGTCGGCGACGAGTACCACGGCTTCGTCAACCGGTAAGGTCAGACTAAAAAGGTGCAGGGAACCTCGTTCCCCGCCGGGGTTCAAGGGGTGTCCCCTTGAATAAATTGTTCCCCTTCCTGGAAAGGAAGGGGTAGGAGGATTGTTCATAGGCCTGCCGAACGACCTATGAAGCAAACCAGAGGACAACGCCGAGAGAGGGAGGCCCCTCTGGGGCCTCCTTGAAAGCAAAAGGAGGGAGATGCATGTTTGAAGCAGCCGAGATGCTCCGCATCTACGCCAAGTACCGCGGAAGCGCCATCGTCATCCCAGGCCGCGGCGCGCGCCACTGGAACAGGATCAGCAGCGCCGCCAGCCGCGACATCCCCCTGGGCGACCCCGCCATGGGCGGCCACGCCTCCTTCGCCTTCGGCCTGGCCTTGGCCCAGCCCAAGGAGCGCGTCGTCCTCTTTGACTCCGAGGGCGACCTCCTCATGAACCTGGGCGCCCTGGGCACCATCGCTGAGGCCGCGCCCGCCAACTTCTACCACTTCCTCATGGACAACGAATGCTACGCCACCACCGGCGGCCAGCCCGTGCCCAACGCCAAGAACATCCGCTACGCCGATGTCGCCAGGGACATGGGCTACCAAAGGGTCTACTTCTTTGACCAGTTGGAGGACTTCGCCAACAACGTAGAGAGCATCCTTGCGCAGCCAGGCCCAGTCTTCGTCCACATGAAGACCGTACCGGAGATAGAAAACCTGCCCATCAACCAGCGTCCCCGTTGGAACCCCCGCACCCTGGACCAGGTCCTGGCCGACCTCAAGAAGGAGCTAAGGGTGGCGCGATAGCAACTTTTCCCTTTGGGGTTGAGCGAGCTCGGTATACGAATAAGCTATAGAGCCTGCGGCCGGGCAGCGTACAGGTATTGCCTAGCTTGAAGGTACCTTGTTGACCCTTGAGCGGGACTGTTGGCCAGTGTAGAGTAGTCTCCAAAGTTCGAATCCCGTATGGCCCACCAACGGAATTCGAACATCCGGTGGCGCTAGAGGCAAGAGGATAGAATATGCGACGACTGACGCTTTTGCTGCCGTTAGCCGTATGGGGCATCTCGCTATTTCTCCCCTCATTTGACCCCAGTATTGTACCTTGCGAGATTGCTCGCGGCGTGCTGCCGTTCAACCCTTATTCAGGTGAGCCAACCTCATGCCAGCAGAACCACATGCTGGGGTGGCAAACGCTCTGGGTGACCGTGTCGTGGGTACCGAGCCTTGGAGGCCTGATAGCGGCGGTTGGATTGCTACCCAACATCTTGATGATCGGTGCGATGCCTTTTCTCTGGTTCCGCTTCCTTCGTATTGCTTTCGTTTGTGGCATTTTGGCTTTAGTATCAGGCCTAGCCGGGTTATATGTGGCCTCGTTGTCAGGAAGACCACCGGCAGGCACGTTGGTCTGGTTCGCAAGCTTTGTTGCGTTGGCAGGGGTGGGGTTCGCGCAATGGAAACACAGGGACAAATAGACTACAGAGCCTTGAACAGTGAGCTAAACATATGCCCTGTCATTCTGAAGGAGTCCTTCAGCCGAAGGACGACCGAAGAATCTGGGGCGAGGGTGTCCCCAACCCCGCCAGATTCTTCGCTTCGTTCAGAATGACACCCACCAGTCCAGGCTGATCGCTGGAAACGTTTAAATCGCTATGCACTGCTCTGTAATTCCAGTGTTGTCCCTCCTACGGAGTCGACATTTGGAAGTAGCGCTGCCCATAGGTATTGAGCTTAGCTTGGTGCTCCGCCACGGAGGTTAAGCAATTGCCTCAGCCTGGGCACTAGGTCAGGCCGCAGGTAGTTCGAGTACTGTCCGCTGAGCTCCACCAAACTGGATTCGAACCTGAGGTGCTAGACGGCTAGCTGGAGCCGAAGTTCAAAGGTGGGCTGGGTTCTTGCTATTGTCCACGACGGCCCACCATTGTGGATTCTAACTGTCAGGCTTGCCCTTGCAGGTATTGCCGCAGCCAACCCTGCTTAAGCTGCTCAATACCTGCACTGTGCCCTGGAATA
>JACPCL010000050.1 GCA_016179765.1 Chloroflexota bacterium
CGACCTTTCTAAGAGCACCAACCACTCCACTTGATACTGCGCTCTTCATTTTTTCATACACCTCACTAAACTCATTCACCATGACGCAGTCCTCCTTTAACTCAGCAGCTTGCTAAAGGGAAGACTATACATTATGCTTACGTGTTGTCAATGCACACTTACCTATAAATATGGAAGAACACTGTTCAGGGCACCTTTTGCTAACTCAGCAACTGCCTGGGACAAGACGATGAGTTCCCCACCATTGGGATAACGAGAAGTTACAAAAGTCGTAAGCTCTTCAAGTGTCTCAACATCTCCCCTTCGCAGCCTATACGATAAATAGTAGACCTTTTCGTTGATCCTATAGGAATCCGTACTCAATGAAGCCTCTTCCATAAAAGCTAAAGGGCGTTTCCTATCGGATATCTGTACGTCATTATCTTTGAACAAGGAAAATACTCGCCAGGAGGAGTCCAAGGCGAATTCAGCTAAGGTATCTAGGCTGAAGTCACCTTCGTCTTTGCTTCGTGTACAGATCGCTATCTCTTCAATAAGGGGAACGAAATTAATAGCACCATGCATCCTTACCAAGGCCATTGCAGGCATTCTGGCGTACTTTGAGCTTGCTGAAAGGCTGGCGCTGATTATTGGTAGCAAGTCTGGCGTGAGGAGCACTCTTGTTCGTAATAGTAATTTGCATGCCTTCCCAAGAACATACCAGGATACAGCCTTATTCGCCGCCAAGACCTCGACAACTGTCTCTGCCAGCGGTACGGCGCTTTCCTCAGAGCGAAGTGAAAGCGCAAAGGATATTTCAGAATAGCGGTCATTATGTTCGACCAGCTCCTTACACATCCATCTGATAACACTAGGGTCATTTAGCTCTGCGAGCGAGCGCCAGATAGCTCCCCGAACTCTTGCGGGAGTGTAGCCATCCAGACGGACTTGTCTTTTGATAGCGACCCACTCATCCAGCGACTGAGCACGCCTTGATGATCCATCTAGACTCATTACAATGTGCTCCCTCTAACTAACGCTTTCCCTACAGCAGCAGCCCTTCCACCGGCACAAGGCGTTGTTCCACTAGGTCAACCGCCAGCAGGAAAATCTCTAGAGTAGTCGCCCCAATAAGGGGTGGCTCACCAGTTCGCCCAAATACTACGGGAATAATCCTCTCCTCTTCCACCAGTTCTGCCCTGGCAAACCCAAGCAAACGCTCCTCAACGGCATTGTTGGCAAGACGGAGGCGCACACGAGTTTCTGGCCGCACCCCCAGACGTTCCAGGACATCAGCGGGCGCGCTGCTAAAGGTCGCGCCCGTGTCCACCTGGGCGTCCAGCTCTTCGCGGCGCTGGCCGTCGGCGGAAACAAAGGCGATGTTCTGACGGAATGTCCCCATACTACTTGCCTTCTGCGGCAATTCTAGCAGAAAAAAGGGACGCGAGCCTTCTTCTTGTGCCGCCTCCCATTGTGCGACAATAGGGGACGCTACACTCCGTCCCCAATAAGGAGCCTGCTATGCCCAACGCCATTCGCGAGGCCCAAAGGTACGGCCAGTCCATCTGGATGGACTCTATCAGCCGGGAGATGCTGGTCACGGGGGAGCTGGAGCGGCTAGTCCACCTGGGCGTGGTGGGCGTGACCTCCAACCCTACCATCTTTGAGAAGGCCATCTCCACCGGCACGGAGTACGATAGGGACCTTGCCGCCCTCGCCCGGCGCGGCATGGGCATCAAGGAGGTGTACGAGGCCCTGGCCCTTTCGGATATTGCCACGGCGGCGGACCTCCTGCGTCCCACCTACGACATGAGCGAGGGCAGGGACGGCTTCGTGTCCCTGGAGGTCAGCCCTGCCTTGGCGCATGACACCGTGGGTACCCTGGAAGAGGCCCGCAGGCTCTTCGCCTCCCTTGGCCGGCCTAACGTGATGATCAAGGTGCCCGCTACGCCGGAAGGCATCCCCGCTGTGCGCCGGCTTATCGGCGAGGGGATCAACGTCAACGTGACCCTCATTTTCTCTTTGGAGGCCTATGGACAGGTGCGGCAGGCGTACATCGCGGGGCTGGAAGACCGGGCCAGGGCCGGCAACCCCATCAACCGGGTCGCTTCCGTGGCCTCCTTCTTCGTGAGCCGGGTGGATACGGCGGTGGATGCCTTGCTCCAGGAAGGCATTCGCGGAGGCAAGCAAGGCGTAAGGGACCTGCTGGGCACAGCGGCGGTGGACAACGCCAAGCTGGCGTACCAGGAGTTCAAGGACACCTATGGAGGCCGGCGGTTCCAGGAGCTGCGGCGCATGGGCGCCAGGGTGCAGCGGCCCTTGTGGGCCAGCACCAGCACCAAGAACCTCGCCTATAGCGACCTGCTGTACGTGGAGCCCCTCGTTGGCGCGGATACCGTCAACACCATGCCGCCTGCCACCTTGAACGCCCTGCTGGACCACGGGCGCGTCGCACCCACCCTGGAGGAGAGGGCGGAGGAGGCTCGCGCCAGGCGGGCGGCCCTGGAGGCGGCGGGCGTCGGCATGAAGCAGGTGACCGACAGGCTCCTGGCCGAGGGAGTGAAGGCCTTTGCCGACTCCTTTGATCTCCTGTTAGCTAACCTGGAGAAGAAGCTGGCGAGCGTGAAGGCAAAGGCGGTAGCGGGTGGCGTAGCGCCATGAGCTAGAGGCAAGAGTACACCCTCGCCTCCTCTCCCTTGGGAGAGGAGGCGAGGGCGGATCGGCGGGGATTCTAAGCCTGCGCCACGCATAGCAACTTGGCTAGGAAAACGAAAGCTCACTGGGTCGCAGTGCAGCAAAGGAAGGCCTATGCCTAGACAGGATCTTGACCGCGCTAACCTGGGGTTATCCGAAGACTGGGATGGCAATAACGTTGCCTTTACTTGCCCCAGATGCCATAAAGTGTACGTAGTGAGCGCCTTCCTGCCACATCGTGGTTTTCCGCGTGGTGAGCGACCATGTCCTCATTGCGGGCAGTCCAGAGGCTTCTACAAAAATGGCTCTGCTTGGATTGAGTGGAAGTAAGCCTACGTGCGATGTGGGAATACTCACCAAACGAGAAAAGGATTCCCTCTCCCTTGGGAGAGGGCTAGGGTGAGGGTCATGGCGTGAGCCTTCAACCGCGTAAAGCCAAAGATGAATCGGGCCTCCATAAGTTGCGCAACACTGCCCCCAACTTTAGCGCCCTCGCGCGGATAATGCGGAAGCATCCTACGGAACCTGAACGGTTGCTTTGGCGCCATCTGAAGGATCATCTACTGGGTGGCTTTAAGTTCCGCAGGCAGCAACAACTCGGCCAGTACATCGTTGACTTTCTCTGCTGGGAGCAACGGCTTGTTGTTGAAGTGGATGGCGGTCAGCATGGAAAAGAGAGCAACGCTGACAGAGAAAGGACAACGTGGCTGGAGGCACAAGGGTTTCGTGTGCTGAGGTTCTGGAACAACGAGGTTATAGAGAATCTTGACGGAGTAATACAAGTCATCCTGGCTGTTCTGGAAGAAGGGAAAGATATACAGCCCTCACCTCTAGATGGTGTCAGATGGGCTTGGATAGCTAAACGCCAAAAGTACAGCACATCTGTGAGAAGGGGACACCATGGCAGAGTACGGCACCATCCTTTTTGAGAAGCTAGACAAGGTGGGCAAGGTCACGCTGAACCGGCCGGAGCGGTTGAACGCCATCAACATCCAGCTTGGGCACGAGGTGCTGGACGCCCTGGAACGGTGCGAGCTGGACGCCGACATCCGCTGCGTGGTGTTCACGGGCGCGGGGCGCTCCTTCTGCGCCGGCGACGACCTGCGCGGCATGGAGACGCCGGAGTTCCCGCGCCGAAGTGGACCAGACGAGGTGAAGAACTACGTCTATGGCCCCAACCGGTGGACCCTGGTGGTGCACGCCATGCAGCGCATGCCCAAGCCTGTCATCGGCAGCATCCGGGGCCACGCCCACGGCGGCGGCTTCAATCTGGCCATGGGGACCGACATCCGCATAGCCTCGGAGACCGCTAACTTCGCCATCCCCTTCATCAAGTGGGCCATGGCCACGGGGGTCAACCAGCTCCACTATCACCTGGGCCTGGGGCTGGCCCTGGAGATGGCCTTCACCGGCGACTCCATTGATGCCTACCGCGCCGAGCGCCTGGGGCTGGTGAACAGGGTGGTGCCCGATGACAAGCTGGAAGAGGCGACCATGGAGTACGCCAACCGGCTGGCCAGCGGCCCGACGCGCTCCATCGGCCTCTCCAAGGCTGCTATCTACAAGGGGTGGTTTAAGGACCTGGACACCACCTTTGACTACCAGGGCATTGCCCAGACCTTCACCCGCAACAGCGAGGACCGGGCCGAGGGGCAGAAGGCTTTCCTGGAGCGCCAGCCACCAAAGTATTCGGGACGGTGAGCTGCCTGAGAAGACGTAACCTCTGCCAGGGGGAGGGGGGATTGCTATGTCATATGGCGGCCCGCCTTTGGCGGGCCGCCATATGACATCATTCCTACGAAAATGGGGTCCGCAACTTGTCATTCCTACGAAAATGACTTCCTCCCCCCTTGCAGGGGAGGATTGAGGTGGGGGGTAGGCCCTCGTTCACCCCCACCCTAGCCTTCCCCCATCAAGGGGGAAGGAACTGAAGATTGACCCCTTTCGTCCTTCCTGGCGCTGGATGCCAGCATCATAGATTCTTGTCTGGGTAAAGGACACTTGCCTAGGGAGAAAAGCACCTGGGGAGGGCACACACCATGGCCTATGGCATAACCATCAAGCATGACCACGGAGGGAAGCGCCTGGAGATGCAGTGCCCCCATCAGAACGGCCTCCTCTACGTGGCGCCCAGCCAGGGGAGCTGGGTGTGCTCGGAAGACAACCTCCATGCCCACGCCCTGGCGGGATTCTTCAAGGAGCTGGCCCGCCTGCAAAACCCACAGGTCAAAGAGCTGATGCAGCGCTGGGGGATCTACTATCGCGAGCGGGTGGTGGAAAGAGAGGAACAGGGTTGAAAGCAAGACTTGAAGAAGAGGAGGAGAGAGCAAGAAGAAGAGGAGACGCTCTGAATAACAGCGTCTCTTCTTCTTTCTCGCGCAGAAACTTAACGCTCAGTTTTTCATGTTGAACTCATCGTAGTATGAGACGTCTTCTCTAGTATAGGAGCTATCGGTACCCCAAAAATCTGCACTTACCGAAGCCCCCCAATCCCAGTAGCCCGACGTATCGGCTACCGCTATCTCTCTGAAGTAGACCCCATCAGTTGTCAGGTTGGTTTCCCCTGAGACAGTACGAAGAAGCTCCCCCGTAACTTCTAGGAAGGCCGCGTCGTCGTCTCCCAAGGTTACGAGGCTCTGCATGGTGTTCCAACTATCTCCATCCCAGCAGGAGCTCGTCCATTGCGTGGAGTTGTCAGGGTCTATTGCGACTTGGGCAGCAATACGGGTGTTGTCGCAGGTCTGATCAAACCACTCCCAATAACATACTGGCGGATTACCGCTGCAGCTATGGGAGTCCTGACCATAGATGTGCTGGTCGGTGTCGGATGAGAACGCTGCTTCAAACCAGCCGCCTTCCAGGTCGTAGCCGTTGGTGCCGCTGACATAAACACGCGCAGCAAAGAAATCGTCGGATGTGGAGTGATCTACGCCGGGATCAACAATTTCCATCTCAGCATAGATACCCCTATCGTAAGTGGACTCGTTGACAGTGTAATTGCCAATGTACCATTTGTTGTTTCCCGTGTAGGTGGCCGAGGGTGCTGGCCCTGGGCTCCCCTTGGGACCCCAAGATCCTCCGTTCGGTCTCCCCTTGCAGCCAGGCTTTGCCCAGAAATCAAGCCTCGGTCGCTGGGCGTCCAGCTTACCAGCAGCCTTAGCAGCGTTTCTCCATGCCACATACGCGTCGGTGCACACAGGAAGAAGGGACCGGTCGCGCTTCCTTATTGCTTCCTCCCGCTGGCGTTGCTGCTCGGGAGGCCAGATGTATTCGTCGGTTATCTGCCCCTCCCCTGCTGCAGGGCTTCCGGAGTTGCTGCCAACACTGGCCGCCATCAGGGAAACCCCGCCAAGCAGTCCTGTTCCCAAGAGGATAGCTAAGAGAGCTATCCCAGCTACGGTCATCTTTCGCGTCTGTTGCATCGGGACTTTCCCTTTCTTCTTTTCGTAAGTAGGTAACTGTTTTCAATATTACCCCCCCCCCAGCTACTCCTGTCAATGGCTTTCCATTAAGAAACAGTTAAGATTCCTTAACTACCGGCCGGTAACTTCTCTAGTCGGCATGTCAATTACTGGACGTTTCTGGTAAGTGGAGTGTTTTCAGGGGGAGATTAGGTTTTCCTTCCCCCTATACCTTTTGTCGCCACACCACCCCTGCAATAGACACCAGGGAGTCGCCCTTGGCGTCGGCGGGGCATTGCTCATAGCCGGTGCGATAGCCGGAGACCTGGCCCCCCAGGAGACGCAGGGCCAGGTAGATGGGGGTGAGGCCGCACACCCGGCGGCTGTCCCCTTCAGCCTTGAGCCCCTGAAAGAAGCCCTGGGCATCCCCAAGGCAGACCGCATCCAGGGAAGCCTCGTCCGCGTTCCTCAGCCGCGCTCTGGCCGTCAGGTCCCATGCCACCGAATCGCCGAAGGCTGGGCCAACGTGGGCCAGGTCGCCTGCCGCCACCACCAGGGTACGTTTGCCCTCCATGGCGCGTCGCAGCCTCTGGACCAGCCCCTCAAAGCCCCTGTCCTGCTCCGGGTCTTCCTCTCCCCGGACGTAGGGGAACATGTTGCCGCACAGGATGGGCACGAGGGTGGGAAGGCTGCGGAAACTCCCCTTCCCCTTGACCTTGCGCAGCATGTGGTGGAGCCACACCACGGCCAGCTCAATGGAGTGCTCCTTGGCGTGGTGGAGCTCCTCCTCCAGGGCCCCCTCGCCAAGGATGTGGATGAGGGTGTCGGTAAGCTGTTCATCGGCGGGGAAGACGCCCCAGGGGGTGGCGTATTGTTGTTTCGTCAGGGTCACTTTACCGGGGCCGCCGGCGTGGTCCGTGCCGAAGACGATCACCTGCTCGCAGTCGGCCAGGGCGGGAGCGATGGCCTGCCAGCATTCAGCGTACACCTTGTGGCCGCGGGTGTAGTCAATGTGCGGGCTGAGGATCCCCACCAACGGCGTGGAGGCTTCGCCCGCACCATCCTGCTGGATGGGGAACCTGGTGCAGAAGTCTTCCAGCGCCTTGTCCAGTAGTGTTGGGTCGCCGGGATAGCCAGAGTTCGCCAGAGCCGGTTGGCGGAAGGGTGAGATGCGGTAGGCCATAAGGGCTTCACGCTGGGCCGCCTCGGCCCGGGGGCCCACCAGCACCACAGCCTCGTCCAGCTCCCGCACCATGCGCTCTACTTCCTGGGGGGTCAGAGACATGCCGCGCCACACCGCGAGGGCGGCGCGAATGGTGGCCAGGTTATGCTCGCCATCGCACAGGGCCAGGAAGGGGGCTAGGTAGTCAGGGACAAACACCTCTCCGGGGGTCAGGCCCAGGGGGTCGCGCAGGTGGAGGAAGCGCTCCTTCCTATCTTCCACCCACCTCACGTCCAGGGGCCGGATGCGCGGGAAGTTGAGGTGCGGCTCCAGGCTACCTGGCACTGGATGTTGCTGCATAGCGGCTTCTCCTAGCAGGCTGATTTCTCAGAGGGAAGTTTCAGGAAACCCCATAGCAGCCAGTCTAGGGCAAAGCAGCCCGGTTGGAAAGAGTAGGTGGCAGTCAGGTGAGGGGAGGGCGTGTCAATACGGGGTCTTCCCGTGAGGTCAGGTGCAGGAGGCCGGGGAAGAGGCGCATGACCGCAAGGGAGACGGCGGCCAGGCCAAGGCCGTCTATGAGCAGGGGCAGCCAGAGGCCAACGGCGTCGGCCAGGGCAGAGGAGAGGAGGACGCCGACAGGAAAGAGGCCCCACACCATCATGTACAGGCTCATGATGCGGCCCCGCATCTCTGGAGGAGTGTGCCGTTGCAGCAGCGATTCAAGGATGGTGAAGGCGGGCAGGCCCAGGAAGCCAAGGCTAAAGAGGACGATGACGCCCACCAGCAGGCTGTTGGTTACGGCCAGACATGCCAGTCCAAGGCCCGCGGCCACGCTCATGGACACCACCAGCCGTCCCAGGCGCACGCCGCTGCTCAGGCCGGCCAGCACCAGGTTGCCAAACATTCCTCCCAGGCCCACCATGGCATAGAGCAGCCCCAGGCCGGAGGCAGGCACCTTCAGGGTGCGGGCGGCAAGCTCCGGCAACAGCACCGCGTAGGGCTGGCCCAGGGCCACTGCCGCCAGGGCCATGCCCATGAGGCCCAAAAGGGCGGGCTGACCCTTGAGGTAGCGCACTCCGACCACAAACTCCTTCAGCAAGCTGGTACGGTCCTCGCGCGGGAACACCCCCTGTTGAGGCACGCGGGTCACCAGGAGAACCGCCATCCCATAAAGCGCGGTGATGGCCAGGTAGGCGCCGCCTACTCCTGTCAGGTCAATGAGCAGGCCGCCTATCAAGGGAAAGAGCAGGCCGTTCAGGTTGAAAGTAAGGGCCACCAGAACCATGGCATTCTTCAGGACGCCGTCCCGCACCATCTGGGAGACGAGTGCGAACCGAGAGGTAATGTTGAAGGAAAAGACCAGGCCCTGGGCAACGGAGGCCGCCAGCAGGTGCCACATCTGGATCCTGTCGGTCAGGATAAGCAGGGCCAGGACCCCCACAATGAGGCCCGCGCCTGCCCAGGTAAGCAGCACCACCACTTTCCTATCTACCCGGTCGGCCAGGACGCCCCCCAGTGGTGAAAAGAGGAAGATCATGGTGCTGAAGAGGGACTGTATGACACCCAGGGCGAAGCTGGAACCGGTGAGGTCAAAGACCAGCCACCCCTGGGCCGTGCCGCCGATGTGGAGCGCCCCCGTGAAAAAGAACATGGCCAGCATGAAGCGGCGGAAGTCCTTAACAAAGAGGGCTTCTGCGAACCGTGGCCAGAGGGCGCTTACTTTAGAGGAGAGAGTGGCCACACCGGCGGCCTTGGGATCCGAAAAGGTAAACGTATCAATTGCCTGCGTTCTTTGTCATGATAGGTAAACCATGATACTCTTGTCAGACTTGAGCGACAAGGGCAAAGAAGCCCGTCTCTTGGCAGGGGAGCGGGAGTACGCTATGCTGCGGAAGTAAACTGTGCGATCCCAGGCTGGCAAGGAGCGTGAAGGCGAGCATGGAGCAGGAGCAATCCCAAGGCGAAGCGAAGGGGCGCAAGGGCCTCTACAAGGGCTGGCGAATTGTCATTATCTCCGGTCTCTTCCACGCCATGTTTGGGGGCTTTTATCACACGGGCCTTTCTGTTTACTTTTTGCCCCTTATCCGCACCTTTGAGGTCTCCCGTACCAAGATGTCCTTTGCCTTCGCCGTCCGTTCCTTGGAGGGCGGCGCCGAGGGGCCGATCGCCGGCTATCTGGTGGATCGCATTGGGCCCCGCTATATCGTCTTTGCCGGGGTTATCGTAGGGGGCGTAGGTTTTATCCTCCTGGGGTTAACCCAGTCCTTCCTGACCTTCCTGCTGGTATTCCTGGGGGTGTTGGCTGTTGGCTTCTCCCTGCCCTTTCACGGCCTGATGGCCACCATTAACTTCTGGTTTCGCCGCAGGCTGGGCACAGCCATGTCCCTGGCCACCACCGGCTCGGCCATCGGTGGTTTCCTGGTTACCCCCATCATCGCGTGGATCGTGTTGGACTATAGCTGGCGGACGGCGGCCATCCTCTCAGGGGCAATGCTGCTGCTTATTGGCCTTCCCCTGGCCTTCCTGGTCCGTGTGCCCGTGGGAGACGAAGCAGCCTCTGAGGAGCGGCGCGGAGGCGGCGCTCCGGGAGACCCAGGACGTGGAGGAATGGCGCAACCTTCGGGACGCACCGATGGTGCCCGCCCCACCACCTTTGACGGCGACTTCACCGTGAAGGAGGCGGTGCACACCCCTGTCTTCTGGACCCTGGCCTTGGCCATTGGCCTGCGGCTCATGGCCCAGTCGGCCCTGACGGTGCATTTCGTGCCTATGCTGGTATCCCGGGGCGTTGGCGAGGGTACAGCGGCTATTCTGGTGTCTGTGGCGGCCTTAGTGCGCTTGCCAGCCGTGATCGTCGGAGGACTCCTGGCGGACAGGTGGTCCCGCTCCAAGGTGTCGGCGATGGCCATGGTCCTGGGCATCGCCGCAGCCGGGTACATCACCTTTGGCCCCGCAGGTCTCCTGACGGGTATCGTGTTCGCCATCCTGTTTGCCGGTGCGGAGTCCTGCAACACCATAACCTGGGCCCTCGTAGGAGAGTTCTTTGGGAGGCGGAACTTCGCCACGCTGCGGGGCATCGTGACCATGCTTCAGAGCGCCATGTCTTTTATTGGCCCCATCGTGGCCGGCTTCGTCTACGACTCTACGAAAAGCTACCGTATCGCCTTCCTCGCCATCGCCGTCACCTACGTGGTTGCCGCCATCCTCTACTGGACCATGCGCGCCCCAGAAGTGCCCAAACGCGCCGACGAGGCGACAGGAGTTACCGCCCCGGCAGCCGTGGAGCAGTAATCCCGCCTACCCTGGATCCGACTACTGTTGCGCTTCTCGAGTTCTGTTAGTACCGGCCTGTTGTAACCTCTCCCCCTTGCGTCCCCCTCTCCCAAAGGAAGAGGGGGATTTCTTGTTGTCAGGATGTTGCGGCTGTGCCGCAACATCCTGACAAGTAGCCTCATCCTCCTTCTCCAAGGAGGAAGGGAGCAGAGGAGGGGTAGGTTCCTCCAATGTGTCCTGATGCTATCGGGACTCCACCTGCTCAGAACAACGGTAACGAAGTGTGAGACACACCCCACTACCTCATTGCGATGCCTATAGGATGCTGGTACAGTGGGAAGACTATTTCACAAAGAGGGAGAGAGGCATGGAGTATCGCCGCCTTGGTAATTCGGGTCTGGAGGTCTCGGTGGTAGGCCTGGGGACCAACAACTTCGGGGGACGCATGGACTACGCCCAGACGGAGCGGGTGGTCAAGCAGGTGGTGGAGGTGGGCCTCAACATGATAGACACCTCCAACAGCTACGGGAGTACGAAGTCGGAAGAGTACATCGGCAAGGCTGTCAAGGGGATGCGGGACAAAGTGCTCCTGGCCACCAAGGTAGCCTCGCCCATGGGCCAGGGGCCAAACCAGCGGGGCACATCCCGTAAGCATATTCTGGAGGAGGTGGACAAGAGCCTCAAACGCCTGGACACCGACTACCTTGACCTGTATCAGGTGCACTTCCCCGACCAGTGTACGCCCATAGAGGAGACTCTTCGCACTCTGGACGACCTGGTGCGCCAGGGAAAGGTGCGGTATATTGGCTGCTCCAACTTTGCAGGCTGGCAGATAGCCCAGGCCATGGAGACCGCAAAGGCGCTGCACCTGGAGCCCTTCGTCAGTGACCAGCCGGAGTACAGCATGTTGCGGCGAGAGGTGGAAAAAGAGGTGGCGCCCTGTTGTGGAGCTTACGGCCTGGGCATCCTGCCCTTCTTCCCCCTGGCCAGCGGCTTCCTGACGGGCAAGTACAAGCGCGGCCAGGCAGCCCCGGAGGGCACGCGGCTGGCAGGCAACTCCCGACAGGCTTCCAGCCTGTTGACCAACGCCAACTTTGATGTCCTGGAGGGTCTGGAGAACTTTGCCGCTGAGCGGGGTCACTCCATGGTGGACCTGGCTTTCGCGTGGCTCCTGGCCAACCCGGTGGTCAGCAGCGTCATCGCCGGCGCCACCAAGCCGGAGCAGGTGACGGAGAACGCCAAGGCCGGCGACTGGCATCTAACCTCCGCGGATATGAAAGCCCTGGACGGCTTGCTTGCCAAGTGGAAGTAGAAGGCTCCAAAACACGCGTGGACACCCCTAGGCCTATGCTGAAACAACCTCTCCCACCGTTTCTCTCGGCCCTGGCCGGCGCGCTTCTGCTAGCCTTCACCCTCTCCCTTGCCTCCGCCCAGGAGCCAGGGGAGACGCCGCCCCTGGAAACAGCCGGCCCTTACCAAGTAGCGGTGACGACCGTGACCCTGGAGCCGCTGGTAGCCGACGTCCGCTTCTTCGTGTGGCTCCTGGACGGCGTGACCGGCGAGCCGGTGGCGGAGGCCCAGGTGCGCATCCGTACGCGAAATCAGGCCACCGGCCAGGAGGGATGGGCCTTTGCCCTCAGCACACCTCAGCAGCCGCACCTCTACAGGGCTAACGTACACTTTGAGGGGCAGGGCGTCTGGGATAGCGTCGTGGAGGTATCTAGCAGCCTGGGGGATGCGGAGATGCCCGGCCCGTCCTCTGTAGTCCACTTTGAAGAGAGCTCCGCCGTGGGCGGCTACGCCTTCCTGGTGACCGCCCTCATGATCATTGGCGGGGCGCTCTACGTGACCTGGCGCATCCGGCAGGCCCAGTCCCGACGAAGTCGGGATCAGACCCCTTCGGCGGGTACGCCGCTGTCCATCCCCCAAAGCTGACGCTCGTAGTAGAGCAGCGGCTTTCCCCCTTCCACCACCGCCTCCTGCACCTGGGCCACCACAATGGCATGGTCGCCATGGTGGTGCAGGGCCGCCACCAGGCACTCCATGAAGGCAATAGCCCCGGCAATCCTCGGTGAGCCATCGCCCCCCATCTGCCACGGCACGTGCACGTCTCCCAGCCGCTCCGCAGGGTCCCGGGCGAAGTAGCGGGCGATGTCAGCCTGGCCCTGGGCGAGGAAGTTCACGCCAAAGCGTCTTCGGGCCTGCACGTAGCCATAGGTGTTGCGCAAGTGGCTAATACATACCAGCACCAGGGGCGGCTCCAGGCTGACGGAGGTGAGGGCGTTGGCGGTCATGCCGTGAGGCGCGCCATCGGGCGAGAGGGTGGTGACTATCGCCACCCCGGTGGCAAACTTGCCCATGGCGGCTCTGAGGGCATCCGGCGATACCATGCGGGCCTTCTTGCTTGCCTCTGCATTGGTGGTGTGCGCGTATTATAAGGCATATGGGCATACCTGGGCCCCCCAGAGCCGTGACATTGCTCCCTTCCAAGGGGGTATGCTATACTCGCTGGAACGCTCGTGTCCCAACTCCGATAAAGGCCACTCCCGTCGTTGCGAGGATCCCCGATTCCATCGGGGCGACGAAGCAATCTGATGGGGAGAGAGGCGTCGTCACCCCAGATTGCCATGGTCCGCCTTCATCGGGCCTCGCAATGACACCACCGTTTGAATTCGCCTGGCGAGCTTCTGGGACACCGCACTCAATAGTGACCGTCAATCAAGAGAAGGGTAGGTCTCATGCTGCAACAGTCCGTGGGAGCCGCAGAAAGCGCCGTGGCTTCCCCTCAAGCGCCAACCGCCATTGCCTCAGCCCCTGGAGGCTCCGTCCCTCAGGACATCTCGGGACGCCTAACCATGAAGACGTTGCTAGAGTCCGGCGTCCACTTTGGCCACCAGACGCGGCGATGGAACCCGAGCATGAAGCGATACATCTTCGCCACCCGCAACGGCATCCATATCATTGACCTGCAGCAGACCCTGGGCCTTCTAGAGAGGGCGTGCGACTTCGTTAAGGACCTGGCCGTCGCGGGCGAGACGGTGCTCTTTGTCGGCACCAAGCGCCAGGCTCAGGAGACTATTAGCCAGGAAGCCAAGCGAGCAAACGCCTTTTACATTGACATCCGCTGGCTTGGGGGCACTTTCACCAACTTCGCCACCATCCAAAAACGCATTGACCACCTCGTCACCCTAGAGGAGCGCAAGGTCAAGGGGCAGCTAAGCTTTATGACCAAGCGTGAGGCCCAGAAGGTAGACGAAGAGATCACCCGCCTGAACCGTTACCTGGGCGGTATCAAAGCCATGACCAAGCTGCCCGGGGCCATCTGTGTCATTGACATTGGCAAGGAGAGAATCGCCATCGCCGAGGCCCGCCGCATGGGCGTACCCGTCGTGGCCCTGGTGGATACCGACTGCGACCCGAAGGCCGTGGACTACCCCATCCCCGGCAACGACGATGCGATCCGCTCTATTCGGCTGGTGGTGCACAAGCTGGCCGACGCCTATCTGGAGGGCGCTCAGCGGCGGATGGGCATCACTTCAGCAGCAGCAGCCGTCGCAGAAAAAACATCCGACGACGACACCGCGCCTATCCCGCCCAGCTAGGAGGACCTCCCCTTTGCAGATTACCACCGAGCTGATCCGAACGCTCAGAGAGCGCTCGGGGGGCGGCATCATGGACTGTAAGAGAGCCCTGGAGCAGGCCAACGGCAACTTGGAAAAAGCCGAAGACCTTCTGCGGGAAAAGGGCATCGCCATCGCAGAAAAAAAAGCCTCCAGGACCACAAACCAGGGCCTGGTAGAGTCCTACATTCACAGTGGCGGACGCATCGGCGCCATGGTGGAGCTCAACTGCGAGACGGACTTCGTCTCCCGGACGCCAGAGTTCAAGACCCTGGCCCACAACCTGGCCATGCAGGTGGCAGCCATGAACCCCAAGTATCTGGACCGCTCCCAGGTTCCCGCGGAGTCCGAGGAGAACCCGGAACAGGTCTGCCTCCTCCAGCAGCCCTTCATCCGCGACCCCGGCAAAAACATCCACGACCTGGTCACAGAGCTCACCGCCAAGATTGGCGAAAACATCCGGGTCAAGCGCTTCTCCCGCTTTGAGCTGGGGGAATAAGGAGCAACTCATCCCCCAGTCCATCTACAAGCGTGTTATTCTCAAGATAAGCGGAGAGTCCCTGAAAGGGAACTCCGCTTTTGGTGTTGACCCAGATGTCCTGCGTTACCTGGCCAAAGAGATAAGAGGCGTAGGCCAGATGGGGGCGCAGCTCGCCCTGGTCCTGGGCGGCGGCAACTTCTGGCGCGGTGAGGAGTGGGAGGCCAGGGGCATGGACCGCGCCACCGCTGACTACGCCGGCATGTTGGCCATCCTCATGAACGCCCTCGCCCTTCAGGACGCCCTGGAGCGGGAGGGACTGGTCACCCGCGCCATGTCCGCCCTGGACGTCCAGGCCGTCGCCGAGCCGTACATTCGCCGGCGAGCCATCCACCATCTGGAAGAGGGGCGCATCGTCCTCTTCGCCGCCGGCGTCGGCAATCCCTACATGACCACCGACACCGCCGCCGCCCTGCGTGCCCTGGAGATTAACGCGGAGGTCGTCCTCATGGCCAAGAACCGGGTTGATGGCGTCTACGACTCCGACCCCAACAAAAACCACGCCGCCAAGAAGTTCACCCATCTACGCTACATTGAGGCGCTCAACCTGCACCTGGAGGTCATGGACGCCACCGCCCTTTCTCTGTGCATGGACAACACCCTGCCCATCATCGTCTTTGACCTGTTCAAGCCTGGCAACCTGGCCAGCATCCTTGCCGGCGAACCCCTGGGCACCCTTATCACCGTGGACAAAGCCACCGCCGAGGCCAAAGGCTACGGCGCTCCTACCCAGACCCGCGCCCGTTAGATGGCACTATTGCCATCAACCTCCATAGTCCTCAGATTTCTTCCTGGTGGCTTCTTGTGCTAACATAATCCCTACAGGAGTAGATGAACGAGTCCATCCACCCCTCCGTTAATCCGCTTCCGAGGGAGTACCTATGGTCACCGCTCCGCTCCTTACCGAAGCCGAAAGCCGCATGAAAAAGGCCCTCGAAGCCCTGAAACGGGAGATGAGCACCATCCGCACAGGCCGGGCCACCCCATCGCTGGTAGAAAACGTTGGCGTTGACTACTACGGCGTTACCACCCCCCTCAACCAGATGGCAACCATCACCGCGCCGGAGGCCCGCCTGCTGGTGGTGCAGCCCTGGGACCGCAGCGCCCTGCCCTCCATTGAGAAGGGCATCTTGAAAGCCAACCTGGGTCTCAACCCCTCCAGCGACGGCGCCGTGGTCCGCATCCCTATCCCACAACCTACCGAGGAGCGCCGCCGGGAGTACGTCAAGATAGCCAAGCGCCAGGCCGAGGAGTTCAAGGTAGAGGTGCGCAACTTCCGTCGCGACCTCATTGAGAGGCTACGCGCCATGGAAAAGAACAAGGAGATCTCCCAGGACGACAACCGCCGCAGCCAGGAGCAGCTCCAGCGCATCACCGATAGCTACATTGGCCAGATAGATAGCCTGGCCGCGACCAAAGAGGCCGAGGTCATGGAGGTCTAAGTGGCGACCAACACCTCCAAGCCCCAGCAAAGGGCCAAGGCCAGCACGTTCAGCAGCGACGCGCATAACCTCAACGGACACGGGCTCCCCAGCCACGTCGCCATCATCATGGACGGCAACGGGCGCTGGGCCCAGCAGCGCGGCCTCCCCCGCCTGGAAGGCCACCGCGCCGGCACCGACAACGTCAACAACCTCTTGGAGTCCATGGAGAGGTACGGTATCCGGTACGTGACCCTCTTCGCCTTCTCCACCGAGAACTGGAGCCGGCCCAGAGAAGAGGTCCTGGGCCTCATGGCCATCCTCCAGGATGTGGTGGAACGGGAAACGCCAACCCTTCATCGCAAGAACGTGCGGCTGCGCTACCTGGGCCGCACGGACCGCCTTACCCCCCAGCTCCAGGAGGCTATCCAACGGGCGTTGAACCTCACGCAGGGCAACACAGGCCTCTGCCTAAGCGTGGCCTTTGACTACGGGGGACGGGATGAAATCGTCCAGGCAGCCCGCCGAATCGTCCAGGATGGCGTGCTCCCAGAGCAGATCACTGAAGGGCTGTTCCAAAGCTACCTCTACACCCGCGACCTGCCAGACCCCGACCTGATCATCCGGACTGGCGGCGAGCAACGCCTCAGCAACTTCCTGCCCTGGCAGTCGGTCTATAGCGAGTACTACTGCAGCCCCCTCTTCTGGCCGGACTTTGACGAGCCGGAGTTGGAGCGTGTCCTGGAAGCCTACGGCCAGCGCAAGCGGCGTTTCGGGGGCCTGGACTCCCAAGGATGACCACCGGCTGGATGACGACCGGTAAGGACGGGGTGGGGGGCATCGGGTTATGAGAACGTCTGCCGGCAAGGAACCCAAACAGGTGGACGCCAAAGGCCAAACGCCTCGCGGGAAAGACTCCCTGCGGCTGCGGCTGGCCAGCGCCGCCATCGGCCTTCCCCTTCTCCTTGTTCTGATCCTGGCAGGCCCAGCATTCACCCTGGCCCTGGCCGCCGCTGCCACGCTCCTGGGGCTGTGGGAGCTGTACCGGCTGGCAGGCGTTCAGCACCTGTGGCGCCTGCGCCTGCCGGGGTTCGTCCTTGGCCTAGCGCTGATCGCAGGGGGCTGGTACGCGCAGGCAAACCTGCTGGCGGCGCTGGCCGCACTCTCTCCCATTGCCATTCTATTGGCGCACCGCTGGATACCCCAGGCCCTGCGGCCCTGGCTCATGATGGTTGCAGGCCCCCTCTATCTGGGGGCAACTCTGGCCCACGGGGTGCTGCTGCGCGGGTGGACCAGCGGAGCGCAGATGCAACTCTACGGCCGCCACTTCCCCCTTCCGCTTCCAGATGTGCTCTTGCGCCGCCTGGACATGGGGTCAGAACTGCTTTTGCTGGCGCTGCTGTCCACCTTCGCGGTAGACACCGCAGCCTTCTTCGTGGGCCGCACGATAGGAAGGCACAGGCTTGCTTCCAGGATTAGCCCAGGAAAGACCTGGGAAGGCGCTATCGGAGGGCTGGCAGGAGGAATAGCGGCGACGACGGGACTGACGCTGCTATTCGGCTTACCCCTTGCTCTGTGGGAGGCGATGCTCCTCGGCGGTATCCTGGGCATTGTGGGCCAGGCGGGGGACCTTATGGAGTCCGCCATCAAGCGGGCGCACCAGGCCAAAGATGCCGGGGGCCTTATCCCCGGCCATGGGGGTATACTGGATAGATTGGACTCCGTTGTATACAACCTGGTGGTGGTGTATCATTTTTCCTCTTGGGGTATAGTGTGAAAGGTATCGCTATCTTAGGCTCTACGGGATCCATCGGTCGCCAGACCCTGGACATCCTCCGTGCATTCCCCCAACACTTCCGCCTCGTCGGCCTTGCCGGTTGGACCAATCTTTCCCTCCTCAAGCAGCAGGCGGATCAGTTTCGCCCTGAACTGGTTTCCTACCAAGGTATAGACCCCAAGGCCCCGTCCCACCTCCTGGGCCACAGCGCACCCACCACGTTGGAAGCGATGGTATGCCACCCCAGTGTGGAGGTGGTGGTGATGGCCATCGCAGGCCCCTCCTGCCTCTTGCCAACCCTCCAGGCGCTCCAGGCGGGCAAGACCGTGGCTCTCGCCAGCAAGGAGGCCATGGTGATGGCCGGGCCGGTCATCGCCAGGATGGTGGGCAAAGGTGCGACCCTCCTCCCAGTGGACAGCGAACCGAGCGCCATCTGGCAATGCCTTCAGGGAGAGCCGCCAAAGGATATAGCGCGCCTCATCCTCACCGCCTCCGGCGGCCCCTTCCGTGGCCGCCCCGCGGAAGAGCTTGCCTCCGTCACCGCCGGAGAGGCCCTCAAGCACCCCACCTGGAGCATGGGCAAGAAGATTACCATTGACTCGGCCACCCTAATGAACAAGGCGCTGGAGGTCATGGAGTCCCGCTGGATGTTCAACGTCCCGTGGGAGGGCATTGAGGTGGTGCTGCACCCCCAGAGCATCGTCCACTCCCTGGTGGAGTTCCGGGACGGCTCGGTGAAGGCGCAGCTCGGCCTACCGGACATGCGCCTTCCCCTGCAATACGCCCTCTTCTATCCCCAGCGCGTGGACAACCCATCCTTGGAGCGCCTGGACATCACCCGGCTCGGCTCCCTGGATTTCCTGCCGCTGGACACAGGACGGTATCCCTGCTTTACGTTGGGGTTGGAGGCGGCAAAGGCTGGGGGAACCTACCCTGCCGCTCTGTGCGCCGCCGACGATATAGCCGTCGGCCTCTTCCTGGCAGGCCGGCTGGGGTTCATGGAGATTCCCACCCTCATCCAGCGCGTGCTGGACGAGCACACCTCCGGCAATGGCGACTCTGTAGAGGACATTCTGGCCGCAGAAAGCTGGGCTCGCCGCCGCGCCCAGGAGCTGGCCATGGTCAACATATGATTACTCCCATCCTCTTCATCACCGGCTTCATCGTGCTGCTGGCCTTGCTCATCCTGGTGCATGAGGCGGGCCACTTCCTGGTGGCCAAGGCCGCCGGCGTCAAGGTGCTAGAGTTCGGCATGGGCTTCCCACCCCGCCTCTGGGGCGTTCGCAAGGGAGAGACCCTTTACTCTTTCAACGCCATCCCTCTAGGCGGCTTCGTCAAGATGGTGGGTGAGGAAGACCCCACGGAGCCGCGCAGCCTGGCCAGCAAGAGCATCCTGGTGCGCTTCCTGGTCATAGGCGCCGGGCCTCTCATGAACGGCGTCACCGCCCTTCTCCTGTTCACCGCCCTCTTCATGGTCCCCCAGGACGTGCTGGTGGGCGCCGTCTCCATCGTGCAGGTCGCCCCTGGCTCCCCTGCCGAGACGGCAGGCATCCTACCAGGTGACCAGATCGTCGCAGTGGATGGAAAAAGGCTGGACAGCCACGCAGACCTGGCTTACCGCATCAGCTTGAAGCTGGGCGAAAGGATGACCTGGACGGTCCGGCGCGATGGACGCGACATGCTCCTCAGCGTCACTCCACGGCTCAACCCGACCGAGGACCAGAAGGCCACCGGCATCAAGGTAACCACCCTGGACCCACGGGTGGAAAGCCGTACCCAGGCCCCCTGGACAGCCCTGGGCAACGGCCTGCGCGCCATGGCCGACGTCATCCTCCTCACCAAGAACGAGCTTACCAAGTGGCTGGCGGGGGGCAAGGCCCCTCAGGTGACCGGGCCCATTGGCATGGCCCAGGCTTTTGGCGAGGTGGGCCAAGAACCAACCTTCGGGGCCAAGGACCGTATGCTGCTGGGCTTGAACCTGGCCGCCGTCATCAGCCTGAGCCTGGCCGTCTTCAACATCCTGCCCTTACCCGCCCTGGACGGAGGTCGTCTTCCCTTCCTGCTCATAGAGTGGGTGGGCCGGGGCAAACGCGTGCCCCTCAAGTTTGAGGTGCTGGTTCACATGGTCGGCTTTGCCTTACTCCTGGCTATGGCCGTCGGCGTCAGTGTCATGGACATCCTCCGCATCTCCCAGGGCCGCAGTCTCCTGGGGGGATAGCAGGGGGAAAGCAAAGGTGAAGATAGGTTTTGCGGCTAGGCCGCAAAACCTATCTTCACGAAACTCAGGTTGCCCTCTCCTCCCACTCCTCCTTCAACATGCTGTACATGGCCATGTCAAGAAAGACGCCGTTGGCCAGGTCTGCCTGGCGCAGGATACCCTCCAAGGTAAAGCCCAGGCGTTCCGGGATGGCGCGGCTCCTGGCGTTGCCCACCGCGGCGCGTATCTGGACGCGATTGATGCCCTCCACGCCGAAGAGGTAGTCCAGGAGCGCGCCGCAGGAGCGCGTGATGATGCCCTGGCCCTGGGCGTCTGCCGCCAGCCAGTAGCCGAGCTCGCAGAACCGGGCGCGGGAGCCCAGGTTCTGCACGCCAATCATGCCTACCAGCACACCTTTGTGGAGCACCATCATGGGGTACTCCCAGCGCTCGTGGCCCGGCTCAAGCATCGCCTTCAGCCATGCTCGCTGGTCCTGGAGGGAGCGCATGGCGTCTACAAAGGCAAGCCAACGGCACAGGTGGTCACGGTTGGCGTCCACCAGGGCATAGATGTCCTCGGCGCGGGCCAGCGATGGCCGGCGCAGAAGGATGTCATCATCAACATTGATGCTGGCTGCGGGCATTGAACGACCTCAAAGTGCATGGAGGCAACTGGGCAGAGGTTATCATACTCCGATGGGCCTGCGCCGCTCCAAGCGGCTGCCGCAGGTGGTGCAGAAGTGATGGCGCTTCTCCACGAGGGCATTGCAGTTGCCACAGAGGAACTGGAGGCCTGTTTTTGCCAGGGCTAGCGATTGGCCACATGCGGTGCAGAAGCCTGCGCCGAACCCGATGCGGCTGGCACACCGGGGGCAAGTCACCAGCGTGGCAGCTACCTTGTGGCGGTATGGTGACTGCCTTTGGGAGACCATTATGATGAGCAGGAACACCAGCCCAGATGCGATGAACAGGGCGAAGGCCCACACGCCGTATTGAGGATCCGCCAGGAACAGGAGGAAGTCAAAAAGGCCGTGCAGGAACATTGCGCTGAGCACCGATAGCGCGACCAAGCTAGGCCATCCCTTGCGTTGCTTACGCAGGCCAAGGGTGTAGCCCCAGGCGACGGAGAAAAAGACGTGGGCCAGGGTGGAGAAGGGGCCGCGCACCAGGATAACTGCGGGGCCGAAGGTAGCCATATAGAAGACGTTCTCTATTGAGGCGAAACCCAGGGCCCCGGCGGCGGCGAAGATGACGCCGTCCAGAGGTTGGCGAAAGTAGGGCGATGGGAAAATAGTCTTGTGCACCACGAAGAACTTCGCCGCCTCCTCGGTGAAGCCAGCGACAACAAAAGAGGTGTAGGCGATGCCCGCCAAGCTCGAGCCATCGCCTGGAACGCCTTGGCCGAGGGTGACGCCGCCCGCAGCCTCCAGCAGACCCTCCACGATGACGACGGGAAGGGAGATGGCTACGCCCCAGAGGAAGGTACGCACCACGAGGAAGGGCGGCGCTGGAATGTACCTGTCGCGCTGGTAGATGAGCCAGAGCCAGAATACCCCTGGCGCGAATCCAAGCGTCACATAGGCAACCAGTTCCATTTGTTTGGTCGCTTAGCTCCTGAGGTTAACAACTCTGGTGTCACATATGAAATCGTGCCAGCCGCGTTTCTGAGAGCTGAGAGCGATGGCAACGAACCCAAATCCCAATGGTATTGCGGAGACCACGTATGACCAGTAACGTGCAAAGCTTCGCTGATAGGAGAGGCGTGACCCATCAACTCGGGTTACTTTCAGGCCCAGGATTGCTTTGCCGATGGTACGACCCCACTGGGCTGTGGCAACAGTGTAATAGCCCACGCCGAGAGTCAAGTTAGTCACCGTAACGACGGTTGTGGCCCACCCATCGGACCCCCCAAACAGACCACCCAGGGCTTGCTCAAACTCTATTCTTGTAAGAAAAACGGCCGTAAGAACGCTTGCTATTAACAACAGCACACCGTCAATGACGCTAGCCCCAAGTCTGATCCAGAACCCTGCCGGGTTGCCTACTGCCTCAGCACGGCTGTGTAGCTGGTCGGGCAGCTTCAGGCCACACCGGTAGCAGTACGCCGCTTCAGCCTGATTGACGGTGCGACAGCCCGCGCAGACCTTTCTGACATTGGAAACATCGGCTGGGGTGGAAGGAATAGCGCTGGTCTGAATAGTAAGCGATTGGCCGCAGTGTGTGCAAAAGCGGTTCTCCGAAGGGTTGCCGGCGGCGCACTGGGGGCAGGTCTGAGTCACGCGGGCCTTCTGCTGTGGGGTAAGCACACTATAGCAGGGGCCCGAGAGGACTACATCCCTTATCCTACGCCTTCTGCACCTCTTCCATCAGGGCGGAGAGCATCTCCGATTCCTGGACGACACGCACCTTCTGGCCCTTGCGGAAGATGATGGCGCGGCCCGCGCCGGCGGCAATGCCCACGTCGGCGTCCTTGGCCTCCCCGGGGCCGTTCACCTCGCACCCCATGACGGCCACCTTGATGGGCTTGTCCACGCCCTTGAGGAGCTGGTCCACCGCGTTGGCCAGCTTGATGACGTTCACGTCGGCGCGGCCACAGGATGGGCAGGCCACCAGCACCGTACCCTTCTGTCGCAGGTTAAGCGATTTCAGAATCTCAAAGCCGGTGACCACCTCCTCCCGCGGGTCGTCACTCAGGGAGACGCGGATGGTATCGCCGATGCCCTCGTACAGCAGGACGCCCAGGCCAATGGCGCTGCGGATGCTTCCGGAGCGGGCGGTGCCAGCTTCGGTGATGCCCAGATGGAAGGGATAGGGCACCAGCTCCCCCAGGCGGCGGTAGGCCTCTACGGTGGTCGGCACGTCAAAGGCCTTCAGAGATATCTTGATAAGGTCAAAGTCCAGCGCCTCCAGGATGCCGATCTCCCACAGTGCGGTGTCTACCATGTGATCAACGGCGGTGTACTGGCCCCCGCCGGCCTGGCCCGCCTTGGGCAGCAGATTGACGCCGTCGGCCAGGCGGTGCAGGGCGCGCGTCTTGCCGATGCTGCCTACTGGAGGAAGGCTGCCGAAGTTGACGCCGATGCGGATGGGGATCTCCCGTTCCTTGGCGGCGGCGACGACCTGCTTGACCCGCTCCGGGTCGCGGATGTTGCCGGGGTTGAGACGCAGGCAGTCCACGCCGCCTTTGATGGCCTCTAGCGCGAGCTGGTAGTGAAAGTGGATGTCGGCCACCAAAGGGATCGTGATCTGGCGTTTGATCTCCGGCAGCGCCCTGGCGGCCTCCATGTCCGGCACGGCGCAACGGATGATCTCGCAGCCGGCCTCCTCCAGGCCCCTGATCTGGTCAACGGTGGTCGCCACGTCCCGCGTGTCCGTCTTGGTCATGGACTGGACGGTAATGGGCGCGTCACCGCCGACCTTGATAGGGCCAACGGAGACGGATTTGGTGGGACGACGGATAGGCATGAATAGCGCCTCAGGCAACTTGCAGCGTTACGTCTGCTGGTATGCCGTTAGGAACTCCTCTCGTGAAATGCCTGCCTGGGTGCAGATGGAACGTAGTGTAGGCCCCTTGATCCTGGAATGGGATGGAATTATCAAAGGTGTTCTTGTGCCATCGGGATTGTCTCGCACCATGGCGATGTGCTCACGGACTCTGACGAGTCTAAATCCCAGCAACTCAAGTGCCCGAATGACAATGACACGGTTGCTTGGGTCGTCAGCAGGAAACCTCTGGGTCAAGTAGTCACTCCTGCCTCGGCAATAAAGACTTCCAGAATGGGTGGCTCCTGGCGAAAGGCTTCGTCCCCAAACGTCTCAATGTGAAACCGGATAGCAGACTTGACATCGGCTGAAGCTTCTTCATACGTGTCGTCTTGACCTACAACGACACCCTGTAGCCCAAGGGGATAGGCCACGTACCCTTCGGTGGTTTTCTCCAAGACGATTTTGAGCTGGCGTTCCATAGCTAGTCCTCCCGTAGATTACCGACACCAACATGGTAGGGGGTCAAGGGTGAGGCCGCAAGCCCTGTGAATCCACAGCACACTAACGAAGCGGCGTGGGCGTTGCCACTGGCGGCGCTCTATACCCCGTCAGCTCCACGTAGCCCACACCACTGTGGCTCCCGCTGACGGCCACGTCTCCCTCCCAGTAGACGTTCTGGGTGGTCTGGCGCGCATCAAACTCCGAGGCGAGTATGAGCGGCGCAACGGCCACGTCCACGCCTAGCTGAGGGATGACGACCTTCCAGCCGGACGGATACGTTATGCCAGTGACCGTGCTCGTCCATTGGCCCGTGGACTGCACCTGGAACTGGTCTGCTGCCAGATCTACTTGTTGCCAGTCGGCTCGCACGACGGTCCCATAGTTGTGCAGCGGCTCGTGGCCGGGGCCGAACAGCAGCGAGAGCATGACGTCTGTCCCATCGTCCAGTTGCAACGCGAACCAGTCCCAACCGATGTCCTGAGGCGGAAAGTTGCCCCACTGGTGGTCAAACCAGGCCTGGCCGATGACGTCGCTCTCCTGCCCTCCAACACTGACCGTCCCCCTCAAGTCCATCCTGGTGCGGGAGTAGTAGTACGACTTGCCTGCAACACCGAAGTCCACCAGGCCCGTCCCACCGTGCAACACGGGGGGCCTTGTAGCCTGGACTGCGAGGTTGAACTCATACTCAGGCACGATCGAGGGCACTCTCGCGAAGAGGGTGTCCGCGCCGTCACCGCCTCCCATAATCCAACCGTTCACATGGAAGCCGAAATGGTCTGCACGAGGAATGGGCTGTACCCCAAGTTGGAGCAGTTGGTCCTGAACGTACGCGCCCCTCTGAGCGTCCGAGATTGCCACGTGGCCGATGTGTACCGGTGGGAATCCTGGCACGGTCACCCGAAAGACGGCGTAGTGAAAGCCGTACTTGCTGTTGGCGGCGTCCGTAAGGTGGCCGTTGTAGTACCACCACTCCATATTGGCCTCAGCATGAGGGGCATCGTCAGAAGGGAGGGAAACGGGCCGCTCCCGCAACGGGGTAGCTGTGGGAGTTGGGGTGAACGTTGGCGTAGGAGTGGGTGTCGGGGCTGGCGATGCGCAAGCGGCTACCAAGAGGGCAAAAGCGGCCAGGATGCTCCCAGAGAGTCGCCCGATTAGCTGTAGCGGTCCTCTGCTTCTCGCAGTGAACTCTGCAAAAGGTTGGTGGCGCATGGTGAGGCTGAGATGCATGTGGCGGCTTTTGTTTACAGGAGTCCCCCTCTTTTTTTCAAGGAAATGGGAAGGGCGGCCAGGAGCCATCACTTCCCCTGCTGCCCCAGGATAGCCCCCATCAGAGCCTCGGCGCGGGCACGGTCCGGGGCCACGGACAGGAACAGCACGCTGCCGATGGGTTCGGCCACCAGATAGGCGTCTCCCAGGTCCCGCGTCAGCACCTCCACGCCGGCCACCGTATTCCCCTTCTCCAGTCCCGCCTGGCTGGCGAAGCTGTCCAGGAAGAACCCCAGGAGGTAGCCCGGGTAGCCGGAGCGCATGGCGACAGCCACGCTGGCTCCATGCTCCCGGAAGAAGTCCGGGCCAATGCTCTCCTTGATGCTCAGGTCCTCCTCGGCGTAGGCCACAAAAGCCACCTGGCTCACATTCAGCGACCCTAGCGCCTGGGTAACGCCCGAAAGGTTGAGCTTTAGCCTGCCCGACGCCTCCTCCAGCACACCCCCCTCCACCCTGGCAAAACCCGCAGCCACCGGTGGCGCCGGCGGCGACTGCGGCAACATGCGCAACAGCTCCCACGCCTCAGGGTAGGCCTCGGAGAAGGGGGCGCCGTCCCCAGCCTGAAGGGAGGCTTTGACGGCGCTGGGCCAGTCGCCTTCGCCATAGGCCAGGCCCACCTCTTTCCCTGCCCGCCACGCCTGCATCAGGGGCCGCTCCCCGGCGATCTGCGCCGCGACCTCCGCCTCCAGGTCAGTGGTGAAGGCCACCATACCGCCAAAGTGATCAAGGGTCGGACCCGCAGCCAGGGCCAGACGGCTCA
>JACPCL010000051.1 GCA_016179765.1 Chloroflexota bacterium
GGTCCTTGCTCCGTCATGGGACTGCCTATGTTCCTAGTCGCGTCCATACCCAAAGTCAAACTCTTACCCCTCTTGACACTCAACCATAGGATCTCTCCCTGTGGGAGAGGGGAAATCCGTTTCTTGTAGGGGCGTAAGGCCTTACGCCCCTATGCCCGCCCTCATAAACGTAGGCCACACCCGCACCCACACCCGTAGGGGCGGACCTGCGTGTCCGCCCAATGCGGGGACAGGGCAGACACCCAGGTCTGCCTCTACGGAACGGGTCCCCCGCCCGTAGGGGCGTCCGCCTGAGGCGGACGCCCCTACGCCTCCCCCCCTGCCATCCACCCCTTCCCCATCCCACCCCTCCCCTGCTACCATCACGGGTGAAGAAGACCAACGCCCAGACCATCGCACCTTAAAACCCAGGCCAAGAGGATTTGTTCCTCCAAAAACTGAAACGATTCCTTAGCTTGCAGCCCTATCTGAAAAACGCCTTCCCCGGCGCGCAAAACAATTCCTGGGCAGCCCCAGTCTCTCCTCCCCTATGCCCTCTGCCCCCATGCCCGTCTGCCCGTATGTCCGTCTGCCCGTCCGCCCGTAGGTCCGCCTGCCCGCCTGCCCGTATGTCCGTCTGCCCCCATGCCCGTATGCCCATATGTTCGGATGAAGGGGCAGCGAAAGGGGAAGGAGCCAGGTGTTAGCCCATACCCTTCGCCTCCTCCCACAGCGCGTCCTTCTGCGCCAGGGGCAACTCCGCAAAGGCCGCGCCCCGCTCCCGGGCCAGCCGCTCCATCGTCGTGAACCGCCGGGTGAAGCGGGCGTTGGACTGGCGCAGAGCGTCCTCCGCGTGCACCCCCATCCAGCGGCACGCGTTCACCAGGGAGAACAGCAGGTCCCCAAGCTCACCCGCCCGCTCCTCCGGCGTCGGCGCCCCGGCAATCTCCGCCACCTCCTCGGACACCTTCTCCAGCACGCCCTCCACGTTGGGCCAATCAAACCCTGCGCGGGAGGCCCGCTCCTGGACAAGCTGGCTGTACGCCAGGGACGGCGTCTCCTTGGGGACCTTCCCCAGCATTGACTCCTCCGGCTTTCCCTGGCGCTCCTGCCGCTTCAGCTCCTCCCACTGCGTCTCCACCTCCCGCGCGTCCCTCACCTGAGCGTCGCCGAAGACGTGGGGGTGCCGCCGCACCAGCTTCTCCGTTATCCCTGATACCACGTCGTCAATAGAGAACCACCCGGCTTCCGACGCAATCTGGGCATGGAAAAGTATCTGGAGCAGCACGTCTCCCAGCTCCTCCGCCAGTCCGCCGTAGGCGGAGGCCCCTCTGGGGCCTCCTTGAAAGAAAGAGAGGTCCTCCCGGTCTATCGCCTCCAGCACCTCGTACGACTCCTCTAGCAGGTTCCGTTTCAGAGACTGGTGGGTCTGCTCCCGGTCCCAGGGGCACCCCTGGGGGCTGCGGAGCCTGGCCAGGACATCCACCAGGTGGCTGAAGGCACTCCCCGTCGTATTGCTCATAGCCGCCCTCCTTAAGGCCGATTATAGGCAGCCGCCCGCACCGACGCCAGGGGGTAAGGAAACCCTTACCTTGAGCCTTCCAAAGGGCAGCGGCCCCCGGTGTCTGTGCGTTGACAACGCCGCCTGGGCACGGCTACCATCCAGGTATATGGCTATCACACTAAGAGCCCTGCGCCTCCTGCCCAGGACCCTCTTCATCGCCGCCTTCCTGGTCCTGCTGGTCGCAACCAACGTGCGCCTCGCCTTCTACAGCCTTGAGCTCTACGAATGGGAGTTCGCCCGCCAGGGCGTCCCCCGCACCACCGGCCTCACGCTGGAGCAGCTCTCCGACGCCGGGCGCCAAATTCGCGACTACTTCAACTCCGCCGCAGAGCCGTTAGACGTGCGCATCACCGTAGACGGGCGGAGCGTGTCTCTCTTCACCGAGCGAGAGGTCCTCCACATGGCGGACGTGAAGCAACTGGTATATTGGGTGTACCGCCTTCAGGAGGGAAGCCTCCTGTTCCTATTCCTGTGGGTCACCCTGGGATTCTTCGTCCAGGGCAGCGACTTCATCCCCAGGACGCGGCGGCTGCTTCTTGAGGCCAGCGTCCTGGCCATGGTGATCGTCGGTGCGGCTGGCTTTGCGGCCATGGTGGCCTTCCAGCCCATCTTTCTCCTGTTTCACCAGTTGAGCTTCGCCAACAACCTCTGGATGCTGGACCCCGCCACCTCCTTCCTGCTGCGCATGTTCCCCCAGCAGTTCTGGGTGGAGTCCACCGTGCTCATCGGCGCCTCCACCATTGCCGAGGCCCTGGCGATGGCCCTCCTCCTCACAACCATCGGCTGGTGGCGACAACGACAGATACGGGCCGCCCAGCGCAAGACACCCCAGTTCACGTAACGCTCATCCCCCTCTCCTGCAGGAGAGGGGGACACAGGGGGTGAGATTGAAGGAGTTTTAGAACAAGGCCCAGTTCAATGATGAGGGCCAGCAAAAACAGGTAGGGGCGAGGTACCCTCGCCCCTACCGTCCGTGCTATGTAGGACCGCCTCTGCTACGCCTCTCCGGCGCAAGCGCACGCCCCGCCAGCCGCGCAGGCACAGCCGCCACCCGCGAAGGTCTGCATCTCCCCGCCAGGGCTGGCGCTGATAGCCGTAAACACCGACAGCACCCTCGGCGATTCGCCGCTGCACCTTGGGCACGGCGCCGAGCGGCCGTCACTCATGGGACGCAGCTTCTCAAACTTCTCTGTGCAGTTCGGGCACACATACTCGTAAATGGGCATCCTTCTACCTCGCGGGCCAAGCTTGACGCTTCTAGAGTAGCACTGTCGGGCGAGAAGCGTCAATGCGAGGGGGTGACGTTCGGGGGGCAAGACACACCCCTCACCCGCCAGTCTAAGAGACGATACCCAGCCTGGTAGCTGCATCGCCCATGCGCTTCAGCCACTCCTGGCTGCTGCGGGTGAGCAGCCCGCTGGCGCTGCCGTGAAAGTAGCGGACTCCCCGCTCCAGCCAGAAGGGAACCTGGTCCTCTGGGCAGCTACAGCCGGGCACCTTGCCAGCCCGCAGGATAGCCTTGACTGCTCCCTCCGCGGCCCTGGTCACATCCGGGTGGGTCATCTGCCCTGGGTGGCCCATGAGCGCCGAGAGGTCTCCCTGGCCCACGAAGACCACGTCCACCCCTGGCACCCGGGCAATGGCCTCGGCGTTCTTGATGCCCTCCGGCGTCTCCACCATCAGGCACACCAGCGTCTCCCGGTTCGCGTGCTCCAAATACTCCGCGGCGGTGAGGCCCCTCCCATAGCGGTTGTTGCGCTGGGCAGAAAAGAAGCCCCGTTTCCCCAGGGGCGGGTACTTGACGCCATCAACCGCCGCCTTCGCCTCCTCCGCCGTCTCCACTTGCGGCACCTGCACCCCATGCGCACCCTGGTCCATGAAGGCACGGATGATTTCCAGCTTGTTGAAGATAGGCCTCACGATAGGCGTTATGCCGGTGGTCTCACAGGCACGGACGCAGTTGGGCATGGTATCCACGGTGATTTGGCCGTGCTCGTTGTCCAGGAGCACCCAGTCAAAGCCGCAGTACCCAATCAGCTCCAGCAGCATGGGAGACGGGTCTGCCATCATGATGCCCCAGGCCACCTTGCCGGCGGCCAGCTTCTCCTTGGTGCGGTTCTTGAACATCGGCCCTCCTCATGAGTGCATATTAGGGAACAGGCGCACCGTAGTATAGCGGAGTTTGGAGCGAGCGTCTTGAATCCCCTTAGTACGCCGCCTGCTCTCTCACCAACGTCTCCTGCTCATCCTCGGCCACGGGAGCGCCTCCAACCCGCAAGTCAGCTTCATTTACCTCAGAGCATTTAGGCTAAGCTAAGCCCGCAAGGCTCATTATGGTACCGACCCATGCCAAAGCGCCGATAATGCCCGTTACAACTTCACCCACTCCTACCGCTGCTGGCATCGCTTGCACCTCTTGCAGACTTCTCCAAAACCTGTTCAAGTTGCCCTGCACATGGAGAACCACTACAGCCGAAATTGCCATGCTCAAGGCATCAACCAATACCATAAGAACGGCGCCCCCTTGGCTTTGTCCCCATAGACTTGACCGAAAGGATGCCCAGTCCAGGGCACCGGAAACTGCAACGCCCAACACAACCCACCCAGGCGCCAGTGTAGAAAGCACACCGTGGCTGGCAGCTAGTTCTCTGTATGTTCTCACATGCGCATGGGTGCGAAACAGGCCATACACGGGGACAAGAAGTGTTAGGGTATGCCAAACAGGATACGCTTCTTCCTTTGAATAGTCCCGGTAGTGCTTCCAGGTAACGAAAAACCAGTAGAAGAAATACAGTCCATATGAGAGTACCGTCATGGTAATAACTCTCGTAGGGGAAATAACAGTGCGCAATCCTGGAAGTTCAATTCTGCTAACGGATTGAGGGGAGGCGACGCTGGAAGGAGAATGAGCTGTTTCTGGGCTAACCAAAGGCCGCCCGCAATTGTGACAGTAACGCGCCTCGTTCGGGTTGTCGGCACCGCAGTGAGAGCAAAATGGCATCGTCCTCTCCTTTCGCTTGCCTGACAATATCCCCTGGTCTCTACGCCTTACTGTTAACCTGAACGTCCCATCGCCCGCCGCAGCCGCTCCACCGCCTGCGCCACACTCTCGCGGTCGTTGAAGATGGCGGAGCCCGCCACCAGCACCTGCGCCCCAGCCTCCACCACCGATGCCGCCGTAGCTTCGTTCACGCCGCCGTCCACCTCCAGCTCCGCTGCAAGCCCGCGGGCGTCCAGCATCCCCCGCAGGCGGCGTAGCTTGTCTAACGATGACGGGATAAACCGCTGCCCGCCGTATCCTGGGTTCACCGACATCACCAGCACCAGGTCCACGTCTGCCAGCGCCTCCTCCACCGCGGAGATGGGCGTGCCAGGGTTCAGGGTGACGCCCGCCTTGACGCCCAGCTCCTTGATCTGGTGGACGACCCGTTGCAGGTGCGGGCACGCCTCAGCGTGCACCGTGAGGATGTTGGCCCCAGCCTCGGCGAAGAGGGGTATCTGGCGCTCTGGCTCGGCCACCATCAGATGCACGTCCAAGGGCAGGGGCGTCCAGCGGCGTAGGGCCGCAACCATCTGCGCGCCAAAGGTGATGGGCGGCACGAAACGCCCATCCATCACGTCCACGTGAACGTAGTCCGCGCCCGCGCGGGTTGCCTCGGCCACCGCCTCTCCCATGCGGGAGAAGTCGGCAGAGAGGATGGAGGGGGCCAGCTTGATGTGGGGCTTGGCAGGGTGCATACGCAACGGTGTAGTTGAGGCCATAGGCGAGCCGTGCCCATTCCTCCGCGATTCTTACGTGCCCGTACTCCCCTCTTTCGGGTATGCGGCTCAAAGTATAGCCGTTCCCCCACTCCTTTGGGGATAGGGCCTGGACCGCCTTTATCCCCAAACACGCACCGCCCTTCCCTTGACCCTCTGGCTCCTCGTAGTACAATCCTGTAGCAAGAAAGCCACAGGACAGCCTATGACCATGCAACTTCCTCCCGACATTTCCCTTGTATCAGAACTCCACGCCATTGAGGCGGAACTCGCTGCGGCCACAAATGCTACGGCCCTTGAAGCCTGGCGCGTCAAATACCTGGGCCGCCGGGGCCGCCTTAGCCAGCTTACACAACAGCTCGGCTCTCTCTCGCTGGAGCAGCGACGAGCTTTTGGCCCTTTGGTCAACGATGCCAAAAGGACGCTTGAAGACCTCTTTGCGGCGGCCCAGCGCGCCCTCCAGGAACCGAAGGCCGCGCGAGAATCCGCCGCCCACCACCTGGACGTTACCCTGCCAGGCAAGCCTGTCACGCTGGGCCGCCTGCACCCCATCACCCAGACGGTGCGGGAGATCTGCGCCGCCTTCCAAGGCATGGGCTTTGACGTGGCGGAGGGCCCAGAGGTGGAGTGGGAGCGCTACAACTTTGACCTCCTGAACATCCCCCGCGACCATCCCGCCCGTGACATGTGGGACACCCTCTGGATTAACTGGACCGATCCCAACGAAGAAGGCCGGCGCATGTTGCTCCGCACCCATACCTCACCCATGCAGGGGCGCATTATGGAGCAGGCCAAGCCTCCCATCCGTGTGGTCGTCCCGGGCAAGGTCTTCCGCCATGAGGCTACCGACGCCCGCCACGAGTGGCACTTCTTCCAGGTGGAGGGCCTGGCCGTGGACAGGGGCATCACCTTTGCTGACCTCAAGGGTACCCTGTACGAGTTCGCCCGCCGCATCTTCGGCGCAGACCGCCGCGTCCGCTTCCGCTGCGACTACTTCCCCTTCGTTGAGCCAGGCGTGGAAATGGCCATAGATTGCTTCCTCTGCAAGGGGGAGGGATGCAGCCTGTGCGGTGACGGCTGGATAGAGATCATGGGCGCGGGCATGGTGCACCCCAATGTCTTTTCCGCCGTGGGGTACGACCCGGAGGAGTACACCGGATTCGCCTTTGGCATTGGGGCGGAGCGAGTCGCCATGCTCAAGCACGGCATAGACGACATCCGCCGTTTCTACGCCAACGACCTGCGTTTCCTGCGCCAGTTCTAGGCAGTTGTCCCTCTCTCTTCATAGGGGGCGGGAGATGAAGGGTGAGGTTTCCCAGAACAGCGCAGATACTTTCATCGTATAGTATGCCATAAAGCTGCCACAGCTTGACCCCGCCAATCAGCCTTGTGCTACAATGGCTTTGCCATACTCTCAAGAGCCTCTTACCCTCAGCTTACTCACTCCTACGCTGGCAAAAGGAGGGCGCCAATGGCCAAGGTGACAAAAGAGCAGATTCTGGAAAAACTGAAAGACGTCTACGACCCGGAGATCCCCGTCAACGTGGTGGATCTGGGCCTGATCTACGACGTTCAGGTCAGCGATGATAATGAGGTGCACGTCCAGATGACCCTTACTGCACCTGGCTGCGGCATGGGCCCCTACATCGCCCAGCAGGCCGAGTGGGCCATATCGGAGTTGGAGGACCTGGAGGACGTGACCGTGGAGATGGTTTTTGACCCCCCCTGGTCGCCCGATATGCTCTCCGAAGATGGCAAGAAGCTCCTGGGAATCTAAGCCCCTGTCCTTCCCAGAACCCTGTAAGGATCCCCCATGACTGAACCACAGCGACCTGGCAGGACCCTCTCCCCCCAGGAGCAGGCGCGCCTGGACGCCATCAAGAAGAGCTGGCAGCAGCGCAGGCAGGTCGGCGACCGCCTGGGTCGCGTCAAGTGCAAGATAGGCGTCTATAGCGGCAAGGGCGGCGTGGGCAAGACCACCGTCGCCGTCAACATGGCCGTGGCCCTGGCCCAGCAAGGGCTGGCCGTGGGCCTGCTTGACATAGACATAGACTGCCCCAACGCCCACTGGGTCATCGGCGCACAGGAGCCTCCCGCCTACGCCAACGGCGAGTTCACCCCCGCCCTGGCCTGGGGCGTCAAGGTCATGTCCATGGGCTACCTCCAGCAGCATGAGGACGAGGCCATCATCATGCGTGGCCCCATGATCCACAACGTCATCAACCAGTTCCTCCAGTCCACCGACTGGGGTGAGCTGGACTACCTCATCGTAGACCTGCCCCCAGGCACCTCTGACGCCCCCCTGACCATCATGCAGACCCTGCAGATGGATGGATTCGTCATCGTCACCACTCCCCAGAGCCTTGCAAGGCTGGACGCCAAACGCTCCATCAATATGATCCGCAAGCTGAACGTGCGCGTCCTGGGCGTTGTGGAGAACATGTCTGGGGACATCTTTGGCAAGGGCGCAGGAGAGGAGCTGGCCAAGGAGATGGGCATCCAGTTCCTGGGCCGGCTGGAGCTGCGCCCCGACTATCGTAAAGAGGACAGGCCCACAGTCCTGGCGAGCAAGAAGGTCATGGAGGAGTACGGCCACATCCTGAATGGCGTGCACGAGCAGCTTGAAGCCGTGGCTCACGCCGCATCGTCACCCAGCCGAGAGTAGAGTATAATAGGTAAAACGGTCCGGTGGCCTAGAGCCATCGCACCCTTCTCATCGTAGGGAAAGGTAGACTGAGCCATGCGTCGCCTCCCTTCCCTCCTCAATTACGTTGTGCTGCGCACCCTTCTCCTGGCGATAACGGGGGCCGCTCTTGCAGCGGCTTTTGCCATCTACGCCCTGCATTTCCCGCCCGCCCTCCTCTTGGCCATGGCCCTGACCTGCCTGGCAGGAGCCATCGCCCTTGCCTTCGCCTACCGGTCTCAGTGGAAGGCCCTCCGCAAGGAACGGGACCTGGCCGTGCGCCGCTCCCAGGAGATGGAGACCATATTCAGAGCCACCACTGCGCCTCCCTCACCCTGGGAGAAGGTTGTGGGCCCGTCTGATATGGCCCCCTTGCGCCTAGACCTCCCCAGCTACAGCCACGTCGCCCTCCGCCCAGAGGCGCGCCATCCCCAAGGAACCAGCCCCGCCCTGTCCATAAGAGTCACATCCTCGGCGGCCCAGTCTGCCAAGGCTGATGGCCAGATCGTGGGCGCCATTGGCCTGGCCTCCTCCTCTCACCTGGGGCGCTTCAACGCGGAACAGGTGCACCTCCTTACCACCCTGGCCGATAACGTTGCCTCCTCGCTGGAACAGGCAACGCTTCACGAGGAGCTCCAGCAAGCCCTTTTGGCGGAGCGCCGCCTGTTGGATACCCTGCGCGAGGTGACCAAGCGCCTGGCCATAGAGACCAACCTCAGCCAGGCCCTGGAATACATCGCCGACTCCGCGCGAGGGCTGGTGGAGGCCGGGTACGGAACCCTGCTGATCTGGGACTCCCAGAACCACATCACCACTCAGGTCTTTACGGGAATCTCCCCTGAAGAGCGCAGCCGCATCTCGGGTGGCCCACCCCAGGGTCAGGGCCTGCTGGGTCTCATGAAAGAGGCCCACACCACCCTCCGCATCAGGAGTATCTCCAACCACCCGCGGGCCGTGGGCTTTCCCCCCGGCCACCCCCCCATGAGCACCCTCCTGGGCTCTCCAATCGCCCTGAAGAACGGCTACAAAGGGGCCATGTACTTCGCCAACAAGCAAGACCACCAGGAGTTCACCGCAGAGGACGAGCGCATCATTGGCCTGTACGCCGCCCTTTCCGGCGTCCTCCTGGATAACGTGAACCTGTTCCAGGCGGTGGCCCAGGAGCGCAGCACCCTTCAGGCTATCCAGGAAAGCATCCTAGAAGGCCTGGTAGTCCTGGACTCCACTGGGAGAGAGATATACCGCAATCGGGCCATGGAGCGGCTCACCGGCCTGCTGGATACTCAGGTCAGGGGGCGGCCACTGGTGGACATCCTGCGAGAGCATAGCGACTACTTCTTTGAGGATCCCGCTACCCTTCCTGCCTTGCTGGATGCTCTCGCCCAATGCCACACAAAGGGGCCTATCGTCGTGGAAGGGGTGATGAAGAACCCCCACCGGCGGGTGCTGGCCGCCACCATCTTTCCTATCCCCGTAGAGGGGCGGGAAGCCATGTCTGGCCTCCTGCTGCGGGACGTCACCCGGGAGCGAGACCTGGAGCGGCGGCGGGACGCCTTCGTCTCCGTCGCCTCCCACGAGCTGCGGACCCCTTTGACCACCATCGTCGGCTTTGCCGAGCTCCTTCTGGATAGAGACCCCCCGGCGGAGAAGCGCGTCCCTTGGCTGCAACATATCCTGGCCGAAGGCAACCGCCTCACCGCCATCATTGACGACACCCTCAACATCTCTCGTATCCAGTCGGGTAGGCTCGCCGCGAACATCATCCCTCTGCCCCTGGCCCAGGCGGCAGCCAGCGCCGTCGCCGTTGTCCAGCCCACGACTCAGAACCATACTCTCACCCTATCCATCCCCCAAGAGCTTCCCCATGTCCTGGCGGACGAAGAGAAGCTCATGCAGGTGCTCATCAACCTCCTCTCCAACGCCGTGAAATACAGCCCCAAGGGTGGAGAGGTGAGGGTTGCCGCCCTCTCTGCTCCCGCCGCCCAGGAGGTAGTGCTGAGCGTGGCAGACCAGGGCATCGGCATCTCCCAGGAAGACCAGGAGCGGCTATTCACCTCCTTTACCCGCATCCGCAGGCCAGAGACGGAAGGCATCCGGGGCACGGGGCTTGGCCTGTACATCGTCAATGGACTGGTGGAGCTCATGCGCGGCCGTATCTGGGTGCAGAGCGAGTTGAACCAAGGCTCCACCTTCTTCGTAGCCTTTCCGATCGCACAGGCTACACCACCTCAGCCATGAGGGATGGTACAATGCACCCGCTATGGGAGCCTACGAATCCCTTCTGCGCCCCCTGGTGTTCATGCTAGAGCCGGAGAAGGCCCAGGCCCTGGCGGAGTGGGCCCTGCGCCGCCGGTGGCTCTGGCGCCTCCTGTCCTGGCACTACGACTACGCCGACCCCCGTTTACGAGTGCGCGCCGCCGGCCTGGAGTTCCCATCCCCCGTGGGCCTGGCGGCGGGCTACGATAAGCAGTGCCAGTCCCTGGACTCTCTCCTGGCCCTGGGCTTCGGCTACGTCGTGGGGGGCACCGTCCTGCGGGAACCTCACCCTGGCAACCCGCGGCCCAGAGTGATGCGCCTGCCCAAGGAGCACGCCCTGGTCAACGCTCTGGGGTTTCCTTCGGTGGGAGTAGACGCCGCGCGCCGCACTCTTGAAGGCCTACAGCAGCAAGGAAACCTGCGCAGCAAACCCCTCCTGGTCAGCATCGCCGGCCTCTCGGCAGACGACTTCGTGGCGTGCCACGCCGCCCTTGAGCCCCTGGCAGATGCCCTGGAACTCAACATCAGCTCCCCAAACACCCAGGGGCTGCGCATCTTCCAAGAGCCGGACACCCTGGCCAGGCTCCTTTCTGCCCTGAGCGCCCGACGCAGGAAGCCCCTCTTCGTCAAACTACCACCCTACGCCGACGCCCCCAGCCGCCAGCAGTTCCTGGCCCTGGCAAGGCTCTGCGCCACCCAGGGGGTCAACGGCATCACCGTAGCCAACACCCGCCCGGTTGAAGCGCCTCAGCTTGCCATGGGACGCGGGGGACTCAGCGGCCGGCCCTTGCTAGAGGACACCCTGCTCATGGTTGTGGAGGCTCGAGCAGCGGTCGGGCAAAAGACGGCCATCAACGCCTGCGGCGGCATCTACACCGCCCGTGATACGTTGCGGGCCTTGCGGGCCGGCGCGGACACCGTGCAACTGCTCACGGCCTTCGTGTACCATGGGCCATCGGTGGCGGGGCGCATCAACCGGGGCCTGGTAAAGCTCATGGAGGAAAGAGGGCGCCCCTCCCTGGCGGACCTGATAGCGGGGCCGGACGACGGCCCTGCCCCCCGCGCGTGAGGGAGGACGCTTGCCCCTTTTCTCCCCCTTTTCTTCCTGCTAAGCTGTTACTATCTTTGCTCACGCACCCAGCAACAAAGGACGCCCATGTCCGTAGCCCTTTTGATAGACTTTGGCAGCACCTACACCAAAGTCACCGCAATAGACCTTCTGGAAGAGCGATTCATCGGCCGCGTCCAGTCCCCCAGCACCGTTGACACCGATGTGACCCGGGGGCTTTTTCGCGCCATTCAGCTCCTCAAAGACCAGACCGGCCTCCAGGAGGCTCAGGTCTCCCTGCGCCTCGCCTGCTCCAGCGCCGCCGGCGGCCTGCGCATGGTCGCCGTCGGCTTCATCGGACGCCTCACGGCGGAGGCCGCCAACCGGGCAGCCCTGGGCGCAGGGGCAAAGGTCGTCGCCGTCACGGAGCGCCAGCTCAACTGGCGCAGCATCAGGGAGTTGGAACAGGCCAGCCCGGACATCATTCTGCTGGCCGGCGGCGTGGACGGCGGCAACTACGACGTCATCCTGCACAACGCCCGGGAGATCGCCGCCTCTACGGCCAAGGCTCCGGTGGTGGTGGCCGGCAACACAGAGGTCACCGCTCAGGTATGCGAGACCTTTCGCAGGGCCGGACAGCCCAGCTACGCCTGCGGTAACGTCATGCCTACCCTCAACACCCTGAACGTAGAGCCGGCCCGCAAAGTCATCCAGGAGGTGTTCATCCGGCACATCGTCAAGGCCAAAGGGCTGGACCAGGCCGCCCGATACGTGGGCAGCGTAGTGATGCCCACGCCCCTGGCCGTGCTGACCATGGTGGAGCTGCTGGCAAAGGGCGCTGAAGGAGAACCTGGCCTGGGCGATACCGTGGTGATGGACATCGGCGGGGCTACCACCGACGTACACTCCGCCTGCACGGGCGAGCCAGCGGACCCCACCATTCCTATGATAGGGCTGGCGGAGCCGTTCGCCAAACGCACCGTGGAGGGGGACCTGGGCCTCCGGGTCAGCGCCCTCTCCCTCATGGAGACGGCCCATCGCAACCGGGTAATCTTGCCAGAGGCCATCACCTCCGCTCTGGGCAACAGCGAGGCGCAAGTGCGGGCCGAGTACCTCTCCTCTCACACCTCCGCGCTGCCTCACACCCTACAAGAGCAGGAGATGGACCGCGCCATGGCCAGCGCCGCCTCCTGGATGGCCATGGACCGCCACGCGGGAAGCATCGTGTATGATGAGGCCACAGGCGGTACCGCCCAGATGGGCAAGGACCTCACCGGGGTGAAGGCCGTTATAGGCACCGGCGGCGTCTTCACCTTTGGGGCCGCTCCTCACGCACCCCTTTCGGCCTGCCTGTACGACCTAGCCAACCCTAGCTCCTTGCGCCCCGTCAAGCCGGAGGTGTACGTGGACAGCCACTACGCCATGTACGCCTGCGGCCTGCTGGCCACGGTGCACCCCGCCAAAGCCCTGCGCATCATGAAACGCTCCCTGGTGGCGGCCAGGACACCCACCCCAACGCCAGACTAAAGAGCTACCTCAATTACTTTATCCCTTCCTCTGGCTACTCCAGGCCCGGCGCCGGGAAGCTGGAGGTGAGAGCAACGACTTTGCGGCGGACATCCTCCTCGGCCTGCCTGTCGCCAACGTGGGTAAGCGTCTCCACGATAAGGTTGCCCACCTCCACCATCTCCTGGGCGCCAAAGCCCCGGCTGGTAAGGGCCGGTGTGCCCAGGCGCAGGCCGCTGGTAACGCGGGGCGGCTTGGGGTCAAAAGGGATGGCGTTCTTGTTGGCGGTGATGTGCACCCGGCCCAGGGCCTCCTCCGCTTGCGCGCCGGTGAGGCCGATGGGCGTCATATCCACCAGCATCAGGTGGTTATCGGTCCCGCCGGAGACGATGCGCAGGCCACCCTCTTCCAGGGTCTTGGCCAGGGTCCTGGCGTTGTCCACAATCTGCTTTCCGTAGCGGGTAAACTCTGGGCTCAGAGCCTCTTTGAAACAGACGGCTTTGGCGGCGATGGTGTGCATGAGGGGGCCGCCCTGCGAGAAAGGGAAGACGGCGCGGTCCACTTTGCGGGCCAGCGCCTCGTCGCACAGGATCATGGCGCCGCGGGGTCCCCGCAGGGTCTTGTGCGTGGTGGTGGTGACCATCTGGGCGTAGGGAAGGCACGTCGGATGCACACCAGCGGCGATGAGGCCAGCGATGTGGGCGATGTCCACCATCAAGGTTGCGCCCACCTCGTCGGCGATGCGGCGGAAGCGCGGGAAGTCTAGGAAGCGTGAATAGGCGGTGGCGCCGGCAACGATGACCTTGGGCCGGTGCTCCTTGGCCAGGCGCTCCACCTCGTCATAGTTGATGTACTCCGTCTCCCGGTCAACGCCGTAGGAGACGAACTTGTACAGGTTGCCAGAGAAGTTGACCTCGCTGCCGTGGCTCAGGTGGCCGCCCTGGTCCAGACGCATGCCTAGGACGGTGTCGCCGGGTTGGAGCAGGGCGAAGTAAGCGGCCATGTTGGCCTGGGTACCGCTGTGGGGCTGGACGTTGGCGTGCTCGGCGTGGAAGAGCTTCTTGGCCCGGTCAATGGCGAGTTGCTCGGCCACGTCCACGTACTCGCAGCCGCCGTAGTACCGCCTGCCGGGGTATCCCTCGGCGTACTTGTTGGTCATTACGGAGCCCTGGGCCTCCCGCACCGCCTGGCTCACGTAGTTCTCCGAGGCGATGAGGACGATGTTGCGTCGCTGGCGCATCTCCTCCTGCTGGATGGCCTGGGCAAGCTCAGGGTCCACGACCCGCAGGTTTGTCATTTGTAGCCTCCACTAAATGGTTAGGTAAGAGCCGCTGACCCTCTCCCTGGGAGTTGGCGATGGTTGTCCGAGGATTGCTTGTTCAGGCCCGTGTAGTGTAGGAAGTGGAGTGGAGGATGTCAAACAAGTGGAGGTATGGCAATAACGCCGGCGATCAGCTTGAAACATCTCTGGGACGGGCCAAAAGGCTCGCCAAGGCTTATGGTAAAGAGCATTCGGTCACTGGGAGACAAGCCCGCCACGTTTCGTTCGTGGCCCCCTTCTTCAAGAGTGGCGAGGCGCTGAAACCAAACCGGGTCGGTGATGGACAAGCGATACGGCTCGCCGCCAAGCATGAAGGCCGCGTAGAGCCGCCTTCGGCCTTCTCTCGTCTGCGCTATCCAGACCACTTCATCGGGTTCAACAAGGGTAAGTGAACTGGGAAGCGGATTGCGAAGGACCGCAGAGTAGTCAACGTAGTCTCCGTACGTTCCAAACAGAACGGTCGCCGATTCAATGTGAGGCGACAACAGAGGCCAGGCGGCGTGAGGTTCGTAGTGGCGGACCTTTGTCCACCGCTTTGGGCCCAGGAGCCAATTCTCGGGCTGATGGTACCCGGGATTGGCTCTCGCGATGTCCACCCGGACCACATCCAGTAGGGTGGCTTCAGCGCCATCCCTGTACCTGTAGGTGGGGGAGAAGAGTGTTCCGTCCGGTGTTGAGCTGACTGGCCTAATCCACCTGCCATCGCCGATGCGCAAACCCGCAACACATCGCCCCTGATGCTTCCAGGAGTTGGCAAGGCACAGGAAGTCAACTTCCATGCTCGCTTGGCTGCCTCCCGTCTATCAAACGGTTGACTGCAAGACACATGCCATTCCGCTACAGATGCATGATGGTCATCGCGCCCCAGGTCTTCTGCAAGTACTCCAGCACCAGCCGTCTGTGGCAGTGCTCAGCTGTGGGCTCGCTACAGAGGAGGGCTGTGGGCGTGGCGAACAGGTCGCGCGAAAGCGTCTCCTCTATGCGCCGCTCTGCCATGAGGTTGAGGAAGGACTCCTCGTAGGCTTGCCACGAGCCTTTCCTCTTCTTGTACGCGTCCAAGATGGCTTGGGTCGGAGCAAGGAGAGGCTCATGGCGGTAGTCTGCGCCGCATATCTGCTTCAGGAAATACGGCAGGTCTTGGCGCTTCGTGAATCCTGCGAGCTGCGACCTGTTGTTGAGGCGTATGTCTATGACGCAGGTGATGCCCGAGGCCTTCAGCGTCTGGAAGAAGTCCTCGGCGCGTCTTTTCGTGAAGCCGATGGAATAGGCTTTGCAGATCGCCATGCTCTGTACTCACCTGGTGACTCAAACAGCGCAAGCTGAGGTTCACGCTCCGTTGCCTGCTCAAGACGGGCAAGCTCGGCTTCCGTCTGCAGTGAGCCGTCGGCGCGTATGTGCGCGACCTGGACACCCGCCTCACCCAGGACGCGCCCTACGAGCAACCGGCGGTGGCAATGTGTGGGGTCTTCCTCGCTGCACATGACCGCGATCGTATCACTCTCCGACCCCTTCTGGAGGCGCTGGATGCCCTGCTTGAAAGCAGAGGACTGAGCTACCTGGTCATAGAGCACGCGGTGCTTTACATCGTAGTAGCTGGAGGTGGAAGGGCGTCCGCCGAGTTCCAACCCCATGGAGACGTACTTGAAGCCGCTGCGGGTCAGCGAAACGGCAAGGGTCGCACCATTGAACTGTGGGGAATACTTGGACGTGGGCGTGGAGCGCACGTCCACAACTACGCCTACCGCATGCCCGGAAAGCAGCAACAGGAATGATTCCAGCGTCTGATTTGAATGGCCTATGGTGTAGATACGCGCGTTCATCGTACGGTCACTGCATTATAGCACATCCATGCTACACGCGCTCCGGCTCTATGACGGTGTAGTCGTCATCCCGGCGGCGGTAGATGACGTTGTGTTGGCCCGTCTCGCCGTTCAGAAAAAAGAAAAACTCGTGGCCCAGAAGCTCCATCTGCGCGGCGGCATCCTCCACCGTCATGGGTTTCATAGCAAAGCGCTTGAGGCGCACGACCCGGCCAGAAGGTGTGGCGACAGCCTCGTCCTCTGAAGCTTCTGCGGGTGGAGGAGTCTCGGCCTCTCGGATGGACTGGGTGGCTCTGCCTTCCTGGGCGCGCAGGTTGACGTAGCGCCGGCTCTTGAAGCGGCGTATCTGGTGCTCCAGGGCCTTCGCGGCGGCGTCCACGGCGGCGTCCACCGTTGGGCCGCGCTCCTCGGCCCGCAACAGCGTGCCGGCCACGTTCAGGGTCATCTGCACCACCACCTGGTCCTGGGCGGAGCGGGTCTCCTCCCGGCGAGCCTCCAGCTTTGCCTCGGCCGGCCCGTTGAAATCTCTGAATTGACGCTGGATGGGCTGGAACTTGCGCTGGATATAGCCTTTGACCCTGTCTGGCAGCTCCAGGTTGCGGGACGTGATGACCAGGTCCATGAGACCTCCACACAGTGAAGTCCTTCTATTGTAGGGAGAGGCAACGCACCATCGCAAGGCGAGGGCCTCGTGTGCAACAAGGGATCCTCTACAAACCCCAAAGCGGCGCTATCCCCCAAGGACGGCTATACTATAATGGAGCTAGGGGCGGCCGGAGACGCCTCGCAAAGGCGTCTGCATACGAACGACGCCCAGGAACAGGAGCGCAATGCTGGAAATCCCGATAGCCTACGCCTTTAGTGCCGGTATGGTGGCGACGGTGAACCCCTGCGGGTTCGTGATGCTGCCGGCGTACATCGCCTACCAGCTTGGCCTGGGTGACGAGGCGGTCCATCCCCTCCGGCGCGCCGCCAAGGGGATGGCCATGGGCCTGGTGGCGACCTTGGGGTTCGTGGTCCTGTTCGGAACGGTAGGCGCGGTCATCGCAGCGGGCGGCAGGGTGCTCATACGTCTGTTTCCCTATGGTGGCCTGGCCATTGGGGTTGGGCTTATCACCCTGGGTGCATACCTGCTCATCACCCGCAAGCATTTGGGCCTCCTGTTCGCCAGCCGCATCCAGGGGCCACAGACCCCGCGAGGCGTCAGCCAGTTCTTCCTCTTCGGCATCGCCTACGCCCTGGCCTCCTTGAGCTGCACCCTGCCCATCTTCCTGGTGGTGGTGGGTAGTGCTCTGGCCGTTGGCGGCTTTCTGCCGGGCTTTGTGCAGTTCATCAGTTACGCCCTGGGCATGGGCCTGGTGCTCGTGGTGGTGACCATGAGTGTGGTCTTCTTCAAGACTGCGGTAAGCAACGCGCTCCGAGCCTTCATGCCCTATGTGGAGCGCGTAGGGAACCTGGCCCTGATGGCCGCGGGAGCATACCTGGTGTACTACTGGACGCTAGGCACGGGAGGGGCGTTGCTGTTTTCCTGACCTACCCCCCGTCCCTCCTAAGTATGTTTCACTGCGCGGTGTCTCTCCTCACCTCAGCCATCCATCGTCCCTCCGCCTTTTAGCCGTCCCTCAGCCTTCTGGTAGTCCAAGGTTGCGCTGCCCGCGTCGCCCATAGCGGCGTAGGCGTCGCCGCGAGCGCGGTAGAGGGCCGGGTCGTCGGGGCTGAGGTTGAGGGCAGCGCTCAGGTCGTGGATAGCCTGGGGATACTCAGCCATCTCGCTGTAGCACAGGCCCCGGTTGTAGTGGGCCTGTGCCAGCTTTGGGTCCAGGGCGATAGCCTGGCTATAATCCTGGATTGCCTGCCAGGTCTGGCCCAGGGCATCGTATGCAGCCCCGCGGTTCACGTAGAGGGCGGCGTCTTTCGGGTCCAGGGCCAGGGCCTCGTCGTAGTCGGCAATGGCCTCCTCATACAGGCTCAGGGCAGCACGGGCGAGTCCCCGGTTGTAAAAGCCCGATGGATCCTGGGGGTCAAGACGGACCGCCTGATCATAGTCCTGAATGGCCTCCCTGTACCTGCCCAGTTCGGCGTAGGCCAGACCCCGGTTGTTGTGGGCCGCCCCGTATTGAGGGTTGAGGCGGATGGCCTGGCTATAGTCAGCCACCGCCTCATCAAAGCGGCCCAGGCTGTCGTACACCAGGCCCCGGTTGGCAAAGGCAGCGGCGTACTCCGGCTCAAGGCGGATGGCCTCGCCATAGTCAGCCAGCGCCTTATCCATCTCGCCCAGCTCCCGGTAGGTAGAGCCGCGGATGACATGGCCCATGGCGAAGGCAGGATTGAGTTGGAGGGCATGGCCGATGTCGGCCAGGGCCCGCGCATAGTCGCCGAGACGCCGGTAGGCAAGACCCCGGAAGGCAAAGGCCTCAGCACAGGAGGGGTCCTGGGCGATGGCCTGGTCGTAGAGGGGAATGGCCGCTTGGGGCTGGCCGCGCCAGGCCAGGGCGTTGATCTCTCGGAGGCGGTCTTGGGTTGTACGGGTGTCGTTCAAATGAGGCCTGCTGAGCAGACGTTTGTAGGAGCATCCCGATTCATCGGGACGCCCCTACAGCCTATGGCCTGGCGCGCGTTTTGACAAGCTCCGCCAGCAGCTCCGCCACCCGGCGCTGAATGGTGTCCCGGATGAGGCGCACCTCAGCCAGTGGCCGGTCCTTGGGGTCGGGCAGGCCCCAGTCCTCCACACCCCTGATAAAGACCGCTGGGCACTTATCGGCGTCCACCTGGCAGCCCATCGTCACCACCCTGCTCGCCTGCTGCACCATCTCGTTGGTGATGAGCTTGGGCCGCTCATTGGCGATATCCATGCCAAGCTCGCCCATGGCCTGAGCCACCACGGCGTGGACGCCGCCAGAAGGCTCAGTACCGGCGGAGTCGGCGTGGTACGGCAGGCCCAACCGCTGGGCCTCCCGGTTAAAGAGGGCCCTGGCCATCTGGCTGCGGCCAGCGTTGTGGACGCATACGAAGAGGATATCGGACATGCCTAACCCTCCTAGCCCCCCTTCCCGAAGGGGGAAGGGGGAGATTCGGCACTAGGCGGCAGGGCGCGTCGCAGGAGGAGGTCGTAGGCGGCGGCGCCGATAGGCCCACCCACCAGCGGCCCGGCGATGTAGGCCCAAAAGCCGTTAGATGGCCCCGGTATGGCGATCTCTCCCCAGCCGGCGAAGAAGGCGACGATACGTGGGCCAAAGTCCCTGGCGGGGTTCCAGCCCGCCTGGGTTTGCGGTGCGAAGAGGCTGATGAGAGCTGCGACGGTAAAGCCGATGAGGGGAGGCGCAAGGTATTTGGCGGAAAGGCTCCCGTTGCGCCGGTCCACCAGGGCAAAGATCATGAAGGCCAGGATGGCCGTGCCCAGACCCTCCACGGCGGCAGCGCCCAGGGGCGAGATAAGGGCATGGGCTGCTTCATCCGTGCCGAACATTGCAGGATTGGGAAAATACTCGCCAAAGACCATGGCCGATAGTTCGCTGCCAGGCTGGCCTCTAAGCAGGCCCTCCTTCGCCTCAAAGCGGGTGATAAAGGGGCCAAAGGCGAAGAGGACCACGAGGCCCGCCAGGAGCGCGCCAAGAAGCTGGGCCACCCAGAAGGGCAGAAGCTTTCTTGCCGGGAACTCCCTGGGCCGCAGCAGGGCGAAGGCCAGGCTGACGGCGGGGTTCAGGTGCGCGCCAGATACTGCCGCCGTCGCGTAAATGGCAAGGGTCACGCCCAGGCCCCACACCACCGCCACCTGCCACAGGCCTACCTGAGCGCCGGTGAGCACGGCGGCGGCCACAGCACCCGTGCCAAACAGCACCAGGAGAAACGTACCTACCGTTTCAGCCGTGCACTCCTGCGCCAGTCGCACCTGAGGTTCCCTCCAGCATTGCTGTCCACTACTCTAGCACACCATGGTGAAAGAGTAGTAAAGAGGAACACGCTCTGATCAACAGGTAGGGGCGGCTCTCGGGCCGCCCCTACGATGACTGGCGCTATAAGGTACGCCAACTGGGGTTGCTTATTTGTCCAGCCAGACGTACTCCAGACGGCGAGACTGTGTGTATCCGCCCCAATAGCGCTGGTCTGGCACGTTCTTCACGTAGTTCCAGTGGACGACCCACCGGTTGGACCAGAACCCCAGGACCCCGGGGACATCGTCATAGAAGATCTCCAGGATCCGGTCGGAAATACGCCTTGTTTCAGTGTCGCTGGCCGTGCGGAGCTGCTTCAGCAAGTCGTTGTACTCCTGGTTGCAGTAGCCCGTGGCGTTGTTCGGGAGCTCCTGGCCGCAGAACACGTTGACATCAAGCCAGTCGTACGGGTGGTCCACGCGCATACCGCCGTAGGCGTCAGCCCGCAAGAGCCAGTCGCCCTTGTCAAGCTTCTCGGTATGGACCGCCCTGTCGTTCAGCTCAAGGGTCATGCGGATGCCCAGGAGATCGCGCAGCACGAACTCCGCCATCGGGCACCAGTAGTCCTTGTAGTCCACCTCGGACCGGCATATGGAGCGGACGGTGAAGCCCTTCTCGTAGCCCGCCTCCTTCATCAGCTCTTGGGCGCGGTTGATCTCGGCATCCTTGGCGGGGCCCTTCAGCGCAAATCCCGGCCTTTTCGCCAACGCCTCACGGTCCTTGCTGCCCCACTTGGGAGAAGGCATCCAGTCGCCAACGAAGCAGTTGGGGATGACCGTGCAGATGTCATCCCTTGAGAGCGCAAGGTTGATGGCCTGGCGTACCCGCTTGTCCTGCCAGGGGCCGTCCGCCCGGAAGTTGAACAGGATGCCCCGGCCCACCGGGTGCAAGCCACTATAGCGGGTGATCTGCCCGGGATAGCGGCCCTCAATAACGGAAGTGTTGCGCTCATTCGCTCCTTCACTGCCGCCCATCATGATCAGGTCAATGCGCTTAGCCTCCAAGGCAGCATGGATGGTGGCGGTGTCGGCGATGATATGCGTTTCAAAGCCGGCAAGGTACGGAACCCCTTTCCGGAAGTAGTCAGGGTTGGCCTCATAGACAAGGAGCTCTTGCTGTTGGTGGCGCACCAGGCGGAAGGGGCCGGTGCCCACAGGCTTATCCTTAGAGGTCGCTTCGTCGTAATCCGCCTGCGTAAACATGGCCATCTCAGGCTGCGCCATCTGGGGGAACCAGAGGGTATCCCTTTCCTTTAGCTTGACTACCAGGGTCGTGTCGTCGGGAGCTTCAATGCTTTCAAACACGCTCACACCACCCACAGTGACGTAGGTATGGGGCGGACGACTGGCCGTCTTTTTAGTCAGCAGCTCCAGGGTGAACTTGGCGTCTTTGGCGGTCCAGGGGTGCCCCAGGTGGTTCACCACCCCTGGCACCAGCTTGAAGGTGTAGGTCTTGCCATCAGCGGAGACGCTCCACGACTCGGCCAGGTCAGGACCAATGGTCAGAAAATCGGGAGGCTGCAACGCGATGAGCCCGTTGTAGAGGGTCGCGGCCGCGGCAACCTGGTCGGTAGAGGAGTTCACGTCCAACCGGAAGGTCAGGGGGGAGCGCCGGTGGGACTGCTTGACGATGCCCCCCTTCTTGATAGGCGCAGCTGTCGGAGTCGGCGTGGCGACCGCCACGGTGGGTGTTGGGGTTGCCACGACCGCCGGGGGAGACGTTGGGGAAGCGGTTGGCTCCTCCGCGCCGCCGCAGGCCACGGCCAGCGCGGCAAGAGCCGCTGTAACCCCTGCTATCCTGAACCATCGACTAAATCTGATACTCATTCCAGATTACCTCCCATCGTGGCCCTGCTTGTTAAGGAAACGCACGCCAACCCAGTTGGACGCATCGCCAAGACACGTAGCGCAAAGATAAGGGAGCGTTGCGCTCATGTCAAGCCCCTTTGCACATCATCTCCCTTTCCTGAGGGTGGGACCCTTCAAAAGCATTCATTTCCCGCTTTGGCGGGACGCCTTCAGGGGGTTAGCTGGCTGGCCCGGGCAATTTGCCCTATCAATGCGTATCATGCGACTGATGGGGTAGCCCAAAGGGTTTATGGATAGCTTCTTGACACTAGGGAAGAAGCATAGTATGGTCTGGGAACATCCCCAGGAGACCTCTGCAAGGCGGTTTGGAAGCGGTCTACCCGGGGAGGAAGGCACAATAACCGCTACTGTTGGGCCCATGCTGGTGGAACCCGTTTACTTCTAACGGGCTTGCCCTTGTAGGTGGCGCCCCGTCTGGAAGAGGAAGGCCATGCGAAAATATGCCACGCGACGGCTGCTCATAAGTATCCCGACCATCCTGGGCGCCGCCCTCTTCATCTTTATCCTCATGCGCGTCGCCCCAGGGGACGTGGCTACCCTCATCGTCATCGGAGGTGCGGATGAAGAGCTAGAAGGGCGCAGGGAACAGATACAACTCGTACGAGAGCAGCTGGGGCTGGATAAGCCCCTCTATATGCAGTTCATGTCCTGGATGTGGGAACTGGCCCGCTGGGACCTGGGGCAGTCCCTCTGGACAAGCCAATCGGTCACCGAGCTGGTGGCCCGGCGTTTCCCCCTGACCATCCAGCTAACCATCATGGCCCTCCTGGTGTCGTGGGTCATCTCTATTCCCATAGGGGTCCTGTCTGCCGTGAAACAGGATACCGTCCTGGACTACATTCCACGCTTCATCAGTATCCTGGGCTTGGCCACTCCTAGCTTCTGGTTAGCCATCCTGACCATCACCTATCTGGCGGTGTGGTTTGGCTGGATACCAGCCCTGACCTATACACCACCCTGGGAAAACCCTGCCCAGAACTTTTCCCAACTGATCTTTCCAGCGCTGGTCCTGGGCACCTCCGCAGCGGCTATCCAGGTACGCATCATGCGGACCCAGATGCTGGAGGTGCTGCGGGAGGACTACATCCGCACCGCCTATGCCAAGGGGCTGAGCAACATTACGGTCCTGAGGCGGCATGCTATCCGGAACGCGCTGATCCCCGTCGTGACCATCGCCGGTGGCCAGCTTGGCGCCTTGCTGGGCGGGGCCTTGGTGGTAGAGGTCGTGTTCAACATTCCAGGATTCGGGGGGGCCATTGTCTCCGCCGTGCGGCTCCGGGACTATCCGGTAATCCAGAACTTGGTACTCATCATCACCGTAGTGCATGTCTTGACCAATTTGGGGGTGGACCTCCTGTACGGGTTCCTGGACCCCCGCATCTCCTACGCCAACTATTAGGTGACTGATTCTGGGGTGGATTATGAATAGCCCAGGGCAAGGGGCGGTTGCGGCCTCACTTCAAGCCATCGCCCGGACGACCAAGAGGGGGCGTTACCGCAGAGAGGTGTGGCGCTTTTTCCGGGCCAAGCCCCTGGGCGCTATAGGGCTGTTCTTCATATTCCTAACCCTCTTTGTGGCCGCTTTTGGAACCTTTCTGCAACCCTATGACCCCATTCAGATGCGGTTCACAGAGCGCCTGGAGGCCCCCAGCGCAAACCACCTGTTAGGTACAGACCCCTTTGGGCGGGATGTGCTCAGCAACATCATTGCTGGGGCCAAGGTGTCCGTCTACGTGGGCTTCGTATCGGTGCTCCTCGGGGCGGGGCTGGGGGGTATTTGGGGTGTAACCAGCGGCTACCTGGGGGGGAGGTTTGACCTCATTAGCCAGCGTCTGGTGGATATTAAACAATCCATCCCAACCCTGGCCCTTGCTCTTGCCGTTGTGGCTACCTTTGGGAACAGTTTGAATATCGTGGTGCTGGCCATCAGCCTTGGTGCCTTGGGCGGAGCTGTCCGCGTGGTGCGGTCCCAGGCCATCACTGTGCGGCATATGCCCTATGTAGAAGCCGCCCTGTCTATAGGGGCGAGCAATCGGCGGATCATTCTCCGCCACGTGCTACCCAACTGCGTTCCACCGTGGATTATCGTGGCGAGCGCAGGGCTGGGTGCCGCCATTCTGGCCGAGGCCTCCCTCAGCTTCCTGGGCGTGGGGGTACCTCCGCCCCACCCCTCCTGGGGCCGTATGCTGTCCGGCCTGGGACGGGACTATCTAACAGCCGCACCCTGGCTCTCTTTCGCCCCCGGCCTGGCAATCATGACCGTGGTGCTGGCCTTCAACCTCTTTGGCGACGCCCTGCGAGATGTCCTGGACCCCAAGCTAAGGGGCACCAGCCGCAGAAGGTAGCCTGTGTATTGGAAGGGCGGACGTAGTTGTCCGCCCCTCTTTTGTACTCCTTGCTACCTGTGTCTTGCACATTCCTAGCTACAAACTGCGGGGGAAGGTATGGCCGAAGTCAAAGTCTACTTTCACCAGGGTTGATTCACCTGCGGAAGAACGAAAGAGTTCCTTTCGTCCAACGGCATTTCGTATCTGCCCCGGGACGTGGGCGCTGATCCCATCGCCCGCGAGGAGCTCCGTGCGCTGAAGTTGCAGGTCGTGCCGGTGACGGTGGTGGACAGCCAAGTGATCATTGGGTTTAACCGCCCGGCGCTGGTCAAGGCCCTGGGTCTCGGGCAAACAAAGATTGCGGCAGAGCTGCAAGGGCCTCGCTGGATGCTGGGGAAGTTTGAAACGGTGTTAGGCGGGGCACGGCGGGCCACCGCCCAAATCCCTGACACCCTGATAGACTGGACATCGCCAGAGCGGGGGCGTAACCTGCGGCAGTTTACGTTCCACCTCTTTGACCGCCCGAATTTGATGCTTAATGGTTACGAGACGCGTATCTTTCGGGCTGAAGACCGCGGCCGCTACATCGGCGAGGCCTTGGAGCGCCGGGACGTTGCGGACATCGTGGCCTTCGGAGACGAGGTAGTCCAGCGAATACGCAGCTTCTTCAACACTGCTAGCCAGGAGACCCTGGACACGGTCATTGACACCTACATGGGACCGTTGACCCTTCAGCAGCTTCTAGACCTGGGCCTGGGGCACTCGGTCCATCACCTGAAGCAGCTTTACGTCTTTATGGAGCAGATAGGCATCCCTCCCGCTAGACCGCTGAGCCAAAGTGACTTTGACGGCGTGGCGGTGCCTACCGAGCTATTCTAACCTCGTTGCCAGCATCATGAAGGAGGGCCGCAGAATGGACCAACGCATTGAGAAGATGATCACCTACGCCCAGGGGCTTACCTACGAGGACTTACCTCCGGAAGTGGTCGGCCGGGCAAAACATCTTATCTTGGATACTATCGGCTGTGCCCTGGGCGCTGCCCCCGGCGCACCGGGGCGTATCGTCCGCGCCGCCGCCGCAAAGGTGACCAGCGCCACGCCAGCTACGGTCATGGTCAGCGGCTCCAAGACTTCTCCGGACATGGCGGCCTTTGCCAATGGGGTGATGGCGCGCTATCTGGACTGGAACGATGGCTATTTTGGGGCCCACGGTGGCGGTCACCCAAGCGATATGCTCGCTCCTACCCTGGCTGCAGTGGAGACCACACATGGAGGAGGCAAGGAAGCCATCCTTGGGTTTGTGCTGGGGTATGAGGCCCAATGCGGCATGGCCGATGCCGGGGGTATGGATGCAAAGATCGGCAGCAACCAGACCCTGGATGGCGCCGTGGGTGCGGTGGTCCTCGCCAGCCGGACCCTTGGCTTGGACAAGGAGCAAATGCGCCACGCCATCAATCTGGCCATGGCAGCCTGCCGGCCCATGGGCCGGCAGAGCAGGGGGCAGCTCTCCCACTGGAAGGAGGCCCATGTCCCAAACTCTTCTCGCAACGGCGTCTTCTTTGCCATGATGGCTGCCGAAGGCCTTACCGGGCCTGAGTTCGACTTCGAGGAGCCAACCCAGTGGCTGCCCTTTGGAGGCGATGGCAGGAGCTTTCGCATCATGGAATCGGGCGTCAAACGCTTTCCTGCTGGCTACTTCTCCCAGAGCGCCATTGAGGCCATGCAGGAGTTGCGACCCAAGGTCCGCAATCTGGCGGACATTAAGGACAAGATCAAGATACGGATTGGGGAGGAGAATATCAGCGTCTGGCCAGAGCCCCTGAACAATGTGGACATGGAAATGAACTCCGGCGAGGTACTCAATGCGCGGGTGTCCTACCACCTGGGCCACTTCAAGCGGTTGATGAGTGATGCGGACCAGGAGCGCAAGTTCCGCCCCATGGCGGAGGAGTATGCCAAGCTACCCAAGGCCCAGGTGGACCGCCTGCTGGACCGCCTTCGCCATCTGGAGCAGGTACGGGACATAGGGGAGGTGCTGGCCCTCACCGTACCCCCAAAACGATAGTCCATCCCCCTCGCTATAGAATAACGTAGTGGCCCGACGCACAGGTCGGGCCACTATCTTTTGTGCACCACCCCCTAATAGCTCTTTTGCCATGCTGCCTTACACTTCTTGGCAGCGGGCTCGCAGTAACGGCACCTAGCTAGTCAGTCCCAGGACCACCGTTACATCCTCTTCGCCAACCTCAAACCGGGTTCCGAAGGGGGAGGAGATCTCTCGGATACGTTGCACGACCTCCGGCGATCGCGACGGCCGAGTGAAGTCTGGCGGCCCATGTCCGTGAATCGTGCCGGGAATAAAGGAAAGCCGATGGATCTTGCCATCACGGATAAGGCATCGCACGAGGAATGCCATAAAGGTCCGCTCGCGGAAAGCCGCCAAGTCGTGGACGAAGTTTGCCAAAGAGTAGAAGATAGGCTTCCCCTTGTACACCTCTATGGGTTGGGGCTGGTGGGGGTGATGGCCCAGCACCATGTCAGCGCCAGAGTCAATGGCAAAGCGGCCCATCTCCTTCTGGTAGTCCATCACCTCCACGTCGCCGGGGCCCGCACCCGGGTGGACCTGATCTGGCGAGAGGCCCCAGTGCCAGGACACGATGACCACGTCAGCCTGCTCCCGCGCCGCTCGGATATCCTCCACCAGGGCAGAGCGGTGCTCGCCCCGGTCAGGTATGGTGAGCACAATGGGTGGTAAGCCCGGGTTTGAGTGCACCCGGGCCGGGGCTTCGTAGAGCGTATGAACCGGATAGCGGGCAACACCCGGCGTATCAATGGTTGCCGCCATCTCTGGAGTGCCTACCGATGTCCTACACACGAAGGCCACCTTGGTGCCGTTTCGCTCAATGATGGCCGGCTTCCGGGCCTCGGCCAGATTGCGGCCGGCTCCGCCATGCACCACTCCCGCCTTGTCCAGGACTTCCAGACTGCGAACGAGTGCGTCCAAACCGTGGTAGGTATTAGGGTTATTCGCCTGGTTCATCACGTTGAAACCGGCTTTGAGGTACGAGGCCAGGGCCGACTCGTCCGTTCGTGGAAGAGTCACGCGGTCGTAGGAAGAAAGGTATCTCGCATCGGCCAGGACAGTTTCCAGATTGCAGAACCGTATGTCCGCATCCCGAAGCAAATGCAGCGCCGATGCGAAGGCAGAATCGGGGTCGGGCCGCCCCACGTTCGTATCACCTACCAGCACCATCTTGACGTCAGTCATAGAAGACTCCCTCCCCTGCCATGTCGTATTCCGGTGGCGCCTACCAACGCGAGGCGAACATCGTGCGGCCGATTCTATCCTCGCACTTTCCTTGATGCCAATGCCGTGTGCTCATTCAGGCCAGGTGAGACGCGTAGGTAGGAGGAGCCAGCTTGTCTTCTGCCTCCTGCGCGGTGAAAATGTCCTCCTACGGTTGCAGCATGGGACGCAGCTCCCGCACGCTCTTCACGGACTCCAGGTTGAGGAGGGCGTTAATCGCCTGGTCGGCCTTGCGCCCGCCGACGCCCATGGCCAGAAGCTCACGGCTCTTCTTCACCACCTCCTCGGTGGTCATGGGATTCTCCATGGCGCCACGCACCTTCACCACATGGTTGCTGTAGGTGCGTCCGCCGGTGGTGGTGAACTCCACCCTGCCCTGGCGCGGGCTTTCTGGCGTGACCAGACTGGGGTCGGCGCGTACCTCTATCTTGCGGGTGATGGCCAGGATGTCCGGGCGGGTCATGCGTTCCACGTCATGGCCTGCGGCAAAGGAGAGGTCGCCGTCTATGAGGGTAGCGGCCAAACAGTAGCGCAGGTTAATGTCCGGCATGGTCTGCTCGGCGCCCGTCAGCCGGTTCTCTCCGGTGGAGGAGTACACCACCAGGTGGGCCAGATCCCTGGGGCCAACTCGGTGCTCCCGCATAATGTTGACCAGGCAATCCACCGGCGCCTGGATGGGTGACCCGACGCAGTATTTCTTGATGTTGGTAAGCATCACCTCGTATCGCGTGCCCAGCTCAGTTACCAGCTCCTGGCGCTGGGCTTCATCCTTTGCGAAGGAGTCAAAGAAGTTATTGAACCCTTCAAAGACGTCCCACACGCCGGTGAAGCCCGCCTCCACCATCGTTGCTGCGGTGGCCCCGCTCCGGGCAGGCATGCCGGCGAAGTCAAAGGCCTTCTCAATGTGCTCCAGGTCTGTTTGCCAGGAGGTGATGCCCGAGGCCTGCTGGGCCGCGTAGGAGAGGAGGTAGCGCACCTGAACAGGGGTGAACTCCACGGCAGCCCCCGCGGCCACGGCAGCCCCAAAGACACCCCCAACGGAATGGCTGCTGAAGTTGCGGCCAGCGCTGCCGCCGAAGGCCTGCCCCGGTCGGCGCAGGGCGCGCATGGCGCGGGTTCCAACGTCGTACCCCGCGACGACACCTCTGAGCAGGTCCGCACCGCTCCGGTTGTTCTTCTCTGCCATGGCAAAGGCAGGGGGAACGATGGCGCAGCCAGGGTGGGTACCGGAGGGAGCATGAGAGTCGTCCGTCTCGTCGGCGTGGGCCATGATGGCGTTGCACAGGGATGCGGTGACCGCGTTGGTCATCACGGGAGAGGCCACCACCATCGCCTCGGCCCTACCGCCCTGAAGCTCGGCGTACTTGACCGCCAGCTCCCCCGGCGGAAGGGTCACGCCGGAGACCATGGCGGCCATGGTGTCCAGGACATGGTGCTTTCCCTTCAGGGCAACCTCTTCCGGGAGCTCAGCCGACCGCGCCTTTACAATGTAGTCGCTCAACTGGCCAATGATGCTGCCATCCGATGAATGCCGCTGGGTCATGGGGCCTCCTCCCTCGGTTCGGGCTCTGGGATACCCGCCATGCCTGGCGACGGTCTGCTATGAAGTCACCGGCCCTAGCTGGCGCTGCCCTCTCGGCGCAGACTGCTGCGGGAGTGTACCATGCCCAGGAGATTGCCACAAGCGGGCCGGAGATTCCGCTCAGAGGGAAGGCGGCTGTTGCAATATAGTGCCCATGCCCCAATAATACAGTCCTATTCCTTCACCGGCGGGCCATAACGAGGATACATCGACTACAGCTATCTGAGGGCCGTAAGGCATAGGCAGGAGGGAACCATGAAGCTAGATGGGCGCGTCGCGCTGATTACCGGGGCAGGCCGCAACATTGGCAGGGCCACCGCCTTGCTCTTTGCCAAAGAGGGGGCGAAGGTGGTGGTGAACGGCCTGACCAACAAGGCTGCACTGGAGGAGGTGGCGCACATCGTAGAGGACATGGGCGGCAAGGCGCTGCCCATTCTGGCGGACGTCTCAGACCCCGCTGCGGTGGACCGTATGGTGCAGACAGCCACGCGGGAGTTTGGCGCCGTGGATGTGGTAGTGAGCAACGCCAGCATCCGTCCCCACGGCCCTTTTACCGACCTGACCAATGACCAGTGGCGCAAGCTGATGGGCGTAGACCTGGACGCCACCTTCTATCTGTGCCGCGCCGCCATTCCAGGGATGGTCAAGAAGGGCAAGGGGAGCATCGTCGCGGTGTCGGGTTTGGCGGGCTTTGGCGTGCGAGACCATGCCGCTGGCGTCGCTACCGCCAAGGCTGGCCTCATCGGCATGATGCGCGGCGTCGCCAAGGAGTACGCTCGCCAGGGCGTCCGCGCCAACACGGTGGTACCCGGCAGCATGGCTACGGAGCGGTTCGACCAACAGGCGTACCTGGAAGGCAAGCCGCCCGTCTTCCTGGGAAGCGCTGGCGATGTTGCCGACGATACGATTCCCATGGGCCGCCGCGGCTATGCGGAAGAGCTGGCCGCCGCCTGCCTCTTCCTGGCCTCAGATGACTCCGCCTACACCACCGGTCAGACCCTGCACGTGGGCGGCGGGCTGTACATGGAGTAGGCTGATTCCAGGGATTCTCCTGCCGCGATGCACGCTTCTTCCCGCACGGTAGCGGGGGAGAGCACGGCGGTGAGCCCAACTACGGTGTTCCTCATTCATGCAAGGAGGCCCCCATGGCCGAGCGACGAGGATACCAGATAGAAGACCTGTTCCGTCTTAAGACGGTAGGAGACCCCCAGATCAGCCCCGATGGCAAGGGCATCGCCTATGCCGTTACCGAGATTGACCAGAAGAGTGATGGCTACCGCTCCGCCATCTGGCTGGCCGAAGAAGGCTCCCAGCCCCGCCAGCTTACCTTCGGCGGGCGCAGCGATTCTCAGCCGCGCTGGTCCTCCGATGGCCGCTACCTGGCATTCTTCTCCAACCGCGCTGGCGGGGCCAACCAGCTCCACCTCCTGCCCCTGGCCGGCGGGGAGGCCTACCGGCTCACGGACCTGCCCCGGGGTGTCTTTGAGTTCGCCTGGTCTCCCAAGAGCGACGCCATCGCCTTCACCTCCCGTACCGGTGGCGCCCAGGCCAGCAACGACCGCACGCCCCCCCGCGTCATCACCACCTTCAGGCACAAGCAGAACGGCCAGGGGTTCTTTGATGGCAGCCGCCTGCACCTCTTTGTCGTTGGCCTGGAAGGGGACCAGCCCAAGCAGCTTACCGACGGCGACTGGGACGACGCCCAGATCGCCTGGTCGCCCGATGGTGGCGCCATCGCCTTCATCTCGGCCAGGCACGAGCGGCGGGACTGGGACTCGGCGGAGGACCTGTGGACGGTCTCCGTCAAAGGGGGGGAGGTGAGACAACTGACTAACCGCCTGGGAGCTCTCGCCGCCCCAGCCTTCTCCCCGGACGGCAAGACCATCGCCTTTGCCGGTGTGGGTGATCCGGAAGACACGGCGGGGCGCAACAGTCGCCTCTGGGTCATACCCTTCCAGGGAGGCCAGCCCCGGGACCTGAGCGGCCCCCTGGGCCGCGCCATCCTAGCTGCTCCCCTGTCCCCCGGCGCTCCACCGTCCCCTGTGCAGTGGACCTCCGACGGCCGCTCCATCCTGGCGCGTGTGCACGATGGAGCGGACATCCACCTGTACCGCTTCTCCGTGCGAGACGGCGCGGCAACCCGCATCCTGGGGGGCCAACGGTGCGTCATGGGTTTTTCGGCGGCGCCCAACGGCGCGCTGGCCTGCCTCATCACCGACCACACCCATCCAGCGGAGGTGTACCGGACTGACCTCCGCGGCTCGGAAGAGGTGAAGGTCAGCAGCGCCAATGACGAGCTCCTCTCGGATCTCCGCTTCCCGGAGATTGAGGCGGTGCGCGTGCCCCTGCCCGATGGCGCCGCCATAGAGGGGTGGGTCATCAAACCCCTGGACATGGAACAGGGTAAAAAGTACCCGCTGGCCCTGGACATCCACGGCGGGCCCCATGCCGCCTTCCAGCATCAATTCCAGGGGGCCTATCCCCTGGCCCTCTCCACCCGGGGGTGCGGCGTGTTGCAGATGAACCCCCGGGGCAGCACCGGCTGGGGAGAGGAGTTCGCACGCTCCCTCCACGGTGGCCGCGGCGAGCGAGACTTCCCCGAGCTGATGGCCTCCATTGACCAGGTGATCCGGCAGGGCTGGGTGGACCCCGACCGCCTTGGGGTCACCGGCTACTCCTATGGCGGCTACATGACCGGGTGGGCCGTGACCCACACCGACCGTTTCAATGCAGCGGTGTGGGGCGCAGGCGTCTCCAACCTGTACACCATGTTCATGCACACCGACTCCACCATCCAGCGATACGCGGAGAACGGCGGCGACCCCTGGAAGATGCGGGAGCAGTACCTGCGGCTTTCGCCCATCAGCTACGTCCAGAACGCCAGGACGCCCATCCTGCTGATGCATGGCGAAGCCGACCTACGTTGCAACACCATTCAGTCCGACGAGTTCTTCACAGCCCTGCGCTACCACGGCGTAGAGGCGGTGCTGGTCCGCTACCCTGGCGAGCACCACGGCTTCCGCCAGCAGGGCAAGCCCACCAACCGCCTGGACTACGACCAGCGGCTGGTGGCCTGGTTCGCCGAGCGGCTGGGGCTGAAGAAAACCCTTGCAACATAGTGTGGTGTCCCTGAAGTTCGTTAAGGAAACTCATGGCGTACTTCGCACGAATAGGCCGCTCCACCCTCGCCCGGTACCTGGCAGCACTGGAGTACAGCGACTTCCGCAAGATGTGGCTCGCCAACCTCTCGGCCCAGGCCGCGGCCTGGGCCCTCATTGTCGCCCGAGGCTGGCTGGTCTTTCAGAAGACGGACTCCTCGGCGTGGGTGGGCATCGTCACCTTTGCCGCCATGGGCCCCCTCTTCTTCGTGCCCCCCTTTGCAGGCGTCCTCGCCGACCGGGTGAATCGCAAGACCATCCTCCAGTGGACCTACATCGTCAACCTCATCCACAACCTGGCCTTGGCGCTCCTCGCCTTGAGCGGCTTCTTGCAGCTCTGGCACCTGGTGGCCCTCTCCCTCGTCAACGGCGCTGCCCGGGCCGTCCAGATGCCCACCTCCCAGGCCCTGGCCGCCAACCTGGTGCCCCCAGCCAGGCTCCTCAATGCCCTCTCCCTCAACGCCGCCACCCTCCACGCCTCCCGGCTCGTTGGGCCTGGCCTGGCGACGCCCCTCCTAGCCACCCTGGGCGCCCCCGCAGCCTTCTTCCTCTGCACCGGCTTCTACGCCATCGGCCTCATCCAGATCATGGGCATCAAGACCCGCTCCGTAGGCGGGATCAGGGTGGGCGAGAGCTTTGTCCGCAACTTCGTCGAGGGGCTCAGCTACGTGGGCGGCCACACCTTCATCCGCATGGTCATCATCATGGTCCTGTTCCACTGCGGCCTCACCATGGCCTTTGAGACCCTCCTGCCCGGCTTCGCCGCCTACCAGCTCAATGCCGGGGCCACGGGTTTTGGCACCCTCATGATGGCCGTGGGCGCTGGCGCCCTGGTAGGGAGCCTCTTCATCGGCGGCATAGAGAGCCCCTTGGCGAGGGGACGTCTCTACCTCCTCATGGGGTTGCTCAGCGGGCTCGGGCAGGTCATGCTGGCCTTTATGCCCACCATGGGAGCAGCTATAGCTGCTGCGGCCATCATGGGCGGCACCCAGGCCGCCTTCATGACCCTCAGCCAGGCCATCACCCAGACCCTGGCCGACGACGAGTTCCGTGGACGTGTCGCCAGCATCAACACCTTCAGCCTCGGCGGCGTCATGTCCGTCATGGGCCTTTTCAACGGCTTCCTGGGAGGCCAGTTCAGTCCCGCCGCCATCCTGCTGGTCCAGGGCCTTCTGTACACGGCCATCGTGCTCTTCAGCGTCGGCTTCGCCACCCCCCGATCGGTCTACCTCAAGGGCACTCCCACCGAGGCCCCCGTCCCCAGTGCCTCCTAGACCTCTGTGCCGATTCCCCTTTTGGCAGGGAGAGTGCAGTGGGCGTTGAGTTTTCTGGAGGCCCCGCAGCCCTTTCCAGAACAGTCCCAAGTGCACCGGGTCATCAGGCCCAAAGGTCTCTTGGTGAGCAGTCTCTTAGCTAAACGATAGCTGCGTCTTGCCTCCCCTGGCCTACCAGTGTACTCTAGAACCACCCTCCACTAACCTATCCCATGCATCCATGGAAGGAGGCAGCCTATGGCAACCAAGACATCCCGTACTCGGCCAGCCTCATCCAACGGCGACTACCGGGTCATCGGGACGCGCCCGCCCCGGCACGACGGCGTGGACAAGGTGACGGGCCGCGCCCAGTACGGCGCCGACATCTACCCCGCCGGCGTCCTGCACGGCCGCGTGCTACGCAGCCCCCATGCCCACGCGCGTATCAAGTCCATAGACACCCGCCAGGCCGAGGCAATGCCGGGGGTAAAGGCGGTGGTGACCGCCAGGGACTTTCCGGCCCTGGAGTCGGACCAGACCCTGGGCATGGGCGAGGCCAACTTCACCCTCAAGCAGCTCCGGGACAACGTCCTGGCCAGCGACAAAGCCCTCTACAAGGGACACCCCATCGCCGCCGTGGCCGCCGTTGACCCCCTCATCGCCGAAGAGGCCCTGGGGCTTATCCGCGTGGAGTACCAGGTGTTGCCACCCGTGCTGAACGTCCTGGACGCCATGAAGGAGGGCGCGCCCCTCCTCCACGATGACCTGCGCACCGAGGCCTTCGGCCAGCACGCCCCGTCGCCCAGCAACATCGCTACCCATACCCAGTACACCCTGGGTGACGTGGAGGCAGGTTTCGCCAGAGCGGACGTCATCGTGGAGCGGGAGTTCCACACCAAGACGGTCCACCAGGGCTACATTGAGCCGCACAACGCCACCGCCTTCTGGAACCGGGACGGCAAGGTCACGCTCTGGTGCAGCACCCAGGGGCCTTTTGAGGTGCGGGACGCCACCGCGCGCATCCTGGGCCGCGAGGTGTCCGAGGTACGCCTGGTGCCTATGGAGATCGGCGGTGGCTTCGGCGGTAAATTTGAGCCTTACGGCGAACCGGTGGCGGCCCTCCTCTCCCGCAAGTGCGGCCACCCGGTGCGCATCATCATGAGCCGCACTGAGGAGTTTGAGAGCACCGGCCCCACGCCCGGCTCTTATATCAGGGTCAAGATGGGGGCCACGCGGAATGGCAAGCTCGTGGCGGCCCAGGCCTACATGGCCTACGAGGCTGGGGCCTTCCCCGGCTCACCCGTGGGTGCAGGGGCGCTGTGCATCTTTGCGCCCTACAATGTGCCCAACCTGCTCATTGACGCCCTGGATGTGGTGGTGAACAAGCCCAAGACCGCCGCCTACCGTGCGCCGGGCGCCACCAACGCCAGCTTCGCCGCGGAGACAGTGGTGGACGAGCTGGCGGAGAAGCTAGCCTTAGACCCCCTGGAGTTTCGCCTGCGCAACTCCGCCCGCAAAGGCTCCCGCCGGGCCGATGGCGTCGCCTTCCAGCGCATCGGCTGCCAGGAGGTCCTCCGCGCCCTGAAGGGGCACCCCCACTATAACTCACCTTGGCATGGCCCTAACCGGGGCCGGGGTATCGCCATAGGCTACTGGCTCAATGGCGGCGGCCCTTCAAGCTGCACCATCAAGGTCAACGCCGATGGCACGGTGAACCTGCTAGAGGGTTCGCCGGACATCGGCGGCACCAGGACCTCGGTGGCCATGCAGGCGGCGGAGGTGCTGGGCATCCCCGCCAGAGACGTACACCCTATGGTTGTGGACACCGATGCCGTGGGCTATACCAGCGGCACCGGCGGCAGCAGCGTTACCTTCAAGACGGGCTGGGCCGCCTACGAGGCTGCCCAGGACGTGAAGCGCCAGATAATCGCCCGCGCCGCGGAGATGTGGAAGGTCCCCGTCGGAGAGGTTGCCTTGGAGCAAGGCGTCGTCGCCTGCCACTCCAAGACCAACCTCCGTATGAGCTTCAAAGAGCTGGCGACCAAGCTGGAGGAGCTGGGCGCGCCCGTGGTGGGCCAGGGGACGGTGCGACCCAGGGGCGTCGGCGGCGCCTTCGCCGGGTGCATCGTGGACGTGGAGGTGGACAGGGAGACCGGCAAAGTGGAGGTCCTGCGTTTCACGGTCGCCCAGGACGCCGGCAAGGCCATTCATCCTACCTACGTGGAGGGCCAGATGCAGGGCGGCAGCGTCCAGGGCATCGGTTGGGCCCTGAACGAGGAGTACTTCTATACCGATGGCGGGGCTCTCGCCAATGCCAGCTACCTGGACTACCGCGTGCCCACGGCCCTGGACCTGCCCATGATAGAGGCGGTCATTGTGGAGGTGCCCAATCCGGGGCACCCCTTTGGCGTGCGCGGCGTCGGCGAGGTGTCCATCGTACCGCCGCCGGCGGCCCTGGCCAGCGCCATCTACCGCGCGGTGGGCGTGCGTATGGACCGCTTGCCTATGCACCCCGGCGCGGTCCTTGAAGCGATGCGGAGGAGGAGCTAGCCATGGCTACCGTCTACATCCCCTCCCTGATGCGCAGCCTCACCGGGGGCCAGCACCGGGTGCAGGCGATGGGCAGCACCGTAGCCCAGGTGATAGACAGCCTGGAAAAGGCCTTCCCTGGCATGAAGGAGCGTCTGATGGAGGACGGGGACATCAAGCCCCACATCTCCGTGGCCGTGGATGGCGAGGTCACGCCCCTGGGCCTGCTGGAGTCGGTGAAGGAGAACAGCGAGGTGCACTTCCTCCCCGCCATAGGGGGGGGGAGTTCTGTTTGCTCTTGCGTGTTAACCATGTCCCCCGACTAGCAGGCTGCGGAAAAAGGGAAGTCCAGAGGGGCGAAGCCCCTTTGACGGGGGTCTGGGGGTGTTCTTCAGCACCCTGCTAGAGTCGGGGGTTAGCCGAATCCAAACCTGGCGTTTTAGTGCCAGGGCATGGCAGTGCGCTTGGAAAGCAGATGGAACCGAAAGGCCCTTCCCATTGCTTTCCTCGGCAGAGGCGGTGGGGTATAGTGAAGGGTAGGACTTCTCACACCTCACGCCATGTCGCTAACCTACGCCATCCAAACGGAACGCCTCACCAAGCTCTACGGCAAGCACCGGGGCATAGAGGACGTAAGCCTTCAGGTGCACCAGGGCGAGGTCTTCGGCTTCCTCGGCCCCAACGGTGCCGGCAAGACCACCACCATCCGCATCTTTCTGGACCTCCTGCGTCCTACCAGCGGCTCCGCCAGCATCTTTGGACTGGACACCCAGCAGCATTCGGTGGCGATCAAGCGCAGGCTGGGCAACATCCCCGGGGACATCGCACTGTACGATAGCTTGAAGGGCCGCGAGGTGCTTGACCTCCTGGGCAGCTTCCGCGGAGGAGGCGCACGGCGCACAGGGGAGCTTGCGGAGCGCTTTGGCCTGGACCTGGGCCGGCAGGTGCGGGCCTACTCCCGGGGCATGAAGCAGAAGCTGGCCATCCTCCAGGCCTTCATGCACGACCCAGAGCTCTATATGCTGGATGAGCCGACCCTTGGCCTTGACCCCCTCATGCAGCGGGAGTTTTACACCCTTTTGGGCGAGGAGCACCAGCGCGGCAAGACCATCTTCTTCTCCTCTCACGTCCTTTCCGAAGCGGAGCGGCTGTGCCATCGCGTGGCCATCGTGCGGGAGGGAAGACTGGTGTTAGTAGAGGAGGTTGAAGTCCTGAAAAGACAAAAGGTGCGCAAACTCCACCTGCGTCTGAAGGCGGATGTGCCCCTAGAGGGGCTGCGGTTGCCTGGGGCGGAGCTTGTCCGCCGGGAAAACCAGGACGCGGAGTTCCTTGTCAAAGGGGAGCCAGGCCCGTTGCTGAAGGCGCTGGCAGCCCTGCCCCTAGAGGAGGTGACCTTCCCGGAGCCAACCTTGGAGGAGGCGTTCCTGGAGTTCTACCAGGAAGCGCCAGGGAAGGCGGCGGCATGAGTCTGGCGCTTTTCCGGACAACCCTTAAGCTCAGTCAGTGGGCCGTAGGAGCATGGTCGGCCTTCCTGCTGCTGTACGGCTTACTTATTATGCTACTGTTCCCCTCCCTCCGAGAAAGTGCGCTGCCCCTGGAGGAGTACATGCGGTCCCTGCCGGAGGGGATGTTGAACGCCATAGGCTTGACCGAAGCCGTCCTGGACGAGATGTTCGGCGCTGGGGGCATCTCCCTGGCCGGGTTTCTGGGGCAGGAATACCTCACATGGTGGCCTCTCATAGCTGGCATCTACGCCTTTATGTTTGGCGCGGGCGCCGTGGCGAGAGAAGCGGAACGAGGCACCATTGAGCTTCTCTTTTCTCACCCGCTGACACGCCTCCAACTGGTGGTGAGCAAATTCACATCGTTCCTGGCCATCGTAGCAATGCTTGTCGTGACCACCGCAGTCGGCATTGGCGCTGGGGTGTTGGCTATAGGTGAGCAACTGGATATGCTACGTCTGTCCCTCGCCATCGCCCAGGGCGGCCTTGTCGTCACCGCCATCGCCGCCTACTCCTTCTTGCTCTCTTGCTTGCTGCTGGACCCCCGAAAGGCCATGGCCGTGGCTGGCGGACTCATGGCCGCAATGTATCTCTTGAGCCTGCTGGGGCCTCTTCTGGACCCGTTCTCCTGGCTAACAAAACTCTCCTTGTTTTACTACTTCCGACCGCTGGAGGTCCTGGTCCGTGGTGAGTTTGCCCTCTCCAGCGTCCTGGTCTACGTGGGCGTCACTGCCGCTTGCCTGGTCGCAGCGATGGTCGTGTTCCAGCGGCGGAATGCGGTGCTATAGTGGCGGCCATGGAGCGCGGGCAACGGTTGCGTCTGACCCTCAGTGGCATGGGCCGCTTGGGTGAAGCCTTGGCCGAAGCCGAGGGCAAGCCCATCTTTGTCTTCGGTGGCATCCCGGGCGAAGAGGTGGTGGCTGAAGTCATTGCCGAACGGCGGCGCTACGTCGCCGCCGAAGTGGTGGAGGTGCTGACGCCCTCGCCCCACCGGGTGCATGCGCCTTGCCCCTCCTTCGGGGCGTGCACCGGCTGCCAGTGGCAGCACATCGCCTACCCCCACCAGTTGGAGCTGAAGCGCCAGGCGGTGGCGGAGGCGCTGGAACGGGTTGGAGGGCTTCTGGGTGTGGAGGTCCGCCCGACCCTGCCTTCGCCCCAGGAGTTCGGCTACCGCAACCACGCCCGCTTTACCGTGGGCCGCAGGGAAGGTGTGCTGGGGTATGTCCACCGGGAGAGGCGCCGCTACGTGGAGGTCCAGGCATGCATGATTATGGACCCCTGGATCAACGAGGCGATGGGCAAGCTGAGAGGCCACTGCGCGGAGACCTCTCAGCTTGCCGTCCGCTACGGGACGCGAAGCGGGAGCTGGCTCATCCAGCCCGCGCTTTCGGATCCAGGGTTAGCCCTTACTACTGGCCAGAAGCACTACACCGAAGTGGTCAATGGCGTACCCTTCCGCGTGGCGTCTCCCTCCTTTTTTCAGGTGAACACACCCCAGGCGGAGCGCATGGCGGACCTGGTAAAGGAGGCCCTGGCTCTTACGGGCAAAGAGGTGGTAGTGGATGCCTACGCCGGCGTCGGCGCCTTCGCCGCACTGCTGGCTCCCTACGCCCACACGAGCATAGCCATTGAGGAGTCTTCCTCGGCCATTGCAGATGCCCAGGTGAACCTGGCGAGCTTTCAGAACGTGTCCATCCTCAAAGGCAAGACGGAAGAGCTCCTCGGCCAGCTTGGGCTGTCGGTAGATGCCGTCGTCCTGGACCCGCCACGGGTGGGCTGCCAGCCGGAGGCGCTGGCGGCCCTTGCCCGCCTGGCCCCTGCCAGGGTAGCCTACGTCTCCTGCGACCCGGAGACCCTGGCCCGCGACCTGAAGGTCCTTTGTCACGGCCCCTTTCAGGTGGCCTGGGTGCAGCCTCTGGACATGTTTCCTCAGACCTACCACGTGGAGGCGGTGGCCCTCTTGACGCTCAAGGCAGGGTATCCCATCACCCTGGCGTCGTCGTCGCCACGGCGCAGGAGCATCCTGCACAAGGCGGGCCTGGCTTTCCCCGTCATGCCCCCCCAGGCGGAAGAGTCGCCGCCCCAGGGAAAGCCGGCTGAGCACGTGCAACAGGTGGCTTTAGCCAAGGCCAAGGAAGTTGCCGGGCGATTGCCCAGGGGCCTAGTGCTGGCCGCCGATACCGCCGTCGTAGACGGCGACCTCGTTCTGGGCAAGCCGAAGGGCGACGCCGAGGCCATGGCTATGCTGCGCAGCCTTCGGGGGAGGCGGCACCAGGTGATGACGGGCGTCGCCGTGGTAGACGTTGCCTCCGGCCAGGCGGCCTGCGACGTAGAGGTAAGCTGGGTAGTCATGCGGGACTACTCTGATGCCGAGGCCCAGGCCTTCGTAGACTCCGGCGCCGCCGCCGACAAAGCGGGGGCCTACGCCATACAGGACCCCGTCTTCAGGCCAACAGAGTCCGTAGAAGGGTGTTACCTGAATGTGGTAGGCTTGCCGCTGTGCCTGGCGGTGAAGCTGCTCCGGCGTATGGGGGCCGACCTGGGACAGGTGGCGATACCGCAGGTGTGCGCACTCCACAGCCCAGAAGGAGACACGCCGTGAACCTCTTCGGCATCGGCTTCTTTGAGATCGTCGTCATCCTCCTTATCGCCTTTCTGGTATTGGGACCAGCCAGCATGATAGACACCGCCAAGGGGTTGGGCAAAACCCTGCGCCAGTTGCAACGCGCCGCCTCGGAGGTGCCCCGCCTCCTCTCCCTGGACGAAGAACCGGAGAAGGAGACCACACCGCCGCGGCAGCAGGTGTCGGAAACGCCGGCGGACGACCAGGGTGATAGGCCCGTGCCCCGAGCGTAAGCCCTATGTCCACTCCCCCCAAAGAGTTTACCATCCGAGAGCACCTGGAGGAGCTTCGCCGAAGGCTGACGGTGGCGGCCATCGGAACCGTTGTCACCACCGCCGTGGCCTTTGTCTTCCACCGCCAGGTGCTGCTGTTGCTCATTCACCCTGCCGAGCGGGCCCTGGGCCAAAAGGCGCCCCTCGTCTTTACCAGCACTACAGAGCTCCTCGGCGTCTCCATGAAGGTCGCACTCATGGGCGGCCTCGTCCTGGCCCTTCCCCTCTGGGTCTACCAGGTGATGATGTTTGTGGCTCCCGGGTTGACCCCCAGAGAGAAGCGATACGTGTTCTTTTCCTTGCCTGGCATCACCCTCGCCTTTATAGCAGGAGTGCTCTTTGGCTACTTTGTCCTCATTCCCCCAGCGCTGCGCTTCCTCCTGAACTTCAACACCGACATCGCCAAACCCTTGATCAGCATTGGCAACTACATCAACCTCATCACTACCCTGCTCTTCTGGTTGGGCGTCGTCTTTGAGACGCCGGTGCTCATGTTCGTGCTGGCCAGGCTCCGCATCGTGACGCACCGCACCTTTGCCCGCTGGCGCAAGCTGGCCATCATAGGCGCATTTGTCCTGGGGGCAGCCATCACCCCCACCTTTGACCCAGTGAACCAGACGCTGGTGGCGGTGCCTATCATCCTCCTGTACGAGGCCGGCATCCTTCTGGCGTGGCTGGGTCGCCGGCGGGAGAAACGAGAGAGCTAGAAAAGGAAGCGGCCCAGTCCCGACGCGTCGGGACTGGGCCGCTTCCTTCGTCACTCCATCTCCTCAGGCGGAGAAGACTACGTCTTCGTCTCGCCCGTTTTCTGTCCTGTCTTCTCGTCCTTCGCCTTGTCTTCATCCTCATCGCTGGAGACAGAGCGCCGGAAGGAACGGATACCCTTGCCAATGGCCCCGCCTATCTCCGGCAGCTTTCCTGCACCGAAGATAACCAGGATGATGACCAGGATGATGATGAGCTCCGTCGGCCCTATGCGAGGCATAGCTCCCCCTTTCTTCTCCTGCACGTCCCGTGCCTCCATCATACCCTTGCGGGGGAGGCGACGCAAGCCAAGGGACTCCTCACACTTCCTTGACGCCTTCTTACAGCGGAACCTATACTGAATCTGGCGGCACGTGGGGCTGTAGCTCAGTTGGGAGAGCGCCTCCTTTGCAAGGAGGAAGTCAGGGGTTCGAGTCCCCTCAGCTCCACCATACGTTGCGAATGTGCTAACCAAAACTCCTGGAACTCAGGGGTGAACTCGTAGTTTGCCACCTGCCCCTGACGGTTCCTGGGGCCTCCGTAGCCCTCGACGCTGAACCGCCGCAACACGAGCTGCACCAGCGCCCGGAGTCGCTCTCGGTCCATGTTGGCCAGCACCGTAGCCAGGCTGCCCTGCACGGCGGCCAGGGCGTTCCTGACCTTTATACCCAGCTCCACGCCAGTGCTCATGGCCTGGAGCCGCTTCTCTGCCCGCTCCCTCTTCTCCAGCAGCTCCAGGGTCGTCTCTCTCGCGGCGTCCATGTCCAGGGCACCCGAGGCGACGGCATCCGCCAGCCGCTTCATGCCGCGCTCCGCCTCCAGCACCTCCGCTTTCAGGGTGGCGATCCGCTCCGGGTCCCCGGCCAGCTCCCTGGCGGCCTCCAGGTCCGGCCCCTGACGCTCTTGACACGCGCCAGTGCCGCCGTTAATCTGCTGTCGAATAGAATAGGGATAAAAGACACTGTTAGGCGGATACTGGATCACAGCGCATGGGAAACCTCACCTTCCAACAGATCTTCCGCTATGCCCTGCCTGGGGGGATTACGCTCCTCATTCTTCTCGGGGTTTACGACGCGCCCGGCTCGGAGAGCGGCGGGCACTTCGACGTGAGCTCGATTGGCGGGGCAGCGGTCTTGTCGGGAGTAGCGCTTGTTGTCGGCGGACTGATCTATACACTCCATCGCGCCACAGCGTACCCCCTCATCTATCGTGTGTTGCTGCTTGCTGGAACGTTGCGGATCGATCCGAAGAAGAGTCGTGCCTGGAACATTCTGTGGCCCTCAGACGAAGAACTGGACCGCGACATCCTCAGATGGTGCAAGCGCGCCAAGAAGGATTCCTCTGCATCAGGGCTGTCGGAATGGGCGACTCAGATTCACTATATCTACTGCTCCGGCTGGGCCATCCTCGTAGGACACTTGATTGGATCGCTACTCGGTTGGACGACGCGATCCTCGCTTTATCGCTTCAGTTTCTGGCTTCTCCTGGCCTTTTTGGTCGCAGGACTCTATCACCATGCGCGGTATCTGTATTTCGATTCAAAGGTGCTGCGAGATGCCGATTCAGTTGAAACGCCGTGAAAGATCGTCTAACAACAGCATGCAGCGGACGGCGCTGCGCGCCGCCGCTGATGCCGGGCGTTAGCCAGACGAGCAAGGATGATGCCGAATCCGCACGTGCTGGTCCTGTCATAGATGACGGCAAGGCGCGAGTTCGTAGTTGCGCGGTGCTGATAGTCATGGCTCTCCTCCTGTTGGTTGTCGCTTGGGTCTGCCACCTGGCCCCTTCCGGTAGGTCCGGGCCAGCTCCTCGACGGCATCCCTGGGGATGGCCCAGTTCCGTCTCACCCGCACAGCGGGGAGCCTCCCCAGGCGGGCCATGCGGTCCACCGCGGCCCGGGTGACGCCCAGGAGTTGGGCCACCTGGCTGGGTGCGAGGAAGGGGGACGGCGTCTGGGACATAGGACTCCTGTGTATCGTTTGCATTGTTATACAAACGCAAAACTGTCACAAACAGCAACCCTTGTCAAGGGCCTTGGTTGCCATCCCCAGGGCCTTTTGATTAGCGGAGAGCGGCAGCCTCTGTCCGCCGTCCTTCGACTGGCTCAGGACGAGCGGACTTTTAAGAGACCCCGCTGCCATCCCTGGGATGCTCCCCAGAAGCGTCCCAGGGATGTCCCCACAGACGGAAGACTCCAGTACCTTCCAAAGAGCTGGGTTCCGCTCCCGCATGCCCAGGGCCCTGAGGTAATCCTGGCATCATGGCCTCACCTGTGGGCCTACACCAGCACCCACTACTTTGGGCTTGGCGCGGACGCCTCCACCGTGAGAGGTCACTAGCTCCAGGATGCGGTCCACCCGGAAAACCCGCTCCTCGCGCCGGGTGTGGCAGTAGGCGCGGAGGCCGGGAAATGTCTTGCCCCCATACGCCATGGGGCCAACCTCCAGGGGTGTCACCCGGCGCCGGCTCCTTTCGTCGGAGGCCTTCAGGTATGCCAGCTCCAGGTCGCGTCCGTCCCGGATCGCCTGGCGGATGACTTCCAGCTTCTCCTCCAGCGGCTGCCTTGCGTCGGCCTGGCGGTACTGGTAGCCGGTGATGAATCCCTGGACGCGGCGGTCCAGGAGGATGTGGCCCCGCTTCACCGGCCGCGTCAGGAGCAGGCCCTCCAGGGTCCGCAGCCGGCTCAGGGCGACGTAGAGCTGCCCGTGGGCGAAGGTGCCCCGAGAGAGGTCCACGACGACCCTGTCGAGGGTCAATCCCTGGCTCTTGTGCACCGTGATGGCCCAGGCAAGGCGCACCGGGAGTTGGATGAACTGGCCCACCGAGCGCGCTTTCAGCGTGCCAGCGTCCAGCTCGAAGCGGTACATATCCCACCGGTAGGGTGCGAGCTCTTCTTCGGCGCCGTCGGGCAGGACCACGGTCAGCCGTTCCGCGCCCGGGTCGATGGCGCCGATGGTCCCCATGGTGCCGTTGATCCACCGGCCCAGGGGATCGTTGCTGAGCAGCATCACCCGGGCATCCTCCTTCAGCCGCAACTCCGGCTCGGTGGGGAAGGCTCTGGGGTCGAACTCGCCCTGGACCTCCGCGTGGAACAGGTGCTCCCGGCCAGGCAGCCGGTCCAACTGCTCCCGGTTGATGCGAGAGGCCCGGTCGTTGGTGGTGGTGAGGAAGGTGTGGTCGCCCAGCTCCTCGGGACGGATGTCCTGGCGCAGCCGGGCGTTCAGGAGGGCCAGTTCCTCGGCGGTGACGGTGCTGTTGCGGATGGCGTTCAGGACACTCAGGAACGCCTCATCGTGCTGGCGGAAGGTCCAGGTCAGCTCCGCCCACGCCAGCTCGACGCCCTGGAGGCAGCGGGCGCTGAAGAAGTAGGGACTCTCGTAGTAGTCCCCCTGGAACAGCCCCCGCTCTTGCTGCTGCACCACCGGCGCAAGCTGATAGAGGTCGCCGAAGAGGGCCAACTGCACTCCGCCCAAGGGCCTGCCTGGCTCCGGGCCGTTGAGCTCAAGGAACCGGGCCACGCAGTCCAGGAGGTCGGCCCGGACCATGGAGACCTCGTCAATGACGACTGTGTCCAGGCTCCGGTACAGCTCCTGCCGCGCCTTGGAGACCCGCCTGACCCGGTCGGGGGTGATGTCGGGCCGGAAGCGGAAGAAGGAGTGAATGGTCTCTCCGGACACGTTGACGGCGGCGACGCCCGTGGGGGCCAGGACGGCCACGTTCTTCCGCGTCCGGCGGCGGAACTCCTGGAGGAGGGTGGACTTGCCCGTGCCGGCCCGCCCGGTGACGAACACGTGGCGCCGGGTGTCCTCCAGTAGCCCCAGGGTGTGCCGGAACTCCTGGGTGAGCTCGATGTGTGGGGAGCGCGCTCGCTTCATCATGGCCTGCCGTGGTCCTGAGTGTTGCTGGTGACGCTCATTACAGTTGCTTCACTCTCCCGTAGCGCCTATCTCCAGCAGCGCCGCCACAAGGCGGTCTATGCGCCCGGCGACGCTGTCCTCCTGGAGCGCCTTGCGGATGAATTGCCTTGCCCTGACAAAGTGGGTCCCCTCTTTCAGGGGTACCGCTGCGGCAAGACCCTCCGCATGGGCGGCGGCTTTGGCCAGCTCCTGGTGAAGAACGTTGGAAGGCGCGTAGCGAGGGATAGGGAGCGAAAGCAAAACCTTGTCAAAGTCTCGGGCACCCCACTGGCCACGGCTCTGCAGGTGTTCAGCCGTTTTCCGGGCGGTCTCGCTGTTGAGGACGGCAACCAGATAATGGCCTTCTGCCTCGTTCTCTACACTGAACCAGTAGAGCTTGTGCTCGATAAGTGCTGGCTGGTGTCGCACAATCGCCGCAGCCGGAAGAGTTCCCGAGGCTGCGTACAGAACCCGAATAGGCGCGGGCGGGAACTGGGCCGTGAGCTGGCCATAGTAGTCAAGCTGCTCAGTCAGAGCCCGTCTGCCTTTCCCGTGGTGTGCCCACAGGCGCTCCGCTTCAGCGAGCCAGCCCGCCAGGTGGACGAAGCCCTTCCGCTGGGCCTCTCTGGAGTCCAGCAGTTGACCAGATTCCTGTTCCCACGGGACCACCGCCAGAATAGGTTCCAGCACACGGAACGGTGCCACTGACTCGCCCAGGTAGAGTGCTCTCAGGAACTCGGCCTCAACGTTGCGCCGCAACGTGGGCACACTCTTCCAGGGCGGCTTCTCCAGTCTGGTTCGCCGGCTTTCTACCAGAGGTGCGGTGGGGTTGTGGCCGAGTCTCCCAGCCTCTGCCAGTTGCACCCGAAACAACACGGACGGGAACACTACGGCCCCGTCTCGGAAGCGCGTGGCATATCCGCTGCTAATCCGTGCCGCTCGCTCAGTCGGCCAAGGGATTTCTGTCCACGTCAGGTTCGCATCCGCCTCTGCCAGCGAGGCGTCGCGCCGGGGCAGCGTGCCCGAGGCGGCCAGTACTGTGGCAGGGAGCACTCTTCCCTCCCCGCCGCCAGGCCGCCCAAGCAGCACGCAGGAGGGGACGGGAAACATGGGCTGCACGTTGTCACTCAAAGCCCAGGCCTCGGTGAACTGCACGGTAGCCAGGGCCTGCTGCACCCTCTTGCCCCGCCTGGCGCCGTAGACGCCGGTACGGAACCCCTCGAACTGCCTCCGGGACATGGAAGCGAAGGGCATGACGAAGGCGATGACGGCCGTGGGTTTCAGGTACAGCTCCACGCACCGCACGAAGAAGTACGCGGACAGGTCCTGTTGTTGCGCTACCTGGCCCATCCAGATACCACGGCGCTGGCATTCCTCCCGGAACCGCTCCTGGGTCCCCCGCTCCATGTACCGGTAGGAGAGCCAGGGCGGGTTGCCGACAACCACGTCGGCCCGCTGCTCTTGCTGGGAGAGCCAGACAGGGCGCACCAGGTTGCGGGCAACGAAGCCCCAGATGTGGTCGCGGCCTTCCGCGTGGAGCCTCCGCAGCAGCTCGTAGGTCTGGGCCAGCTTCTCAACGGTCTCCGGTGGCAGGGGATGCGTGCGCTGGAGCCACGCCTGGAGCCCGTCGCCAGCGGCATCCTGCCCGCTCAATTCCAGCATACGGTTGATGACGGCGTCGAACAGCGCCGGGTCCCTGGCCACGTCGAAGGGAAACTCCAGGAGGGTGCCCTCTTCAGGCACCTCGATGAGAACCTCCCGCTCCGCCAGGAACCCACGGGTGTTCCACTGGAGGGAGTCGCCCAGGTAGACCGGGATGGTCAGGTGAGGCGGCCGGTGGCGCAGCCGTTCCTCGCCCAGGGCCAGAAGGTAGGTGACGCGGGCGATCTGCACGGCGACCGGTCAATGGCGCGGGCGCAGATGCGCTGGGCCAGCCAGTCCGGCGTGTAGTACTCGCCCAGGTCGTGCCGCTGCTCGGGGTCCACCAGGGACTCGTAGAGTCCCTTCAACACGTCGGTCTGGACGTCCCGAAGGCGGAACCGCCCGGCTTGCAAGGCGATGCGCCGTACCAGGTCATTCCCCTGGTGAGTCGAGAGCAGCCAATCGAAGAAGTCGGACTCCACGGTGCCGGTGATGCCTGCCTCCTGGAAGGGACGGCCCGCCAGCAGGCCCTCCGGCTCGGGGACATCCGCGCCCAGCACATGGGTGGCCATGGTCTTGGCGATGACGGAGAGGTAGGTGTGCTGGAAGAAGAGCAGGTCGGCGTCCACCGGGGAGCCGTAGACGCGCTCCAGGAGCCGCGCCCAAAGCTCCCGCTTCAGGCGGACGTCCGGGCGGACCCCAACCTCCACCCATGCCGCCTGGAGCTCCTCCCGGGCCATGTGCCAGGCCAGGCTCTCTCTCCCCAGCTCGCGGCGCACGGTGTCCGGCGTCGGGTCTAGGTCTACGCTGACGGCCACCACCGAGCTGAGCCAGGCCAGGAGATCTCGCGGGCTCTCCACTGGCGCGCTGAAGGACGGGAGGCGGCGAAGGGTGCCGTTGCGCAGCTCGTAGGGTGCAAAAGTCGCGCCGTCGGTGGCCGGGCCCACGAAGTGCTCGCCCGTCTCTGTTTCCCTCTGGGCCAGGTAGTCAGGCAGCTTCCGTTCGGCGTCCCGGGTCTCCCGGCGGAGATCGGACTTGAACTCGAAGACCATCTTGCCCAGCAGGACGTCGATGCGCCCGTGGACCTCGGGCACAGGCCGCTCAAAGTCCACCTCGGTGCTCCTGGCGCCCAGGCCGTCCACCAGGAGTTGGTAGACCAGCGCCCGCACCTTCTCATGGCCTGGACGAGAGGCCAGCTCGGAGACGATTTCCCTGAGGCGGTCAGGTGACAGAGGCATGTTTCTTCCTAACGCTCGGTCTTTCGCCCGGTACTGGTCCCTCTGGCTGGTTTGACTGCGGGCTTGGCCTGGTCGCTCTCCGCACTGACGTTGAAGTAGATCCGTGCTGGTCCCACCTTCCGGCACGAGACCTCTCCCCGCTCTTCCAGGGCGGCGAGGAAGCCCGCCATGAACTGTCGGTTCACGTCCACACGGCCAGCCAGCTCCATGATGGTCAGGCCAGGTTCGTTGGCCAGCGCGGCCTTCACATCCTGAGTGATAGTGGATTTCGACAGCCGCTTCGATGGCACGAACGGGTATCCTTGTGCTAACACTAATGGCGTAATACTATACGCTTACGCGGTCTTCTGACAAGGGGCGGCCCGTGATATTCAAGCCGTCCGTATCGGAGGCAGCCAGCCCACCGCCACCCAGGCCGTTCCCCTCCCGAGCGCCTTCACTCGCGTCGGGCTTCCATCGGCCGCCGGGAAAGAGACGAATTGCTTGGCTGGCCGTGAAGCTGGGGTTACACGGCCCGCCAAGGGTGCACAGGAGCGGAGGGCATGGCGTAACGTCCATCAGGCGTGCCCACCTGCTGCAGATCCTGGCCCGCCCCGCCGGAAGCGTCCGCCACCTCTTGGAGCAGGAGGTACTGCTACGGCTTCCAATGCTCGTGGCTCCCGTCCGGGACGCCGGAGTACCTACCTTTGGCTACCATCCCCGCCGTCCCTGGGGGACTCCCCGGGAAGCGTCCCCGTGGTATCCCCAGGGAGTCCCTGAAAACCTCCCTGACTCAGCTACCACGCCCATCCCTCCCCACACCACCCGGGTGGTTGGTCGGTCACTCTCTGGGGAATACCCTGGTGGCTATCCCCCAGGACACCACAGGGAGGTGTAGACCGGGGTGTGTCCCGGAAGGGTGTTCTCTACAGGGCGCACAGCCGGTGCACCTGGAGACGGAGCGGCTGGGAGTCCTCTGCCGGGGCATGGCCTCCCTGTCGTCCTGGAGGGTCAGCGGCGGGACCAAGCCTGACGCGGGACAGAGCCCGGTGACCTCCCGAGGGGAGAGCCCCCGGTGATGGAGCCGCAGGGCCAAGGACCTGTAACAGGGGCTGAAGAAGTTCAGAAAGATGTGAGACAGTAGCCTAGCGAGAAAAGAGGAAAGGAGGCCAACCTTCTGAGTGAGCAAAACAAAAGAAGGAGGCCTCCTATGCGGGTAGTAGCCCTACCCAGAGCATTCTATCAGATTGCATGGCGTCGTCCACAAGAGTTGTCCGAGCAAGCAGCCCAGCGACTCCGATGGGTCTGCGCCTGGCAGCCCGCCTGCGGCGGGATGGAGCAAGGGCAGAGCAGTACGCAGGCAGCGCAGACCTTGGACATTCCCAGGGCCACGCGTGGCGGCGGAGGCTCCTGCAACGGGGGCCGCTGGGATTGGAAGACGGGAGCCATAGGCCCAAGCGACCGCGGCGGCCCCGTTGGACGCCGGAGCTGGCCCAGGCCATCCTTGCCCTGCGGCAAGAGTACCCCCACTGGGGGAAAGAGAAGCTGGTGGTGCTCTTGCGCCGCCAGGGAT
>JACPCL010000052.1 GCA_016179765.1 Chloroflexota bacterium
TACTAAAAGCAACGAAAAGCTCTTTGTTATCAACGAGAACTGTTCATGATACTACGGAAAGCACGTTAGGCGCATATGATGCATAGATTACGATGGGAACTGGTGTGGCATCCCGTATCTATGGAACCGACGGCGATGATGGCCCAGGGTATGATAGTGGGGAATCGTATAGCTACCGTGAAGGGCTGACGGGCTAGCGAGGGAGGCGGGAGAGCATCCCGTCACGGCGTTAGTGCGGGTGCACTACAAAGAGGCCCTTCCTTCGGGAAGGGCCTCTTTGCTTACGCAGCAGGAAGGGCTAGACGTCGGAGCGCCAGATGAGCTCGTTCTTGTGCCAGGTGTAGTTGGTGATGGGGAAAATCAGGTCTTTGACGTAACTGTAGCCGTGGCGGGCGCGGGTAGAGTCGGGCGTCGGGATGGAGGGCAGGAAGGCGAGAATGGTGTCCTCCAGGGCGAGGGCCTTCTTTTTTTTCAGGACCAGGTCGGTGGTAGCCGTCATGTCACTGTAGGCTGCATCAAACTTCGGGTCGCTGTAGCCGATCCAGTTGCGGGAGCCGCCGGTGATGAAGTAGCTGCCAAAGAGCTCTTCGGGCGTGTTGGTGGTCTGGCAGAACCAGTAGGTCCAAATGGTGTAGTCCAGCTTTTCCGCACGGCTAAACGTCACAGAGGTGTCCACCGGCTCTATGGTGATGTTCAGGCCAAGCTTGCGCAACTCGCCGGCAATGAACTCATTCCCGCGCATGTAACCGGAGGTGTTGCGGGACATCATCTTCAAATCCAGCCCGCTGGGGTACAGCTCCTTGATGATCCTCTTGGCTTCGGCCAGGTCGGCGTCATGGGGCTGACGCCAGCCGGGCATGGCGAGGATTTCGGCCTCGGTCCTGCCCCATCCCCCCGTGTCCAGGATAAGGCTGGGTATGCTGTAGCCGTCCTGGACGACCTGCTTGTAGGCTTCCCTGTCTATGCCCAGGTTGAGGGCCTGTCGCAGGCGCAGGTTATTAAAGGGAGGCTTGGTGGAGTTAAGGTTGACGCTCTGGGGCCGGCAGTCGGAGGGAGCAGTGAGCATGAAGGTCTCACCCGCAGCAATGCGTTTCTGAAAGATGGGTTTGTTGTCGGTGGTGGGGTTGCCGCTGCTGACGTCTACCTTGCGGGTGAGGAAAGCGGCCTGGACGATGGCGTCGCCGTCCATGAGGAGCAGGTCATACCCATCCAGATAAGGCAGGCCTGGCTTGAAGTAGTCGGGGTTGCGAGCGTACTGCCAGAGGGCGCCCCGCTGGAAGCTCTTCAGCTTGAAGGGGCCGGAGCCGTAGGGCCGCTTCTGCAGGTCCGGGGTGACGATGCCCTCGGGGATGATGGTGGAGAAGCCGATGGCCAGGATGTTGGCCAGGCTGGAGAAGGGCTGGATGAGGTGGACCTTGAAGGTGAGGTCGTCCACGACCTCAATGCCGTTGTCCGCGCGGTCAATGTCAATGAACTCCTTCATCCAGCCGGAGCGGGCGGAGATGGTCTGGCCGTGGAGGCCCATGAGTGGAGGCCCATGATCTTCTCCAGGGACCACTTGACGTCCTTGGAGGTCATGGTGGTTCCGTCCCGGGGGTGGGCTGGGGTGTAGCCGGTCTGGTACTTGACGTTGGGGCGGAGCTTGAAGGTCCACACCTTGCCGTCAGCGGAGATGGTGTAGGACTCCGCGGCGTCTGTGACGATCTCGTCGCCCTTGGGGTTCCACAGCAGGTTGCTGTACATCTTCATGTTGTGGATGTTGTGGGCAGCTGAGGTAGCAGTATGGCCGTCAAAGCTCAGGGGGTCTTCGCTGGCGGTCTCCTTGAGGATGCCGCCCTTCTTGGGCTGGACGGCAGGGATGGGGGTGGGTGTGGGGATGGCGGTGGCCGTGGGGGTGGCCACCACGGCCGCTGTCGTCGTGGTGGGCGTGGGGGTCGCCACGGAGGTCACTGGCGTGGGGGTGTTGGTGGCTACGGGGGCGGGCGGCTGCGTGGGCGTGGGCTCTTCCGCCGCGCCGCAGGCCACCGCGGTCAAGAGGCCAAGGGAGACGAGAATACCGAGCACCAGACTGGGTCTTCGCCAGAATCCATGGGACATACATGCCTCCTGCTGCTAGGGTGTTGTCCTGATGCGGGTGGTCTGAAACGAGATAAGCTCTCCTGCCAACCGTTGCCATTAAGCGCACTAAATGCGGGTGTCTATTTGTATAATGCCTGCGTAGATCTGTCAAGGTGCATTAGAATCAAAAAACTGTTCAGGATACTACGGCAGGCACATAAGGCGCATATGAGCCATAGATTACGATGGGAAGTGGGTGAGCATCCCGTCATGGCGTTGGTGCGGGTGAAGCAAGAAGAGGGCCTTTGGCAAAGGCCCAGGTTGCGGCGCCGAGAGCAGGAGGGATTCTTCACGATGTCCGCCTGAGGCGGACTCGTTCAGAATGACAATTACGCTTCCACTACCTCATACCGGTACTGTTCAATGACCGGGTTGGCCAGGAGCTTGTCGCACATCTCCTTGACCTTGGCCTCTGCCTGGGCTCTGTTCGCCTCCCCAAGGCGGACTTCCAGGTACTTGCCTATGCGAACGTCGGCTACGGAGTCAAAGCCGAGGCTTTTGAGGCCGCCCATGACGGTGCGGCCCTGAGGGTCGTTGACCGTGGGCTTGAGGGTGACGTAGACCTTTGCGAGATACATATTGCTTTCAAGGAAGCCCCAGAGGGGCTTCCCTCTAGAGAGTTCTACGGCGCCAGGCGCTGGGCGGTGGTGCAGGGGATGCCCTGGCCCAGGCCCTTGGTCTCTGGGCTGAGCAGGTTGCCTTTGTAGGTGTCAAAGAAGCGCTTGATGCGCTCCTCGTCTACGCCGGTGAACCTGTCCAGGACGCCCCAGACGGTAAGGGCCACCTCGCCTGGCGCGAGCTTGGCGTAAGGCCGGGTGACCAGCCAGTCCTGGCTATCTTTCAGGCGGTTGTGGATATCTCTGAGCTTCGTCACGTCGGCGGCGTCTGGCAGGTTGTAGCTCATGATGACGTTGCCGTGCTCCATGTTGTGCATGACGGTTTCGTCCCGCACCTCCTCTGTGTAGAAGCCGCACTGGGTTGTGATGCCCCAGTGGTCGCCGGAGGTGGGGGGGATGGTGGTATAGGTGACGGTCCGGCCATCCACGTGGTTGGCGGAGGGCAGGAGCACCTGTTCCGCGCCGACGCCCTCTTTGTACTGGGCCTGCTTGGAGCCGCTGCTCTGGGCGCCCCGGCCCGGCAGGGAGGAGATGGCGAAGGAGGCGATGATCATGACGGCGATGACGGCGGAGACGCCCAGGTAAAGGAAGCGACGACGGCGCTTGCGGGCGTCGCTCCGCTCCCGGCGCTGCTCCCGCTGGTAGGTGCGGCGGTCTGCTTGCTTTCTTCGTTCCTTTTGTCTGGCGGCCAAGGTAGCTACTCCTAGATGTGGGATGGGTCCTCGCCCGTGAGCCGGGCGTAGGCCTCTTTGTACCGCTCCACGGTCTTCTGCACAATAGCCGAGGGCAGCGCAGGCGCGGGCGGCTCGTGGTTCCAGCCAGCGCTGTTGAGCCAGTCGCGGACGAACTGCTTGTCGTAGTTGGGCTGGGACTTGCCGAGGCTGTAGGCAGCGGCGTCCCAGAAGCGGCTAGAGTCGGGAGTCAGGAGCTCGTCTATAAGGATAAGCTGGCCGTTCAGCAGGCCGAACTCCATTTTCGTGTCGGCGATGATGACGCCGCGCTGACGAGCATACTCCCTGGCGAAATTGTACACGGCGATGGTCTTTGCCTCAAGCTCAGCCGCTCGCGCCGGTCCAACCATGTTTACGACCTGCTGGATGGTCATGTTCATGTCGTGGCCGGCCTCGGCCTTGGTGGTGGGCGTGAAGATGGGCTTGGAAAGCTCCTGGCCCTCCTTGAGGCTCTTGGGAGCGGGCGCGCCGAAGATGGCGCCGCTGGCCTGATACTCGGCCCATGCGGAGCCGGCGATGTACCCGCGCGCCACGCACTCCACGTCAATGCGCTGGGCGCGGCGCACGACCATGGCGCGGCGAGCGATTTCCGGCGGGAGGTTTGCTGGGAGGTGAGGGCGGGCCGCGGGCTCATTGGCCATGGCGATGTAGTGGTTGGGGATGATGTGGGCCGTTTTGCGGAACCAAAAGGCGGACATGCGGGAGAGGACGACGCCTTTCTCCGGCACGCCGGTGGGCAGCACCACGTCAAAGGCGGAGATGCGGTCGGTGGCCACCATGAGCAGGAGGCCTCCGCCGAGGTCGTAGGTGTCGCGCACCTTGCCGCGGTGGAAGGGGTTGGGGAGGGAGGTGGTGGTGATGGTGGTCATGGTCATAGCTTCTCAACGATGTATTTGAGTGGCTTGTAGGAGAATCTTCGTAACAGTTCCTTGAGTCAACCGTTCAATAACGCCCCGTTCAACACCTGACAATAGATTAGTGAAAAATAATGAACCCGTTGGACAACCGTCTTTACGCACTGGCATTCTATTGGTCAGGGCTTCACCTCCGTCTCATGGTCTTGCAGGTGCTCACACACTAGACCGGTGTTGTAATGGGGCCAGTAGGTCCGGGCGGCTTCCTGCACACTGGACACCTCGGCGATGCCGGAGATGGGTTCTCCCTCCTCCAGGAGGTCGTCTTCTTCGGCACATTGCCTGCATAGAACATCGTACCGGTACTCCCCTATGTGGCGGTTCAAGTCCACCTTGTAGAGCACCACGTAGGGCATAGTTTTCCTCCTCCTTAGGTTAAACTCCAATCGTTTCCGTAGCTTACAACAGCCCAAGAGCGCGAGCTTCATCTAATGACAGTGAGACGATACCATGTGTCCCCTCTCATATTCCCGCCCTCTTGAAGGTCTCGTCCACGTGCTGGACGTAGTAGCGGTAATCAAAGAGGTTTTCCAGGGCTTTGCCTTTCAGGCGGCTGGCCACCTCCGGCTCTTCACGCATGACCTGGCGGAAGTCCTTGCGCTCGTCCCAGGCGCGCATGGCCCCCCGCTGGGTGATGTCGTAGGCCTGCTCCCGGCTGAGGCCCTTCTCTATGAGGGCCAGGAGGACGCGCTGGGAGAAGATGATGCCCAGGGTGGACTCTATGTTCTCCATCATACGCTCCGGGTAGACCCGCAGGCCACCCATAATCTGGTTGAAGAGGCTGGTGATGTAGTCAAGGGCCATGGTGGAGTCGGGCAGGATGAGGCGCTCGGCGGAGGAGTGGCTGATGTCCCGCTCGTGCCAGAGGGCGACGTTTTCCATTGCTGTCACCGCATGTCCACGAATCAAGCGGGCCAGGCCGCAGACGCGCTCGGACAGCTCCGGGTTGCGCTTGTGGGGCATGGCCGAAGAGCCGGTCTGCCCCTCGCTGAAGGGTTCCTGGGCTTCGTACACCTCGGTGCGCTGGAGGTGGCGTATCTCGGTGGCGAACTTCTCCAGGGAGGCGGCGATGAGGGCCATGGTCGTCACGTACTGGGCGTGGCGGTCGCGCTGGATAATCTGGTTGGAGATGGGGGTGACGCGCAGGCCCAGGTGGTGGCAGACGCGCTCCTCTATGTTGGGCGGCACGGTGGCGTGGGTACCCACGGCGCCGGAGATTTTGCCGACGGCCACCTGCTCCCGGGCAGCCAGAAGGCGCTCGCGGCCGCGGTTCAGCTCGTCCCACCACAGGGCCAGCTTGAGGCCAAAGGTGATGGGCTCGGCGTGGATGCCGTGGGTGCGGCCCATCATCAGGGTGTCCTTGAACTCCCAGGCGCGGCGCTGGATGGTGTCGCGCAGGGCGTCAAGCTCGCCGAGGAGCAGGTCGGCGGCCTCCACCATCTGGAGGTCCTGGGCGGTGTCTATGACGTCGTTGGAGGTGAGGCCCAGGTGAATCCAGCGGCCCTCCGGGCCCAGGGTCTCGGTGATGGAGCGGGTGAAGGCGGTCATGTCGTGATGGGTGCGGGCGAAGATGTCGTTGAGGCGGTCCAGGTTGTAGGAGGCGTGGCGCAGTTTGGCCATGTCCGTCTGGGGGATGACGCCGGCCTCGGCCCAGGCCTCGCAGACGGCAAGCTCCACGGCCAGCCACTTGTCGTACTTGTTCTCCTCGGACCAGACCCGCTTCATCTTCGGGCGCGCGTAGCGGTCTATCATGTTCGTTTCCTCTTCATACCAAAGCCACCCCCGCTTTCCGCAGTTTCACCCTCACCCGTACCCTCTCCCATCAAGGGAGAGGGGCATGATGGACCCAGGGGAGCCGTGACTGGCGCTAGCGGGAACGACTCCATCAGCAAACTAGCCCCGCTTCATCTTGGGGCGCGCGTAGCGGTCTATCATGGGCTGTTCCTCCTACCTCACCCCTGCCCCCTCTCTTAAAGGGAGAGGGGGTTAGGTCGCATACTGTATCTCTCCAGCTCTCTTACCACGTCCGTAAAGTCCCGGAACTCCCGGTGGGGGAGGCCTTCCTTCTGGCAGAGCTCCAGGAGGCGCGTGCGGGCGAAGACAAGCTCCGCCTTGCGGGCGGGGCAGAAGTCGGAGAGGCCGTCGCCCACGTAGAAGACGCGCTTGCCCGCTGACAGGTAGCGGTCCACGACGCTGCACTTGCAGTTGCCCCAGTCGTCGCAGCCGGGCTTGGTGTAGCGGTACTCAAACTGGATGCCCTGGGGAGTGAACCGCGCGCCCACAGGGTAGGTGGGCAGCCAGGCCAGGCCCTCGCGCTCCAGCAGGGCCTCCACGTAGAAGTCCAGGCCGTGGGTGACGATGGCCAGCTCTATGCCCCGCTGCTGGCAGTAGCGAGCCATCTCCCCAAAGCCGTCGCGCAGGTGGGCGGTCTGGCGCACGTGGGCCTGTATGGCCTCCTTGCTCTCCCGCACGGAGCGGAAGGGGCGCTCAAAATACTCCTTGGGGATGATGGTCCCATCATGGAACTGTTTGATCAGGGTGCGCCACTCCGCCCTGGCGAAGCGGTCCAGGACCAGGTGGGCCACGTTTTCCACGGCAACGGTGTCGTCAAAGTCGCACAGGACGGCGATGTTGCCGACCGTCCCGCCCCTTTCAGGGGGAGGCATCATAGGGTTGCTGGCAGGCCCGTTGTCTCGTTCAGTGGGCAATGGTTTCACCCTCACTCCTTCACTTCGTTCAGGACAGGCTCTTGCCCTCTCTCATCAAGGGAGAGGGGATATTGGGTTTGCATGAGGTGGCGCGCCACCTCACGCAAACAGACTTTAGAGCGACTTAATGTGCTAGGGTCACACGGCAGCAAGACAAGGCTAGCCCTCGCGCAGGCGCTTACGGAATGCGGCGTAGGCCTGTCTTATCTTATCATGCTGGAGGGCCAGGATGGCTGCCGCCAGGTAGGCGGCGTTGCGTGCACCCCAGGCGCTGACGCCGACGTGGAACGAGTGATCACCCTCACGTTGGAGACAACGCCCCAGGACGCCACTTCCTGGAGCACCCGCTCGATGGCTGTGCCATCGGCCAGGGTGAAGGTCAGGCGACGACGAGGAGACAGGCCAATCCTCTCCCAGACAAGCTTTGGCAACAAGGAGTAGGTGGCCCCGCTATCCACGAGGAAGCGAACGGCAGCTTCGGTCCCCGTGGGGCCACGGCCGTCCCTTCAATGTACGTAATGCCCATGGCTGCACCAGCTCTGGACTTCCTTGGCGTAGTTATACCACATGCCTGGCCCAGATGCATGTAGGGGCGAGCCAGCGGCTCGCCCCTACGGTTTCACTCGCACCCCAGCCCACGGAGCGATTGAGCCACCTATGCCCTGAGCTCCGTTGGAGGCATTGTGCTTACACAATAAGCATTCCATCGGTAGAGGACGAACCACGTGATGGTCGCCAGAGGCTGATCTTTAGCTATTGCCCTCCAATACACAAGGATGTCTTCTGACCCGACTACGCATCTTTTGGCCTTTGCCAGGATATCTCGTAGTATGATTTTGCTGAACTCCTGGGATCTTGCCCTCCGGGGAATACATTGATTTGAGCGTCTATGGGAAGCGGAGATTGAGTCTCCAGGTAGTACAGTCCTTTCACCATTTTCGACAGTACCCGGTCTACGACTTCTCGCGGGATAGTGAGAACCGGCCATTGCCCTATTTGCTGGCCGACTTCGTCGACCAGCGGGACCAGTTCTATATAGCTGAGTACACGAGACCGCAAGCGGGCGCGTTTCCTCTAAGATTGGGGCGAACCTTTGTATCCCACACCCTACGGGCTTCGGGGGTGTCTAAGGCGCGCCAGCTCAATACTAATTGCTGAAATAGCTCCTCGTCTTTGGAGAGTGTGCTGTTGCACTCTTGGCAGGCCGGCAACCTGGGTGGCAGCTTAGAATAGTTGCCCCCTTTAGGGAAAAGCAGGCGCGGGAAGATGTGGTCCAAAGTTGTGGCGAGTCTTTGCCCACACAGGTAGCATGTACGCTCCTTCTGGTGGTCCACGTTCCTACCTCCCCGCCTCTACCCGCTCCTCCGCCCCCCGGAACACCACCCCACCCTCATCCCCAACGTCCACCACCACGTGGCTACCGGATGGGTACTGGCCGGCCAGGATGGCCTTGGACAGCGGGTTCTCCACGTGGCGCTGAATGGCCCGGCGCAGCGGGCGCGCGCCAAAGGTGGGGTCAAACCCCTCCTTGGCCAGCCAGGCCCGGGCCTCGGGGGTCAGCTCCGCCGTCACGCCGCGCTCCGCCAGCCGCTTGCCCACCTCGGCCATCATCAGGTCCACGATGCGCTCAATCTCCTCCTGGGTGAGCGGGTCAAAGACCACAATCTCATCTATGCGGTTCAGGAACTCCGGGCGGAAGGCCTTCTTCAACGCCTCCTCCACCGAGGCGCGCAGGCGCTCCCGCTCGCCACGGCTGTCGCGGCCGCCCAGGAAGCCCACCGCCTGGCGGCCCAGGTCGGCGGTGCCCAGGTTGCTCGTCATGATAACGACGGTGTTCCGGAAGTCCACGGTGCGCCCGTGGCCATCCGTCAGGCGACCGTCCTCCAGAATCTGGAGCAGGATGTTGAAGACGTCTGGGTGGGCCTTCTCAATCTCGTCAAAGAGCACCACGCGGTAGGGCCGGCGGCGGACGGCCTCGGTAAGCTGGCCGCCCTCGTCGTAGCCCACGTAGCCCGGCGGCGCGCCGATGAGCCGGGAGACGGTGTGCTTCTCCATGTACTCGCTCATGTCCACGCGCACCATGTTCTCCTCGTCGTCAAAGAGGAACTGGGCCAGGGCGCGGGCCAGTTCCGTCTTGCCGACGCCGGTGGGGCCCAGGAAGATGAAGCTGCCGATGGGCCGCTTGGGGTCCTTCATGCCGGCGCGGGCGCGGCGGATAGCGTCGGACACCACCCCGATAGCGTGCTCCTGGCCGATGACCCGCAGGTGCAGGCGCTCCTCCATGTGGACCAGCCTGTCGGCCTCCGACTCCAGGAGCTGGTTCACGGGGATGCCCGTCCATTTGGCGATAAGGTCGGCGATGTCCGAGTCGTCCACCACATCATCCAGCTTCCTATCTCCAAGCCATGCCTGGCGGGCGGCGTTGTAGTCGGCCTCCAGCTTCAGGCGCTGCGCCTTCACCGTGGCGGCCTGCTGATAGTCGGCCCGCTGGGAGGCGGCGGCCTCTTCATTCTGAAGCTGCTGGATGCGCTGCTCCTGGTCCCGCAGCTCCTTGGGCATGCTCTGAGCCTGAAGGCGCAGGCGGGCGGCGGCCTCGTCTATGAGGTCCACGGCCTTGTCCGGCAGGCGGCGTCCGGTGATGTACCGGTCGCTGAATTTGGCAGCGGCGACAAGGGCTGAGTCCTCCACCTTCACCTTGTGGTGGGCCTCATACTTGGGGCGCAGGACCTTGAGCATCTCAATGGCGTCGGCGACAGAGGGCTCCTCCACCCAGATGGGCTGGAAGCGGCGCTCCAGGGCGGAGTCCCGCTCAATGTGCTTGCGGTACTCCTCCGGCGTGGTAGCGCCGATGCACTGGAGCTCCCCCCGGGCCAGGGCAGGCTTCATGAGGTTGGAGGCGTCAATAGCCCCCTCGGCGGCCCCTGCCCCGACGACGTTGTGAATCTCGTCTATGAACAGGATGACCTCCCCCTTGGCGCGCTTCACCTCGTCCATCACGGCCTTGAGGCGCTCCTCAAACTCGCCGCGGAACTTGGAGCCCGCCACCAGGGCCCCCATGTCCAGAGCCAGGACGCGCCGGCCCCGGAGGATGTCGGGTACGTCGTCGGTGACGATGCGCTGGGCCAGGCCCTCGGCGATGGCCGTCTTGCCGACGCCCGCCTCGCCGATGATGACGGGGTTGTTTTTGGTGCGCCGGGAGAGGGTCTGCATGACGCGCGCAATCTCTTCGTCCCGGGCAATAACAGGGTCCAGCTTGCCATCGCGTGCCAGGGCCGTGAGGTCAATGGCGTACTTCTCCAGGGAGCGGTACTTGCTTTCGGCGCGGGGGTCGGTGACCCGGGCGGTGCCTCGCACCTGCTGAAGGGCTTTGTACACCCTCTCCTGGTCTATGCCGAACTCCTTGAAGATGGCGGCGGCATCCCCTTCGCGAGTCATGACGCAGCCGATGAGGATATGCTCCGCGCCGATGAACTCGTCCTTCAGGCGGTCCGCCTCCGCCTTGGCGTTCTCCAGGGCGCGGACAGCCCTGGGCGCGGCGTAGATTTGGGTAGTATCTTGGGCCAGCTTGGGCGAGCGAGCCAGCGCCTGCTCCACCCGTCCCTTGATGGCCTCCAGGTTGATGCCCAGGGCCTCCATCATCTCCATGGGCAGGCCCTTTTCCATCTGCAAGAGGGCCAGGAGCAGGTGCTCCACGTCCCACTGGCTATGACGGTACTCCCGCACCAGCTCCTGGGAGCGATGGAGGAGCTCCTGTGCCTGCTCGGTGAAGTTTTCTGGCTTGAAGACCATTGAATGCCTCCTACAACGCACCCTTCAGGGTGCGGCATGATGCCCCAACCTTCAGGTCATTAACAAGATGACTTATCTTGCATGTAGCGGATCGTTTCACCCCTACCTCAATCCTCCCCCGTCAAGGGGGAGGAAGCCCCCTTCCTCCCTTGCGGGGGAAGGCAGGGATAGGGGGTTAGGTCTGTCTTCCGTCCCCCAGCGCGGGCGGCGTGCGGTCGGCCAGGCGCTGGAGGTCCAGGCGAAGCTGCGCCACCTCCTGCTCCAGCTCATGGACGCGGTCCATGAGGCGCAGGGCAATCTCGGCGCCGGCCAGGTTGACGCCCATGTCGTCAATGAGCGTCTTGATGCGACGCAGCCGCTCCAGGTCTCCCTGAGAGTAGTAGCGCCGGTTGCCCTCCGAGCGGGAGGGTTCAATCAGGCCGGCGCGCTCGTAGTACCGCAGGGTCTGGGCGTGAACCCCCACCATCCGCGCCACAACGCTGATGACGAAGATAGGGTCGTCTCGTTCCGTGGTCATTGGTTTGTGCCCTCGTTCCAACCTTTACCTCTCCCCCTGTAGTCCCCCTCCCCTGAAGTGGGAGGGGGACAGATACCCCTTCCCTTTAGGGAAGGGGGCTAGGGGGTTAGGTAAAACTCATCTCCTTAATCCCTTGAGCTCCTGGAACAGCTCCTTTTCCCGCCCAGAGAGGCCAGTGGGCAGGACAACCTTCAAGGCCACAAAGAGGTCGCCCTTCCGCTCAGGGCCGCCCAGGTGCGGCATGCCGCGGCCTCGCAAGCGAAAGGCCTGGCCATTCTGGCTCTCCGGCGGGATGGTCAGGGCCACCTTGCCGGTGAGCGTCTCTACAACCTGTTCACCGCCCAGGATGGCGTCGGCCAGAGGCACGGGCAGGTCCATGAACAGGTCTGCCCCCTTGCGAGTGTAACGGCGGTGGGGCCGCACGGTGACGACGAGGTACAGGTCGGCGCCGTCAGGGGCCATGTGCACCCGGGAGCCGGTGTCCACGCCCGGGGGGACGCGCACCTCCAGGCGTCTGGCCTGGCTCTGAGGGGTGGCTGGCAGCTGGAGGATTCGCGTGGCGCCGGCGTAGGCCTCCTCCAGCGTCAGCTCCACCGGCGCCTCCACGGGTGTGGCCCAAAGGGTGGTGCGGCCACGGCCACGCCCCCCTCTGCCTCCGCCGCCCATCATCTCCTCAAGGATATCGCCGATGCCGCCTGAGCCAAAGTCAATGGATGGGCCATCCCCCTGGCCAGCGGTTGAGCCGCCCCATCGGTACACGCGACCCCCAGGGCCGCGTTGGGCCTGCTGAAACTGCTCAGCGTGCCGCCACCCCTCGCCGAACTGGTCATACTTCTTGCGCTTCTCCGGGTCCGAGAGCACCTCGTAGGCCTGGTTGATCTCTTTGAAGCGAGCCTCCGCCTCTTTGTTCCCAGGATTGACGTCCGGATGGTGCTTGCGGGCCAGGCGTCGGAAGGCCTGGCGGATGTCTTTCTCCGCGGCAGTCTTGCTCACCCCAAGGACCTCATAGTAGTTTCGTGCCATGGTCTGCTCCCTACGGAGACAGTATACTTATCTTGTCTACATATGTCAATAAAACATATCACATAACATGAGCAAGCATTCTTAAAGTCCATGATAAGACTTGACAATAACATGTTAGCTTTGTATGCTACGCCGCCAGTGGACACCGCCATGCCTTGGGAATAGAATCGCCATAGACAATCCCTGCATCCGTCCAAGGAGGCCAGGCGTGGAAGAACACCAGAGCGCGGCTTTCCGTCGCTCGCCAGGGAGGGGAGAGTACCTGGTGCGCATCTATGTGCAGCTCCGGGAGCACAAGCGTGTGGTGCGCGCACGCCTGGCGGAGAAAATGGGCGTCACGCCGCCGGCGGTAACCCAGGCCCTGCGCCGCATGGCCAGGGACGGCCTCGTAGTCGAGGACAACGACACAGGGGTGCAGTTGACCCCTCAGGGCAAGGCTATGGCCGAGGCCACCCTTCGCCGCCACTACCTCCTGGAGCGCCTGCTGGTAGACCAGACCGCTTACAGCTGGGCCACGGTGGACCAGGAGGCGGACCGCCTGGAGCACGCCCTTTCGCCGGAGCTGGAACGGCACCTGTACGAACACCTGGGGCGGCCCAGCACCTGCCCCCACGGCAACCCCTTCCCAGGCTCCCCCCAGGAGCAGATGCTCATTGAGGCGCGGACCCTGGCGCAGGCCATACCAGGGGAGCACGTGACCATGCTGCGGGTAACGGAGGAGGGTGAGGAAGAGCCTGAGCTGATGGGCCTGCTGTGGGAGTGCGGTTTTCTACCACACACCCAGGGGCGCGTCCTATCGGTGGACACCACTGCGAAGATACTCCGCCTGCAGGCCCCTCAGAAGACGGCGGACATACCCCTGGCCCTCGCTGAGCTGGTGCGCGTATCTGGCACCCTTTGATTCGATCGCAGAGGAGATGGGGCGTGGTTCTCTGGGCGCCAGCCTGATGAAGGACAATGCCGCCGCACGGGAGCCAGGCCCCTCGCCTGACATTCGCCGCTCTCCAACGTTTCCGTCACTGATTAGCCCTTCGGCCTAGCAGGCTGCGGAAAAAGGGGAGTCCAGAGGGGCGTCCGCCTCAGGCGGATGGCGGGGGTCTGGGGGTGTCCCCCAGAGAGAAATCCATCCGCCGTAGGCGGATACCTTGAACCCCCTTGAGGGGGTTTGGGGGTGTTTTTCAGCAACCTGCTAAGAGAGCACTAGGAAGATAGTCCTGCAATGAGGTCCTTTCCTTGACACCCGTCACCTCCCCCCTTATAGTCGGTTATGAGGGGTGGAGGGGTCCATTCTCAAGGAGGTCCGTAATGCAACCAACGCGTCACTGGCGGCCGCTGGCCCTAGTGCTTTTGCTATCCCTGAGCTTGCTTGGCTTCCACGCTGGCGATACGCGTCAGGGGCAGACAACGCCGGCCCAGGGCGACCGCCTGGTGGACGTGATCATCTCCTTCTCAGATACCCCAAGGCCGGACCAGGTGACCTACATCCGCGGTCTGGGAGCACGCGTGTCCCAGGAGTACCGCCATATTCCAGCCATCAGCGCCACCGTGCCAGAGTCCCTCCTCACCGCCGTGCGAAGATACTCCAACGTGGTCCGTGTGGAAGCGGACGGGAAGGTCCAGGCGCTGGAGACAGGCCCCGGCGCCCTGGCCCAGACGGTGCCCTGGGGCATCGCCAAGGTGAAGGCGCCGGAGGTCCACCCCTTTGACCAGGGCCTGGGCGTCAAGGTGGCCGTGATTGACACCGGCATTGACCTGGAGCAGCAGGACCTGGCCGTGGCGGGGGGCGTCAGCTTTGTGTCAGGCGTCGCCTCGCCCGACGACGACAACAGCCACGGGACCCACGTCGCGGGCACCATCGCTGCGGTCAATAACACCATAGGCGTCCTGGGGGTAGCCCCCCAGGCGTCCCTCTACGCCGTCAAGGTGCTCAACAAGGATGGCAGCGGGAGCTGGAGCAGCGTCATTGCAGGCGTAGACTGGTCCATCTCCAACGGGATGCAGGTCATCAGCATGAGCTTGGGGGCTAGCACCGCTCCCTCGGCCATGCAGACGGCGGTGCAGGCCGCCTACAACGCGGGCATCGTGTTGGTAGCCGCGGCGGGCAATGCCGGCAATAGTTTTGCCGTCGGCAGCAACGTGGCCTACCCCGCCAAGTTCCAGGAGGTCATCGCCGTCGCCGCCGTGGACGACAAGGACGTCCGAGCATCCTTCTCCAGCACAGGAAGCGAGGTGGAGCTGTCGGCCCCGGGAGTCAACGTCCTTTCCACCACCCTCAACAACACCTACAGCTCCTTCAGCGGCACCTCCATGGCAACGCCCCATGTATCGGGGCTGGCGGCCCTGCTCCTGGCCAGCGGCACCGTACCCGATGAGGACGGCAGCGGCACGGTGGACAACAAAGACGTGCGTCTGCGGTTGCAGAAAACGGCAGTGGACCTGGGCAGCATTGGGCGAGACCCCTTGTACGGCTACGGCCTTATCAACGCCCAGGCCGCCGTCATTCCAGGGGCTTCCAACCAGCCGCCCGTGGCGGACGCCGGCGGGCCGTATACTGGCGTCCAGGGCCTGCCCGTGAGCTTCAGCGGCGCGGGCTCCTCAGACCCCGATGGCGACCCTCTGACGTATCAGTGGAGCTTTGGCGACGGCTCTACAGGGAGCGGCGTCTCCCCTACCCACGCCTACGCTTCGGGTGGCGTCTTTAGCGTCACCCTGACCGTGAACGACGGCAAGGGAGGCACAGGCTCGGATACCACCACGGCGACCATAGAAACCACCAACCTGCCGCCGGTGGCTAACGCCGGCCCCGACAAGACCGTCGCCCTGGGCAGCGCGGTGACCCTGGATGGCTCCGCCTCCTCCGATCCCGATGGCGCCATCGCCTCCTTCTCCTGGAGCTTTGGAGACGGGTCCCTCGCCGCCGGCGCAACGGTAAGTCACACCTACGCCGCGGCGGGCGTGTATACCGCTACCCTTACCGTCACAGACAACAAGGCGGCAACGGCCCAGGACACCGCGGTGGTGACGGTCACCGCCCTGGAGCCAGCTCCCACCGAGATTCACGTGGCCGATGTCAACGCCATTATCAAGGACCAGTTCCGAGGCTGGAAGACCTGGGCAGAGGTGAGCGTGAAGGTGGTGGATGCCGCCGGCTCCCCCGTGGCCGGCGTGACCGTCAGTGGGCAGTGGAGCAACGCCACCACCGGCAATGCCTCCGCCACGACCGACGCCTCAGGCGTCGCCAAATTTGCGTCCGCGGTCCTGCGCAGGCCTCCGGCAGGCACCACCTTCACCTTCACCGTGGTCAACCTGGCAAAGAGCGGCTATGAGTATGATGCAGCCGCGGACGTGGAGAAAAGCGCTTCCGCAACAGTCTAGCTACTGAGCCCGCGCAACAAAGGTCACGGGGTCACACACATGTGTGACCCCGTGACCTTTACCTCACCCTACGTAGAAACTACCTCAAAATGCCTTCTTCACCCCAGCCGAACAGGGCGCCGAAAAAGGGGAGTGCAGAGGGGCGAAGCCCCTTTGCCGGGAGTCTGAGGGTGTCCCTCAGATACAAATCCATCCGCCGCAGGCGGATACCTTGAACCCGCCTGCAGCGGGTTTGAGGGTGTTTTTCAGCAGCCTGCTTAAGGCTGGGGCATGTGATGCCGCCCCCTGAAGGGGGGGTACATAAGAGCTTTGAGATAGTTACCTAATCTCACGCCAGAAGAGCAAGACCTTGGCACACATAAAGAAGCGCCGACTGGGAAAAACGGGCCTCATGGTCACAGAGCTCGGGCTTGGAGCTATGGATACCCCCCAGGTCAAAGAAGGGGGGGAGACGCTGAATCTTGCCCTTGACCTGGGCATCAATTTCCTTGACACCGCCAGAATCTACCAGGGCAGCGAGGCCCTCATCGGTGAGGTGATCAGCGCCAGAGGCGGCAAGAGCTTTTACATCGCCTCTAAGACCATCAACCGCACGCGAGACGGGAGCCAGTATGATGTGGATAGAAGCCTGAAGCTCCTTGGCGTAGACCGGATTGACCTGTATCAACTGGATGACGTGCTGCCCGAAGAATGGGACCGCCTCATGGCCGAGGGAGGCGCGTACGAAGGGCTCCTAATAGCGAGGGAACGTGGCCTCATTGACCATATCGGCATCACCTCCCATAGCCTGGAGGTGGTTGAAAAAGCCATCGCCTGCGACGCCTTTGAGACGGTCATGCTGGAATACTCTGCTTTCTATCGCGATGCTGAAAAGCTCATACCCCTCGCCAGAGCACAGGATATAGGCGTCATCGTGATGCGGCCTCTGGGTGGCTCCGGACGGACCAGCAGCCTGAGGACGCGCATGGCCGCAGGGCAGGCCTCCCTCACTCCCACCATGCTGCTGCGCTACGTCCTGTCCAACCCAGATATTTCCGTCGCTATCGCGGGCGTGAGATACCCCTCACGGGTCAGGGAGAACGTACACCTCGCCCTTACCTATGACCCCCTGGAAGAGGCCAAAAAACGGGAGTATGAGCGGGAAGCCCAACAGTTGTTCTAGCAGGGTGATGAAAATGGGGTGTCCAGAGAGGCGGAGCCCCGGAGCCTGCCCTTGAGCGCAGCGAAGGGATGGGGGTCTGGGGATGTTCCCCAGATACCAATTCATCCCAAACCCCTTCCCTTGCTGAAGGACATGGAACGCGGCGTCACGCCTCTTGATGGGAAGGGGACAGGGTGAAGGGGTTGGCGGCCAGGCTATGGTTTCTGGGGGAGCCTTTAGAAGAAGGCCACGAGAATGAGGAGGACTGCCCAGGCCACGATGGCGCCCACCAGGGCCACACTGCTGAAGAAGGCCCACCTGAACTTCTGAGAGGCTACCCAGGAGAGGGCGTGGATCTGGGATACCAGGGTCTCCAGCGTCTCCTCAGGCGTCAAAGCCTCGAACGCCGACGCGAACTGCTCCAGAGGCATCTGGCGAATGTCCTCGTAAAAGAAGAGGGACTTGCGGTGGCTTCGGACCAGCCTGGGACGTATGACCCACAAGGCAAAGGCCGACGAGGTGGTGGCAGCGACTATCAACAACGCGGCAGCCAGCGACGTGGCCAGCCCCACAGCCCCCGCACCCTCATCCCTTATAGAGCCTATAGAGTCCTTAAAGGCAAAGGCAGTGAGGCCCATGAAGATGGAGTTGGCAGCGACCAGAATCCGGGCCTTGATGTCAGCGGAGTCTATGCGGTCGTAAATATCCCCCAGCAGAGACCGGGCCATAGCTACGCCGGACTGTACGTCCTGGCGTGCTTTCGTCTCCATGATGTATCCCTTCCCACTATGAGGTTGAAGGCTGCGCCCTTCCGCTGAAGGGCTGCGCTGTAGAAGGGAACGCTTCCCTCTCGCGGCGTGTTGAAGGCTCCCGGCGGGACGGTTGCGAGGCTGGACATAAAGGGGGCATGGCGACCCGGATGGGATTTGAACCCACGATCTCGGCCTTGACAGGGCCGCGTGTTAAACCAGGCTACACCACCGGGCCACTTGTGACATTATATACAATCCCGCGTCCCAGGGAAAAGCATCAGGCTACTGTCGTTCCGCAGGCAGGAAAGGTCAAAAGGAGCAGCCAATACCCCGGTAGCCAATGCTAACCCTCTCGCCATCCACCACCACGGGGGTTACGCGCAGCCCATCGGTGAGCTTGAGCAGCTCCTCCACCGCACCGGGTGTCGTTGTGACGTCAATCTGCTGGTAGGAGACGCCCTGGCGGTCCAGATCGTCCATCACCATGTCGCAGCCCTGACAGTCCGGGTGGGTATAGATGACGATGGTGGCGGTCTTTTCGGTCAAAGCGCTCCTCCGCAGAGTTAGGTTGAGGCTATTGTACGGCAGGCGTCCAGGGAAGGCAAAAAGAGAGGGTTCTGTTTGCTTTTGCGTGTTACTCATGTCCCCCGACTAAAGTCGGGGGTTAGCAGAATTCAAACCTGGCCCTTCTGCTGAAGGGCCAGGGCAAAACAGTACCACCTCGTTGGAATCAGTCATCCCCGAAAGAGTGGCCCGAGGATGGCTAACCGCCGTCTTACTTGCCCGCCTCCCACTGCTGGCTGACCTGGGACTGGAAGGCGCGCTGCTCCTCCCCCCAGTTGCTTTTCAAGTAGGCCAGCACATCCATAACCTGGGCTTCCGTAAGCTGGCCTGCAAAGGTGGGCATCACGCGGCCAGGGTATTGGAAACGGCCCAGGACGATGTCCACAATCTGGCCGTCGGCGTGGTGCCAGGTGTGGCCGGCATTGGAGTGGGGTGGAGCCTCAGCCACGCGCCCGGTGCCGGTGGCCGCCTCGCCATGGCATTGCTGGCAGCTCTGGGCGTAGATGGCGCGTCCGCGGGCCACCTCAGCCGAGTCCAGCGTCGGCGCACTGCCGTTGCTCTCGCAGGCCATGAGCGCCACCAGGGCAAGGCCCAGAGACACAAGCGAGGGGTGAAAGGCTTTCACAAATGCGCCGAAAGCGCCAGCATGTAGGATTATCGTACGTTGAACCGCCACACCACCGTCCGCAGGGGAGCAACGGGGTCGTTGGTGCGGATGTCTATGGCGAACTGATGGGCCCCGCCCATGCCCTGGTGCATCCCCATGTAAAGAGGCAACGTCAAAGTGGTCTCTTGCCCCGGCTGCAAGGTGGTCGCACCGACCACCGCCTGCGGCGGTCAGCACCCAAGCTCCGTGCGCACCACCGGCGCGCCCGCCAGCGCAAGAGGGGCGTCACCGTCGTTACGCAGCGTGAACTGCTCGTACAGGGGCCGGTCGTAGGGGATAACGCCTCCGTCTATGAGCTGCTTGTCCACCCGGAGCCTCGGGCCTGTTTCCCCCTCTGGTGGCCCTTCAATAACGTTGTACTTGAGGATGAGGGATGTACGTGGCGCTGACGGGTCGGTGGAGGTCACCTGCGCCTCCAACCGGTGGGGGCCAAGGGTGGTGTGTGGCCCCAGCCGGATAGGGATGGGGTAGACTTTCATGGGGTTGACCGGCACGCCCCCTTGCAGGCTGGAAGCCTTCGCCTCCCCCTCCAGGGCACGCACCACCACCGGCCCCACATCCACGGGCAGGGCTCCGTAGTTGATGGCCAGGAAGGTGGTCACGCCCTGGCCGCCCATCTCAACGCTGCCCAGATCAACCTCCCGCTTGTCAAAGGCCAGGGCAGTGGAAGGGCTTGATCCCCCAGAAGGCGGAGAGGTGTTAGAGGAGCTGCCGCCGCTGGAGCTGCACGCGGCTAAGAAGAGTGCAATCGCACCCAAAGCAGGCAAGACCATCGCTCGGCCAACTTTGATTGTTAGACTCGTGCCCATGTCGCAGCGTCTTTCATGCTGTGGCTTTTGCGGCCATACCCCTGGCCAGGCTTGGGTCTTGGACCTGCTGAAAGCCTATCTTCCGGTTACCAGGATGGCGCAGAGAGACCGTAACCATGCTCACCAGCTCATAGGGCAAAAAGGCCACGTCCATGTCTTGGCAGGTCTGAACATCCCGAAAATATTGTACCACAAGCCAGGTATCTGCAAGGTGCAGGATGTGGCACAGGTCCAGGATGTGGCCATCGGCCAGTAAGAGGTTTACCACAGGCAGCAGCTTGGGGCTGGCCTTGCACTCCTGGGCCACTCTTTCAGGCAGGACAGTCTTATAGAAGGCGGCGTCAAAGGCCATCGCACATCACCAGCCCATCATGGTGCGGCCAGACTGGCCACCCATCATTCCGCCTTGCCCTGCCATGTAGGATCCCATGGAGCCATGCTGGCCGTCGTTCATGCGCTCTTCCATTGCCTGCCAGTCCTCCTGGTTCAGGGAGTCCATAGCGCCTTGCATACCCTCCAGGTCTCCCGCTGCGCACGCCGCGTGCATGGCGGCGATGGTATCGGACGGAGGGTTAGTGGACTGCCCCGTAGTCGCAGCCCAGGCGGGAATCGCTAGCAATGCACCAAGGGCTACCACAAGGGCCCCTATGCCAGCCAGCCACCAGAACCGTCGCAGTGTCTTCATCGGAATCCTCCTTGCCCTTGATATTTCTTGCTTGCAGCTATGTGTCAGGGTCTTAGTGATGGCCTGTGGCCATCCCTCCTGCAGGTTGGGGACCAGCCTGGGCGTACTTGGCTGGCTCCCGGTCAAAGGAGCGTTTGCACCCTGGGGAGCAAAAATAGAAGGTCTTGCCCCCGTGCTCCGCCTTCAGACTCGCCTTCTTTTCGTCCACGTCCATGCCGCAAACTGGGTCCTTAACCACTGTGAGCCTCCTTTTTGAATGGTTTGCTGGGGGTCGCAGCCATATTTGCGGAGTTTTACCTTTTGTCCATAACGGTGGGCCTCTGTGGACAGTGCTCGAACTTTCTGCGGCCCGATCTGGTGCCCAAGCTCAGGCAACTCCTGGCCTCCTCCAAGACTAGCGGTTCTGGCAGCTAATGGCTGCTCCCTCCGCCTCGGTGCGCGGCTGCCGAGGGGGGGTGGACTACTCATTCAAGAGCGCGCCAATGTGCTTTAGGAGCAACTCATGGAGGGGAGGCGCACCTTCGAAGTTAGTGGAGATGTACCAGCGTTTCTGCCCGAGCTTGTCGATGACGTAGGCACCCGGGGTATGCGCAAGCTCGCTGGGCTTGTCTGGTTTCGGCGGCCCCTCGGCCAGAACGTTGTAGCTTTTATAGACTGGCTCCAGTTCATCTCTGGCGCCAGTTACGTAATGCCAGTTTCGGAGGTTCTGCACGCCCCACTTCTTGGTTGCCTCCACTACGTCTCCCAGCGAATTCTTCTGAGGGTTTACGTTCACCACTAGGAAAACGACGCGCCCAGTGTCCTCTCCCAGCTTTTCGGCGGTCAACCGAAACTGGTTAGCCGTCAAGGGACACACGTCAGTGCACTCCGGGTCTAGAAACGCCACTACTACTACCTGGCCCCGAAAGTCCGAGAGTGCAATAGTGGTGCCGTTCTGGTCTTCGAGCCGAAAGTCCGAGGCAGGTCCTCCCAATTCGGTGCCCTGGTAGGCGGAGCCAGATGCTGGGCCGCTGGAATTGCGCTCGCGGTTGCTGCATCCGGCGAACCCCAGGACCGCCAGCATAGCCAGAAAAAAGAGCAAGAGGAGGGCGTTCCTGCTCATGCATCCTCCTGGGATATTGCCATTGCCTCCAACATCTGCAGATTGGCCCGGCCATTCCTGACAGCCCTCACCATGATAACGATACCCACCAGGTTCACCGCCACGCCTGCCAGCATCAGCGGCTCCCGGTAGCTGCCCAGGAAGATAGAGACCCCGGAAAGGCCGATAGCCGGCAGCACGTCCGTCACGTGGTGGATGCAACAGGCCACCATGGCCACGGAAGATGTGCCCGTGCCCACGCCCGTGGCCGCGGCGGGAGCCGCCATGCGAAGGGTGTGGTGGACCACCAGCCGCAGGTAGCCGTACAGCCCTACCTGAAGGCCAAAGCCGCCGGCGATGGCCGCCACGTAGGGCCAATCGGCGGACAGAAACCCCAGGGTATGACTCCAATTCTGGGCCCACGTCACCGTACCCACGTACAACAGCACCAGCAGCCCCGCTGCTGTGGTCCCCAGAAGATAGGGGGCAACGCGACGCACGGTGCTGGCTCCCCCAGAGCCTCTTGAAGCGTCAGCCACCAGGGAACATGCTTGCGGTTCCAAGAGTCTTTTCCCCCTCAGGCAGAGACCCCAACTCCCGGGGTCATGGAAGCGTAGGGCGGTGCCACCAGGGCCCCGGCGGACCGGCGCTAGCGACTCCACCACGGCCAAGGCCGACGCCCGCTACACCAGGTCATTCCTTAGTTGCTCGTACTGCTCCCGCGTGATCTCGCCCCGAGCGTAGCGGGCCTTGGCGATGTCCAGCGGCGTCTGGCCCGCGCCCGGTGGCCGCTGGCCCTGGGTAAGGCGGCCGATGGCCCAGACAACAAGCCAGATGATGGCGCCCCAGAACAGCACCATCCATACCCATCCCATCAGCATCCAGCCCCAGCCCACGGTCCCCACGTTCCACATGTTGCCCATATTGCCCCACATCATGGCGCTCCTCCTCGGTGACTGAGTTGGCTTGTGTCCTTCTTGCCCCTAGGACACTTTAGGGCAATAGCCCTGAATAATCCCTGAACAACGGCCCTTTGCCCTGAAAGTGTCCTGAACACCCATACCCACTGGGAGGGGGTATACCACCCAGGCAAACAGTATTGGGGGCATAGCCGCTCTCACGGGGACTGCATCGCCCTCTGAAGAAAAGCCAGCGCAGCCCTGTTGAACACCCCTGGCTTCTCGTAGTACACGGAGTGGCCCGCCCCAGGAACCCGCAGCAGCCGCGAGCCTGGTACCTGCGAGGCGGCGATCTCTATGGTTCTGGCGGGGGCGATGGCGTCTTCCTCTCCCACTACGTACAGGATGGGAACGCCCGCGGCAGCCAACCGGTCATGAGTGGAACCCCGGTAGCCCGGGGCCACCGCCAGGAAGTCTGGGCTGTGCCGCGGGTTCAGCCGCATGATCTGGCGGTACAGGAACGTCTCCTGGGGATGGCTGCCGGCAAAGCCAGCAGACAGTCCCCGTATGGCCCCGTTGGCCGGCGCACTCCCTTCGGCCTGGTTCCGCTCCTGAATCCCGCGAGACTCGTCGTTCACGGAGCCGCCGTTGGAGCCGCAGAGCACCATGGCCCACACACGTCCAGGGTTCCTGACGGTGAACCCCACGGCGGTGCGGCCACCCATGGAGTGGGCGACGATGGCCACCCGCTCCATGCCCAGGTAGTCCAGGAGACCGTGAAGGTCCTCCGCAAAGGCCCTGCGCCCCTGCAGGTCCGTGTCCTGAGTCCGGCCAAAGCTGCGGTGGTCAAAGGTAATGCACGTGAAGTGTTGGGAGAAGAAGGGTATCTGCTGCCACCAGGAGAGGTGGTTGCCGCCGGAGCCGTGGGCAAACACCAGGGCAGGCCCCGACCCATGGACCTCGTGGTAAAGCTCAATACCGTTCACTTGGGCAAAGGGCATATCTAGACCCGCCTTACCTTGAACCGGCGCAGGCGCAGCGAGTTGGTCAGCACGGAGACGGAGCTGAAGGCCATGGCGGCCGCGGCCAGCACCGGGTTCAGGAAGCCGTAGTCCCCCAGGACGAACCGCAGGCCGGAAGGCACCCCGCCGCCCGCGAAGACCAGGTACAGGACGCCCGCCGCCAGCGGTATCAGTGCGGTGTTGTAGAAGAAGGCCCAGAACAGGTTCTGCTTGATGTTGCGGATGGTGGCCTTGGAAAGAGCGATTGCGTTGGGAACCCCCATCAGGTCGCTGCGCATGAGCGTGACGGCGGCGGCCTCCATGGCCACGTCGGTGCCTGCTCCAATAGCGATGCCCACGTCGGCCTGGGCCAGAGCAGGCGCATCGTTGATGCCGTCGCCCACCATCGCCACGGTTTTGCCCTCACCCTGCAACGCCCTGACCTGGGCTACCTTCTGGTCTGGCAACACCTCCGCCATCACCCGGTCAATGCCCGCCTGCCGGGCAATGGCTTCGGCGGTACGGCGGTTGTCGCCCGTCAGCATCACCACCTCCAACCCCAGCCGGTGCATCGCCGCCACCGCCTCCTTTGCCCCGGGGCGAAGCGTATCGGCCACGGCGATGATGCCCTTCACCTGGCCATCCACCGCCACGAACATGGGGGTCTTGCCCTGGGCGGAAAGCTCTGTGGCCACCGCCTCCATGCCGTTCAGAGCAAGGTTCTGGGCGCGCATCAGGGCCAGGTTGCCCAGGAAGATTGCGTAGCCGTTGACCCGGGACTGGATGCCGTGGCCTGGAATGGCTTGGAACTCGGCGGCCTTCTCCAGAGTCAGGTCCCGCAGCCTCGCGGCGGCCACAATGGCCTCGCCCAGGGGGTGCTCCGAGCCGCGCTCGGCAGAGGCAGCCAGCCGCAGCAGTTCCCCTTCGGCCATGCCCTCTACCAGGATATCTGTCACCACGGGTTTGCCCTGAGTCAGGGTGCCGGTCTTATCTAGGACCACCGCTTGCACTTTATGGGCGCGCTCTAGGGCCTCAGCGTTGCGGATCAGGATGCCGTGCTCGGCTCCCTTGCCGGTGCCCACCATGATCGCCGTCGGGGTAGCCAGGCCCAGGGCGCAGGGGCAGGCGATAATGAGCACCCCCACCATGTTCAGCATGGCGAAGGTGAAGGCGGGCTCCGGCCCCAGAAGGAGCCACAGCCCAAAGGTGGCGGCGGCGATGCCCATGACCACGGGCACAAAGTAGCTGGAGACCACGTCGGCCAGGCGCTGGATGGGCGCCTTGGAGCCTTGGGCCTCCTCCACCAGGCGGATGATCTGAGAGAGGGCGGTATCCTTGCCGATGCGAGTGGCCCGGAACCTGAAGCTTCCCGTCTTGTTCATAGTGGCCCCGAAGACCAGGGAGCCAAGAGTCTTCTCCACAGGAATGCTCTCACCGGTGAGCATGGACTCATCCACGGCGGAGGACCCCTCCAGCACCTGCCCATCTACCGGCACCAGCTCCCCGGGCCGGACCAGAACCACGTCGCCCAGGACCACCTCCGCCAGGGGGATGTCCACCTCCTGGCCGTCGCGGAGGACCCGGGCCGTCTTGGGGCGAAGGCCCATGAGCTTGCGGATGGCCTCGGAGGTCTGGCCCTTAGCCCTGGCCTCCAGGAACCGCCCCAGCAGGATAAGGGCGATGATGATAGCGGCGGTGTCAAAGTAGACTTCCGCCATGGTGGCCTCGGTCATAAACAGATGAGGGAACACCGTCATGGCGGCGCTGTAGACATAGGCGACGCTGGTGCCTAGGGCGATGAGGGTGTTCATATTCGTCGTCCCGTGGCGGGCCGCGGAAAAGGCGGCGCGGTAAAACTGGGAGCCGCCCCAGAACTGGACAGGCGTCGCCAGGGCCCACAGGACGTACCAGTTTTGCAGAAAGGCAGGCGCCCACGGGAACCACTCCGTGAAGCTGCCCAGGAAGATGGTGAGGCCCAGGCCGAGGGAGACCAGGAACTTCAGGCGCAGCTCTTTGATCTCCCCGGTGTGGGCCAGCCGCTCGGCGTCCTCCTCCTCACCCGTCACCTCGCCGACGACACCCTGAACGGTGTAGCCAGCGCCCTCCACTGCCGCGCGCAAGTCCTGAAGTGCAACGCCGCCCAGGTACTCCACGGCGGCCTGCTGCGTGGCCAGGTTGACCGTGGCGATTACGACGCCCGGCGCCTCCTTGAGGGCCTGCTCCACTGTAGCGGCGGAGGCATCGGAGGTCATGCCCCCGATGTTCAAGGTGATGCGTTCCGGCGCAGCCTTGTAGCCGGCATCGCCCACTGCATCAGCCAGTTCCTTGGCGGTGGCCTGTGCGGGGTCATACTCCACCCGCGCCTTCTCCGTGGCCAGGTTGACCTCCGCCAGCAGGACGCCTGGGACCTCCTTGAGGGCGGTCTCCACATGATGAACGCAGGAGGCGCAGGTCATGCCCTCCACGTTGATGGTGAGCTGCTGCGTGTTGGGTGCGGTGATGGTCATGAAGGGTCTCCGTGAGATTGTTGAGCTAACATCCCTTTCCCAGAGGGGAAGAGGGAAGCCTGTTCCCCTTGTATGTTTACAGGCGTCGGTGGTTGGGTGTACTGATGAGTAGCGTAATCCCCCTGCCGCCCATGAGGGACGGCCTGGGAGAGATTCTACC
>JACPCL010000032.1 GCA_016179765.1 Chloroflexota bacterium
GGGCAAGAAAACCGGATCGGAAGACACCAAAAGCCACCCTTCACCAAGAAAATATCCCATCTATCTGGTTACAACAGCCTTTTTCAACACCCTGTTAGGCCAAAGGAGGTGGATTTCAAAGGCACTTTCAGGAATAAAGGCATTGTCGTTGGTGTTTTCGTGGGGGGATATTTGTCACTCGAGTCGCCCTTTTCCCCAGTCCCTCCGCCCGGAGAGAAGGTTAGGTTTAGAATAGACCTTGATAATTCGTATGGTTATTCCGCGCCAAAGCAGTATGATACTCTGGAAGTGGTAGCACTTGCATGGAACGGTTGTACCGAGTGAGAGATTCGCGTACGAATAACAAACACACAGACCAAGGTAAGCTTGCCGGCCCCAACTAAAATCTTTGAGAGTATCAAGGCCATGAGTAGGCTGATGGCAATCCACGTCAGTCAGTGGCAGAGCGAGTACCCTGGCAGCCCAGATTCTTCGCGATGTTCGCCCTTCGGGACTCACTCGCTCAGAATGACAAAAAAGGAACACGCATGAAGCTCGCCAACCGCATCAGCAAGCTACAACCCTACTTGTTCATGGAGATCTCCCGCAAGATCGTCGCCAAGCGCGCCGCGGGCGCAGACGTCATCTCCTTCGGCATCGGCGACCCGGACCTGCCAACGCCGCCCCACATCATTAACCGCCTCATCGGCGCGTCCCTGGACCCGCCGAACCACCGCTACCCGGAGTCCGACGGCCTGCACCAGTTCAGGAAGTCTATCGCCAACTGGTACCAGCGCAGGTTTGGGCTTTCCCTCAACCCAGATAAAGAGGTCGTGCCCCTCATCGGGGCCAAGGAGGGCATCGGCCACATGGCCCTGTGCCTGCTGGACCCCGGCGACATCGCCCTGGTGCCTGACCCCGGCTACCCCGTGTACTCCGTCGGGACCATGTTCGCGGGCGGCGAGTCCTACTGGATGCCCCTGAAAGAGGAGAACGGCTGGCTGCCCGACCTGGACGCCATCCCGCCGGACGTGGCGCGGGTGGCCAGGGTCATGTGGCTGTGCTATCCGAACAACCCGACGGGGGCCGTCGCCGACCTGGGCTTCTTCCAGAAGGCGGTGGACTTCGCCAAGCGGTACGACATCGTGGTATGCCACGACGCCTGCTACACCGAGATCGCCTACGACGGCTACAAGCCCGTCAGCTTCCTCCAGGCAAAGGGCGCTCTGGACGTGGGCCTGGAGTTCCACTCCCTGTCCAAGAGCTACAACATGACCGGCTGGCGGGTAGGCATGGCCGTGGGCAACGCCGACCTGGTCAACGCCCTGACGCGTGTGAAGTCCAACCTGGACTCCGGCATCCCCCAGGCCATCCAATACGCAGCAATGGAGGCCCTGGACGGCTCGCAGCAGTCCATCCAGGACAACATCGCCGTGTACACGCGGCGGCGGGACAAAGTGGTGGAAGCTTTACATAACGCTGGACTGGAGATTGTGCCGCCCAAGGCCGGCCTGTACATCTGGGTCCGCGTGCCTCACGGGTACACCTCCGCTGAGTTTGCGACGCTGCTCCTGGACCAGCAGGACCTGGTGGTGACGCCGGGCAACGGCTACGGCCCCCAGGGCGAGGGGTACATCCGCTTCTCGCTCACCATCAACGACGCCGACCTGGACCGCGGTGTAGCCCGCCTGGCAAAGCTTAGGGTCTCCGCGAAGGGACCAAAGGCCATAGATAACAGGCCAACCCGGTTCGTTGATCTAATACGCGACCATGTGGTCGCCAAGTATGTTCGGCCAGCCAAGCCCGGCGACACTATTACTATTACTGCTAAGGACATTTCTGGCGCCTTGCAAAGAGGCAATATTTATCGCCAGATTTGCAACGCCATAGACCTGGAACGATTCCAAAAAGAAAATGGCTTGAGGTTGATAGACCGTCAGGGGCCACCAAGTGGTTACGGAAACGTAACCTGGCAGTTCCACTTGCTCAAGTCCTAAACTGGGGCCACGGCATGGGTTTGGCGGTTATTGTTCCACAGGTTTGTCCATACCCGCTGCCATGTGCTATTGTCATTCTGAGCCGAGCGGAGCATCGGCGAAGAATCTTGTTTGCCGTCTACTCACGCTACTCCTAGGCTGACAAGATTCTTCGTGATGTTCGCCCTCCGGGGCTCACTCGCTCAGAATGACACGAGAACCAAGGAGTGATCCACCATCCCCAAGACAAGCACAGTTAACACGACCCCCGCCCCCGAGCGCGCCTACCTGGTAGGCGTTGCCTACAAGGGCCGCCGCGACCTGTGGCCCATTGAGGACTCGGTGGCGGAGCTGGCCCAGCTTGCCGGCACCGCCGGCGCCCAAGTCGTGGGGCGTATCACGCAGCGCCTGGAGCGTCCCACCCACACGTACCTCGGCACAGGCAAGCTGGAGGATCTGAAGGCCCTGCGGGAGGGGTACGACACGGTCATCCTGGACGACGAGCTGAGGCCCACCCAGCAGCAGAACCTGGAGGCCGCCTTGGGCGAGAGCGTGAAGGTCATTGACCGCACGGCCCTGATCCTGGACATCTTCGCCAGGCGCGCCCTGACGCGGGAGGGCCGCATGCAGGTGGAGTTAGCCCAGCACCAGTACCTGCTCCCCAGATTGGCGGGCCAGTGGTCGCACCTGGAGCGCCTGGGCGGCGGCATTGGAACCCGCGGCCCCGGCGAGTCCCAGCTTGAGACGGACCGCCGCCTCATCAACCTGCGTATCCAGCGCCTGAAGCGAGAACTGAACGAGGTGCGTGCCCACCGCGGCCGGTATCGCAGCCGGCGGCGGGAGCAAGAGACGCCGGTGGTGGCCCTGGTCGGCTACACCAACGCCGGCAAGAGCACGCTATTCAATACACTGACCTCCGCCGGCGTCCTGTCGTCGCCGCGGCTTTTCGCTACCCTGGACCCCGTGACCCGCCGCATCCGGCTGCCCAGCTCCCAGCAAACCCTCCTGACCGATACCGTGGGCTTCATCCACAAGCTGCCGCCGATGGTAGTGGCCGCCTTCCGCGCCACCTTGGAGGAGTTGGACGAGGCGACGCTGCTGCTGCACGTGGTGGACATCAGCCATCCCAACGCAGCGGAGCAGGTCAAGGTCGTGAACAGCACCCTGGCCGACTTGGGGCTAAGCGAGAAGCCGGCCCTCCTGGTGCTGAACAAGGTGGACCTCCTCATGGGCAAGGACGGTATCGGTGGGGTCCAGAAGCTGGAGGAAGCAGCAGGGGCGGCGGTAGAGGCGTCCGGCGGCCTGGTGGCGGTCCGCGTGTCAGCGGCGACGCGCTACGGCGTTGATGCGCTGCTGCGGCGCATAGACCAGCGGCTGGCCCAGGTGGCAGTGGTCACTGCGCGAGAGTAACCCATGCTCCTACTGCCCTTTGCTTGAGGGCTTCGGGCTGATGTCGCGCACGAGCAAGAAGAACCCCAGGGTTGCCATGGCCATCACCGCGGCGACCAGGGCGAAGGGCAGTGCATAGGCATTCCCCGAAGCTGCAAAAGCTCCAATCAAAGCCCCCGCCACAATAGGCCCAAGGGCCTCTCCCACGTCCCAGATAGTGCCGAACACCCCTAGAGCCGCGCCGTACCCTCCCGCCTTGCTTAAGTCCGTGACCAGAGCCGTTGTTGATGGCGTCACAATGGCCATGCCCAGCCCGAACAGCGCGCCTTCGGCGGTGAGGAGGGCAAGAGTCCGGGTGAGGGGAATGACCGGCAACAAGGCGGTGCAGAGCAGCAGCCCCGCCAGGATCATCGGCTTTCGGCCTAGACGGTCGGAGAGACGTCCGGTAAGGGGCTTGCTCCCCATGGCGACGATAAGCTGAGCGCCAAGGATAACGCCGACCTGGGAGTTGTTGAGGCCCGCCTCTTGCGTGGCATACAGAGGCAGGAACCCCACCAGGGTGCCCACGCCGAAAAACATGGCCGACTCCGCTCCGGAGGCCGCCAGAATAGACCTGTTGGAGAGGACTTCGGCGATTCCCTGCGTAAACTGCCGCCAGCGCTGTCCTTGGAGCGGCGTTGCCTGCGCCACCGTTGGTTTTCCTACGGGCAACAGAAGCGCCAGCAGCAAGGTCACTACCCCTATGGCCCCTATGATAAAGTAGATGACCTGGTAATCGTTGTGGGTTGCCGTCAGAAGCAACCCGCCGACGATCGGGGCAATGGCGGACCCCAGCTCGTTAAAAGAGGCGAACCATCCCAGGCGTTCGCCCCGGTTGCGTTCAAACAGGTCTGCGACGGCGGCGCTGGCTACGGGACTGAAAACGGCGGTGGCGAAGCCGTGGAGGAAACGTAGGGAGAGGAGAAGGTAGGGGTTGCTGATGGCGAGATAGAGGAAGGGCGGGACCGCAAAGAATAACCCGCCAAGGAGTAGCATCCGGCGACGCCCAAGGACGTCTGAAAGGGCCCCAGCAGGCAGCTTGATAAAGACCCCGGTTATGGTAGAAGCGCCCAGGATGAGGCCGATGAGCTCTGGTGCGGCGCCCAAGTCCTTTGCAAACTGGGGAAGGACCGGGCTTCGCGCTATCTGGTAGCCCAGCCGGGCAGTAAGCCCGGTCAGGCACAGCATCAGAAAGGGCGTCAGGATATGGCGCACAGCCACCCTTCCTTACGCTGGAGTCCGGCCGCGTCGTGGCCTCGTCACCGGCTGCTGGCGGTGCCGGCCGCCGGCGTGCTGGCCTCCTTCAGACGCGCGCGGCAGGGTGTTTGTGGAGGACAGGGACTTCACCTCTGGCGCTTCAAAATCAATCTGGGGCATCGTACGGTCAAATCCGAGGTTCTTGTGGGTCAGGCTGAGGGAAAGGGCGACGGCGATATCAGCTTTGATGATGCCCAGTTTTCTGGCGGCGACCGCGATGCGCGTCTGTGTGCGGCAGTCAATGTTGTGCAGCGACGCGGTCTTTGCTGCGGAACCCACGGCGATCCCCAGGTCAATGTCCCGGAGGTTGCACTGAGGCCCTGTAAACTCAAAGGGTTCGCTCTGGGCCCGTAGGGCTTGGGTTGCCTGCATGAACTCAGCGCAGGTGGCATACCCGCAAGCACCGCAGTCGTAGACCGGCGGATACCAGTCCTTCAGGCCAACAAACAGGACACCGTCCAGCTTTTCGGCTACTTCGGCGTCCCTGAACCAGATCGGCTCTTTGCGATCGTTGCCACGCCGACGCATCCATTCGGCTAGCCGGGACAGCGTTTCGCGGTCCTGAACGATCACGGTCTCAATAAACAGCGCCGCGCCCCTGAGAAATAACTGTCCGCCGGACTTTGGTGCGGTCACGGCGGATGCGGCCATCAGCTTGGCGACCTGAAGCACAGCGTCCAGCCGAATATCGTCATAGCCGAGCGGTGGAGTAGAGCGGGAAGAGGTCATGAATACACCCTCTGTAACTGCAATAGACAATGGTGGGTCATAGGAGGGAAGGGGGTTAGTATACGCTACGCAAAAGAAAAACAACAGGGGATGGAAGGGAGAGCAATTCCGAACTCAATGATTCGCACTAGGTACGTTATGTCAATAAGTCCGAGGCAGCTTCTCTACTAACATGCCATAACGTACATCACCCTCTGGGGCGCTCTGCGGCCTGCCGGGGCGTGAAGGACTGTGACCGACCCAGAAGCTGGTCAATGTGCATGCGGTCGTGGCGATAGATGGCGCGCAGGCACTGCAAGACGTTCATCTCGCCAAAGGTGCGGTGTGTGCCCTTCCGCGCTAGCGCCTCCTCCGAGGCCAGGTTGATTTCCTCTTGCATGCGCCGCAAGTTTTCGGCTCGGGCCGCCTGGAACCGCTCCAGCCACCAGGCCAAGGGCCTGGCGTCGGCGTCCGCCACATCCCTAAGGAAGATCTGGCCCTCTGCAGGCGTCTGGCCCACCTCTGCCCCTGGCGACTGCTGCACCGTCTTGGCCCACCCCAACCACGCAGGTTCGGCGTCCACCAGGTGGGCGATCTGCTGTTTGGCGGACCACTCGCCGCCGGGATGCGCCGAGGCCGCGTCATCGGTCATCCTGCCCAGGATGCCCATGAGCTCCTGGCGATGAGCGTCCAGCTTTCCCATGAGGTCGGCTACCGTGGGCAGCGCCCCTTCTCCTTGCATCCTCACGTGGCATCGTTCCTTTCGTACACCCACACCGCTTCCCGCTTCACCGTTTCCTTGAAACGGCCTTGCAGCTGCTCCCACTCATCTGCCGTGTACACCAGTAAGTCAGCAGACACCGGCAGCGACAGCGTGTCCCACTGCACGGGCCGCCGTTCAAAAGGTAGGTCAGCCTGCTCAATGATGACGATCAAGTCTACGTCGCTGCCGACGCCCCAGTCACCCCGGGCGTAGGAGCCGAAGTAGCCGATGCGCCGGACGCCTTTGTGGTGCTGGGCCATGGCCTTCGCCCAGGCGTGGACCGCCTCATGGACGGTCTTTGCGCTGGGCCACCGCATGACGGACGAACTCAATAACCTCACCGGCATACTGCACCGCCTCTCTACTTTGAAGGCTGCCGTACCTTTCAAAGGGCGCGCCCTCAGCATGGGCGTTAGGATACCTCGTGGGCGCATAGTAGGTGTCCAGTACACGTGCCTTTTCAATCAGCTCCTGAGGGATAAGCACCTCTTGTGGAAGCTCGGACAACAAGCGGGCCAGCACGTGCCCCCACGTCTCTTGGCCCAAGCGTAGGTGCAGGGCTTTCACGGCTTTCTCGGCGGCTTGGTGCGCCGCGAAGCAAGCCCATTCGTGGCGGCCTGCGGTGCGGGAGTCCTCAGCCTGCTCTAGGTCCCGTTCTGCCTGCCTGAACCAGTCTAAATAGCGCGTTGCCATCTTACAGGCACTATAACCCATCTGCTCTTTACGCAACAGGGGCCAGGGAGAAGACTCCCCAGCCCCTTTTGCGCGTAGGTCTCTATGTCCGTATGTCCGCCGCTCTATCTCCTTTGGCTGATGGGGACGTATTCCAGGTCCATGGGGCCGTTGTAGTCCGTCAACGGGCGGATGAGGATGTTGCTGCGGTACTGCTCCGCCACGTTCAGTGTCCAGCCCGGAATGCGGCCCAAGGCGAAGATGGAGATGAAGATGTCCTCCGGGATACCCATGAGATAGTAGACGGAGCCCGCAAAGAAGTCTACGTTGACAAAGATGCCCCTGGCCTGGTAGGGCTTCATCACCTCTTGCAGCTTGGTAAGGATCTCAAACCACTGGGGCTGCCCCTTGGCGATGCCCAGGGTATGGGAGCGTTCCCGCATGTGGCGCGCCCGGGGGTCCTCCGCCTTGTAGACGCGGTGGCCAAAGCCCATGACCCTGCCGCCATGGTCAAGGATGTTGCGGGCGTAGCCGTCGGCCTTCTCCGGCTGGCCAATCTCCTCGGCCATCTTCATGACCTCTTCCGCTGCGCCCCCATGGGCTGGCCCTTTGAGAGTAGCGATGCCAGCGACGACGGCGGAGTGGAGGTCGGTCTGGGTGGAGGCGGCGACGCGTGCGGCGAAGGCGGAGGCGTTGGCGCCATGTTCGGCGTGGAGGATGAAGTCCACGTCCATGATGTGCATCTCATCTTCTGATGGCTCTTTACCGAAGAGCATGTACAGGAAGTTGCCGGCGTGGTTCAGATTGGCGTTGGGCTTCACCGGCTTCAGTCCCTTGCGAATGCGGTCGTGGGCCGCCACGATGGTGGGAGCCTTCGCTGTCAGGCGCAGGCCCTTGCGGATGATGGCGGCTTCCGAGTTGTCCTTGACCTCTGGGTCATAGGCCGAAAGGGCGGAGACGGCCGTGCGCAGGACATCCATAGGATGGCCGTCTTTGACCTTGTTAATTATGTCAAGTACATCGTCGGGGATGTCCCGGTCGGCGCGGAGCTGCCTGTCAAAGCCGTCCAGCTCCCTGCGAGTGGGCAGCTTGCCGTTGAGGAGGAGGTAGATCACCTCCTCAAAGGTTGATTTCTCCGCCAGCTCGTGGATGTCATACCCACGGTACAGCAGCTTGCCGATGGTGCCGTCTATGAAACAGGAATCGGTCCTGTCAAAGTAGACGCCCATTAGCCCTCGGCGTATCTCAACCTTGTTCGTAGCCGTCGTCGTCATAGCAACCTCCTACGTATAATCGCCAGCGTTGGTGCCATGCCTAGCACTTTGTTAGCAATGGAATGAAAACGGCCCGGAGGGTTGTCCCTGCCGAGCCGTGCAACGACCGTGTCATAGGAAAAAGGGGATATACGTAGCTTACTTTCGCAAAAAGAGCAGAAATACTCTTTAGCGAAGAGGGTTTGCCCTTCCCAACGTTCGCCTTGCGCAACCCATTTTCCCTTTTGAGGATGAATACCGCAATCGGTTGACCTCTATGACTTTATGCTATCAATGCGCAGGCTGGCTGTCAATGCAACGCGGGGTATGGGGCGGAATTTGCTTCTTGCGAGCTGGGCCTTTGGGTCTCCGAGGAGTTTCGCGAAGCACCCATGGGGATAAACAGGTGGCCTGACGTGTTCCTAATCGCTCACCTCCCTCGGCGGGAGCGGGCGGCCTTGGGACGGGGGGTCGCCTTGGCTCTTCTCGTCCGACCTGCTCCTTCGCCGCTGCTTCTGCTCCGCCTCCCCCCCTTGCGCACCGCCACGACGCCACCAACCACAGAACCCAACGCGCCACCCCCCACCATCCCCAGAAGGGCGAAGGCCAGCGTAAAAACGGCCCCCCATCCGGTGGGATTGGTTTTGTCCTGGTACCATCCCCATGCCCCTAGAAGAAGGCCTCCTAGCACGGCCCCAAGGAGGCCGCCGGCTGCTCCATAGCCTAACACCTTCAGCACCGCTTCCGTCCTTTTAGTCCTGCCCTGGCAGGCCGCACAGGCCCTGGGCTTGCCTCGGCAGGCTCACGCTCTATCAGGCACTATTGTGGCCCGACGTTCACGGTAAAGCAAGGGTTCTCTTTGCCAAAAAGAAGGGAAGCAGCAGGGCCTCCCCTGCCGCTTCCCTAAAGGCTGCATCTGTCAGTGAGCCTAGATTCTGCGGTTCTTACCCACAACGGCCTCCGCAACCAGGCGGCGCTGCACCTTGCCCGTGGCCGTCCTGGGGATCTGGCTCATGATGTAGATAGTTCTAGGGACTTTGAAGTCCGCCAGGTGTTGCCGGCAGTGCTTGATCAGCTCCGCCTCGGTGGCCTTGCCGCTGAGGACCACGGCAGCCGCGGCCTCTTCGCCGTGAGTAGCATGGGGCACGCCAAAGGCCACCGCCTCCGCCACTGCGGGGTGGGAAAGCAACGCCTCGTCTATCTCCAGAGGGGCAATCTTCTCGCCGCTACGGTTAATCAGCTCCTTGATTCGCCCTACCAGGGAGAGATAGCCGCCAGCGCCGATTACCCCCTCGTCCCCCGTGCGGAACCAGCCGCTGACAAAGGAGGAGGCGTTGGCCGCCGGGTTATCCTCGTAGGCCGAGATGACGTTGGGGCCCTTGATCACCACCTCGCCCTCGGCGCCCTCCGGCAGCAGATTGCCCATGGCGTCCATAATGGCGATCTCCACCCCCGTGGCCTGGCCCACGCTACCGGGTACCCGCCGCCCTGGAGGAAGCGGGTTGGAGGCCATCTGGTGGGCCGCCTCGGTCATGCCATAGGCCTCCAGCACCGGCACCTCAAAGCGAGCCTCCATCTCATGCATCAGCCCGGCCGGGAGGGAGGAGCTACAGGAGCGGATGAAGCGTACGCTCGGCCGCAGGGCAGGTTCCTGGTGGCCGCTCCTGGCCCGGGCCACCAGGGCCTGGTGCATGGAGGGCACGGCGGTGTACCAGGTGGCCCGGTACTGTTTGACCACGGGCCAGAAGTTCAGCGGATTGAAGCGCGCCGGTACAACCACCGTGCCACCCGAGGCGAAGGTGGCCAGAGTGGAGGCCACCAGGCCGTGGACGTGAAACAGGGGCATGACGCACAAAGAGACGTCATCCGGCGTCAGGTTGTAACTGTGGACGATGTTGCCCACGGAGGTCACAATGTTGTGGTGCCGCAGGGGGACGCGCTTTGGGCGGCTGGTGGTGCCGCTGGTGTGCAGCACCAGGGCAACGTCCTCGTAACCCGGGATGCTCCCCTCCCCAGGAGTCTTGCCGTTCTTGCCCGCCCACTGAAAGGCCACGCTCCCCTGCCCGTCCAGGGTCGCAACGATGCGCAACACGCCAGGCGCCGCGACGCTCAGGGCCGTCTCCGCCCCCTCGGGCGGCGTGATGATAATCCGGGGTTTCGTATCCTCCAGATAAAACTGGAACTCGTCCGCCTTATAGGCGGGGTTCAAGGGGGCGGCGGTGCCCGCAGTAGCCGCCGCCAGGAAGGCGACAATGCACTCGGGGCCGTTTGGCAGCACGGTGGCTACCCGGTCGCCAGGGCGGATGCCCATGGCCCGAAGCTCGGCAGCCAGGCGTTGCACCTGCTGTTTCAGAGAGCCGTAGGTGATGGTGGGGCCATCAGGGACCTGGATGGCTGGATGGGCCGGCGCCCCCTTTTCCAGCAGCTCAAGGAGCGTGGTGGCCTGGATGCTCGTTGTCATGCCTGCGAGTCTCCTTCGTTCGCACTGGCCCTGGTGCAGGGAGGTATAGATGAAACTCAAGGTTTAGTCTATACCTTAGACCAATAACTGTAAGTAAAAACTATAGCAGGCCTGCCCCGCCTCGTCAACGGGCGATAGGATTGGCCGTCCAACCGTTGCGCCCAGCATGGCATCATCATGCGGGGAAACTGCTCCAGGGTATTGTTCCTGTTCTATAGGTAAGGGTATCCCCCAGTCATTGCACCCATTCATGGTTTCAATGACGTGCGCCCAGGGTCATTGAGGGCATTGACACCTCCCCATAAGGAGAAGAGAATGGGCATATGGTCAGACCAGCAGGCCATCAGGCCACATCCCAGGAACCCCCATTCACCTCCGTCCGCAGGACACGGCTCTTTGAAGGAGTCGTGGCGCAGCTTCGCACCCTCATCAAGGAGGGGCGACTGCAGCCCGGCCAGCGCCTGCTCCCTGAGCGGGAGTTGGCGGAGCGGTTCCAGGTGAGCCGCGCCTCCCTTCGGGAGGCCATCCGCGCCCTGGAGCGGGATGGGCTGGTGGTGATCCGTCCCGGCGCGGGCACCTTTGTCAGCGAGGAGGGGTTTGACGCCGCGGTGGAGGCGCTCGCCCAACGCCTCTTGGAGGAGCGCCAGGCCCTGGCGGACATCACCGAGTTGCGCCTTATCCTGGAGCCACAGATCGCCGCCCTGGCCGCTCAGCGGGCCACCAGAGAGGACAGAAACCATCTTCTGGCCATGCTCAAGGAGCAACAGCGCCAGATTGCAGCGGGGGAAACGGGCGCCGCCGCCGATACCGCCTTCCACTCCGCCGTGGCCGCCGCTTCCCACAACCAGGCCTTGGAGCGCCTGAGCGCCATCCTGGTAGACCTGCTGGCCCCCATCCGGGATGAGGGTCTCCAGACGCCGGACCGCTCCCTGCGCTCCCTGGCCACTCACCGCGCCATTCTGGAGGCGGTTCAGCGTGGCGACACCGAGGCGTCACGCCAGGCGATGCAAGAGCACATCCTTGGCGTACAGCAGGGACTGGCCCAGGGGTCAGAGGAGGCTGTGCAGCACAGGTAGAGTGAACATCATCAGCTTTCCAGTAGTCAACTGCCAATTGAAGGTGATAGGAGAAAGGAGGGCAGGCGCCCATGACCACGTATGCCGTAGAGGTGGTGTACCGGGGCATCTTCCAACGGACCCTCTCCCGGAACATCTGCCGTGGCATTGTCCTGGCAGCCCACAAGGGCGGCAAGATCGGCACCGCCTTTGGCCGCTATGGCGACTCCCCTGAGCGAAACGGCATCCCCGCCAAGTACTTTGCCGTGGTGGCCGACGACCAGCTTGAGCTGGAGGAGAGCTTGGCCAAATACGAACCCAAGGAGGTGGACGTTACCATCTGCGTGGACGACACCCTGTGCAAGGGCGTTGAGTCCTGGGCCTGGTACGGCCTTCAACCCATCAATGCCCTGACCAAGGAGGGTGGCGCCCTGCTCGTGACCTCCAAGCAGGCCGCCGATGCCCTGCTGGAGGACATCCACCGGAAGGGCATGCCCTACCGCCTGGCCATCGTTAGCGGCCCCGCCAGCTTCTCCGGCCTGTGGGTCTACAAAGACGACCACACCGACGTGCGCATCCTGGGCGCCCTCGCTCGGGTGTGCCCCGGCCTCGTATCCATGGAGGCGTACGAGCAGGTCATCCAGGAGATATGGAGCAACGAGGCGAAGGTCCGCTCTGCACGCCGCTCTTACGACCAGACCCGTGTGCGGCCCGTGGAGCCGGCGGAGGGCAACACCTCGGTTCCCTTCTCCTTCACCAAGCCCGGCTGGACCCAGATGCGGGAAGCCCTCACCATCGTGGGTGTTCCCCAGGGAGCCGGCTTTCGGGGCGGCCAGGGCGGCTTTCAGCCGGCGCGCAGCGAGGTGTTCAAGAAGTTCAGCACCCGCACCATGCGCCCGATCGTCAACTTCCAGACCTGCACTAAGTGCACCCTGTGCTGGCTTCAGTGCCCCGACTCCTGCTTTGACGTAACCCCCGATGGCCGCTACGACGCCAACCTAGAGGCCTGCTGCGGCTGCGGCGTCTGCGCCGACGTGTGCCCAGTGGCCGACTGCGTCACTATGGTCAACGAGGCCCACTTCAACGACAACTCAAGCCAGTACGACTGGTTCCAACGGGACAAGGACGGCTATCTGCGCTGGCTTACCGAGACGGTAGCCCAGCAAAAAGGGGAGCAACGCTCTCATGGCTTCCACCACTGGGGCCAGTATAAAGAGGAGATCGCTGCGGCCGCCGCAGCGTCGGAGGCAGGCCATGACAACTAGAACCGCGGAAGAGGCCCCCGTTGCCGGGCGGGAGGAGCTCATTAGCGGCAGCGAGGCCATCGCCCAGGCCTGCGCCCTGGCAGACATAGATGTGGTCACCGCGTACCCCATCCGCCCCTACGATACGGTCATGCAGTTCCTCTCTAGGCTCATCGCCGATGGCGCACTGAAGTGCGAGTTCATCGTGGCGGAGAGCGAGCACTCCCAGTTTGAAATCGTGAAGCACGCCTCCGCCGTGGGCGCTCGCACCTTCGTCGGCTCCAGCGGCGTCGGCTGGTTCTACGCCCTAGAGGCCATTGCTGTCACCGCCGGCCTGCGCCTCCCCGTCGTCGCCTTGGTGGGCAACCGCGCCCTGGACGACCCGGGCGCCTTCGGCTGCGAGCACAACGACGCCCTGGCTGTGCGGGACCTGGGCTGGCTCATGAACTGGGTGTCCACCGGCCAGGAGGCTTTGGACACCGCCCTCATCGCCTGGCGCGTTGCGGAGGACCCCCGGGTCTTCCTTCCTTGCGCCATCAGCGCCGACGGCGCCTTCCTCACCCACTCCCAGCAGATCGTGCGGGTGCCGGACAAGCGTCTAGTGGACCGCTTCCTGCCCCCTTACAACCGCGGCGACCTGCAGCTTCACCCCGATAATCCCATCACCATCGCCCCTCAGGTGAATGAGGACTGGCTCATGGAGATGCGCAAGCAGACCGACGCCGCCATGCGTCGCAGCAGGGACGTCATCATTGAAGCCTACCTGGACTTCAACCGTATCTTCCACCGTGACCTGACACCCTTCACCGAGGAGTACATGACGGAGGATGCAGAGGTGATTCTTGTAGGCGTGGGCACGTTGGCCTTGCCCATCAAGGTGGCGGTGCGCCGGCTGCGGGAGCAAGGCCAGAAGGTAGGCTTCCTGCGCCTCAAGTGGTTCCGGCCCTTCCCGATGCCGGAGGTGCAGAAAGCGTTGTCCAAAGCCAAGGCTGTAGGCGTCATAGACCGGGACTACTCCTTTGGCTCGCCCATGCATGGCGGCGTGCTGGCCCACGAGGTCCGCTCCGCCCTGTACGACGTGGAACCACGGGTCCCCGTGGTCAACTTTGTGGCGGGCCTAGGCGGGCGGGAGATCACCCAGCCCTTCGCACGCGAGATGTTCGCCATCACCCAGCAGGCCGCCCAATCAGGCGCGTCGGATACTCAAACCCACTGGATTGGAGTAAGGGAGAACCAGGAATGACTACGACACAGAAGCTCCCGGCCATCCGGGGCGTCCACAACGCCCCCCTGGAAGAGTTCTACACCTCTGGCCATCGCACCTGCCAGGGATGCGAGTCAGCCTTGGTCATGAAGCTCATGATAAAGGCGGCGGGCCCCAGGACGGTGGTCCTGGGCAGCACCGGATGCATGTACGTGGCCAACACCACCTACTACAGCACCCCTTGGGTAGTGCCCTGGATGCACACTCAGCTTGGCTCCTCTGGCTCTGCGGCCACCGGCGCCGCTGCCGGCCTGAAAGCCCTGATGAAGAAGGGCAAGATGAAGGAGGAACCCATCAACGTCATCTCCTTCTGTGGCGATGGCGGCGGCGCCGACATGGGCCTCTCGGCCATCTCCGCCTCCTTGACCCACCCGGAGTACAACCATCTGGTGCTGATGTACGATAACGAGTCCTACGCCAACACCGACATCCAGGTCTCCGGTTCCTCCCCCTGGGGGGCACACACCTCCTTCAGCCCGCCGGGCAAGGCGCGACGCATCATGCACGACCGGTGGAAGAAGAACACGGCGGCCATGTTGGCCCATGGCCACCCCAAGTCCCGCTACATCGCCACGGGATGCGCCTCCTACGCCGTAGACCTGCTCAACAAGGTACGCCGCGCCCTGACACTGGGCGGCCCGACCTTCATCCACAGCTTTGACCCCTGCCCCAAGGGGTGGGACTACGACCCCAGGTACTCTCACGAGCTGGGGATGCTGGCCGTAGAGACGGGACTGTGGGTGCAGTGGGAGATTGAAGACGGCGTGCTGCGCTACAGCGGCCCCTCCCGCATGATCGCCATAGGCCGGCGCAAGAGAAAGCCCATCGTGGAGTACCTGAAGCGCCAGGGCCGCTTCGCCCACTTCACCGAGGAGGACATCGCCTACTTCCAGTCCCAGGTGGACGAGATTTGGGAGAAGTGGGGGACGCCTGGCGTTTCCTCGGTGAAGCTGGACCTGAAGGGCGATAGAGCTTAAGCAGAGGAGAGAATTTGTAAAGGATTCTGCTGCGGCTTTGCCGCAGCAGAATCCTTTACACGTAGTTTCTTCCCCCTTCCTTATCCCCCACCGCCGCCACGGGGCATATCGTTCGGGTCAACGGGCACCTCAATAACGCTGGAGACCTCATTACTCATGGCAATCTTCACGACCTCGGCCAACTGCTCAACCCGGTCCACGTAGTACCCTTTAGCCCCGTACAGCTCCGCCAGCTTGTCAAAGCGCGGGTTGGTGAGGTCTGCGCCGACGAACCTGTCCCCAAACTGGGCCTGCTGGAGGGCCTTCTCCGACCCGTAGATGTTGTTGTTCATCACCAGGGTGATGGTAGGGACCTTCTCCCGCACCGCCGTCTCCAACTCTTGAGCGTTGAACAAGAAGCCGCCATCGCCGTTGATGGCGATGACCGGCGAGTGGGGCCGGGCCAGCTTGGCTCCAATAGCCTCGGGTATGGCATAGCCCAGGCCACCCGTAGGCGGAGAGATGAACGTGTGAGGCGTCTGGAAGTCCAGCCGGTCGTAGCCATAGGCGGCGCAGGCGCCGGCGTCAAGGATCATGACCGTCTCGGGTGTGATGACTTTGCGGAGCTCCGCGTAGACGCGGCGCGGGCTGATCATGGTTCCGCTGATGCGGCCTTCGGCGTTTAGGCGCTGTCGGCGCTTGGCCTTTAGCTCCTCGGCTTCTCTCCTCCAGGCCGGGTCGCCGCCTTCGGCCCCTTCCGCGCGCAGCGCCTCCAGGATGCTCAGGAGCACCGACTTGGCGTCTCCCAGGATGCCCACGTGCACGGGGCAGTTGCGGCCAATCTCCTTCTCATCTATCTCAACCTGGATGATGCGGGCATCCCTGGACACGGCCCCGCTTTGCAGGTAGTTGGCGAACCCCTGAAGGCGCGTCCCCACCGCCAGGATGACATCGGCCCTGGCGGAGAGGGTGGCGGTCTCGGCGGCGCCTCGCGGCCCGTATGGGCCAACGTAGAGGCCGTGGGCGTTGGGCAGGGCGTCGTTGCGCCGGTAGCTGGTGACCATGGGGATGGAGAGCAGCTCCGCCAGCTCCACGGCCTCCTGAGTCGCACCGCTCTCGGTGACGCCACCCCCCGCAATCAGCAGCGGATGGCGCGCCTGCCGGAGGAGCTGGGCGGCCTTACGCACCAGCGCCGGGTCCCCTGCCGGGCGCTGATGCGCGCGGTAGACCTCCGGAGGCAGGATATCCGCATCTATCGTTCGCTTCTGCATCAGGTCCGTGGGAAAGTCTATGAAGACTGGCCCCTTCTTACCTGCCATGGCCACGCGGAAGGCGTGGCGCATCAGCTCCGGAATGCGCTCCGCCCGGGGTATAGACATGGCCAGCTTGGTGATAGGACGGAACAGCGGGACGTGGTCCAGCTCCTGGCCCGCCTCCCGGTAGGTGCTGCCCTGGCCGGCGGCGCCCGAAATGGCAATGACGGGGGCTTGGGCCATGAAGGCGTTGTACAGGCCACCGACCAGGTTGGCGGCGCCAGGCCCGCCGGTGGCCAGGCATACCCCCGGCTCGCCCGATATCCGTGCGTAGGCGCTGGCCATGCAGGCAGCGCCCTGCTCGTGGCGGGTGGTGATGAACCGGATGTCATTGCGACCGTAAAAGCCATCAGCGATGTCCAGGAACGAGACTCCCACAATGCCGAAGGCGTATTTGCATCCTTCGTTCACCAGGGACTCTACCACGGCGTGGCCTGCCGTCATGTTGGGCATTCCTCACCTCCCTAGGCTGACTGAATGTAGCTTTTATGGTGAGCATCGGGAAACTGCTTTGCAGTTTCCCGATGCTCACAGAAGATTCTTCCCCCTTGTAGGGAAGGGGGACCGAGCGGTTAGGTTCTTACCTCCTCTCCGCCTCCAACACGCGGGCGGGTACGGGCAGCTCCTTGGGGTCTACGGGCATCTCTATGACGCTCGGTAGGTCGGAAGCCATCGCCTGCTTCAACGCGTCGCCCACGTCCTCCACGCGGTCCACGTAGAAGCCGTTAGCCCCAAAGAGCTGGGCCAGCTTGTCAAAGCGGGGGTTGGTAATGTCGGAGCCGACGGGGCGGTCGCCAAACATGGCCGCCTGATAGGCCTTCTCAGACCCCCAGACGCCGTTGTTCATGACCAGGGTGATGGTGGCGATCTTCTCCCGCACCGCCGTCTCCAGCTCCTGGACGTTGAACAGGAAGCCGCCGTCGCCGTGGATGGCGATGACGGGGGCATCGGGCCGGCCCAGCTTGGCGCCCAGGGCCTCGGGGAAGGCGAAGCCCAGGCCACCCAGATCCAGGGGGGTGATGAAGGTGCGAGGGCGATGGAACTCCAGGCGGTCGTAGCCGTAAGCGGGGCAGGCTCCAGCGTCCAGCACCATGATGGTCTCGGGCGTGATGACCTTGCGCATCTCTGCGTAGACGCGCTGCGGCTTGATCAAGGGGCCGGTGAGCCGCCCTTCGGCGGCCATACGCTGCTGGCGCTTGGCTTTCAGGCCTTCCGCCTCCCGGCGCCATGGCGGCTCCCCGCCTTCAGCCCCTTGCGCACGCAGGCCCTCTAACAGCTCCCGAAGAACCGTGCGAGCGTCTCCCTGGATGCCCAGGGTAACGGGATAATTGCGCCCAATCTCCTTCTCGTCAATCTCAATCTGGATTATCCTGGCGTCCTTGGAGATATACCGGTTGTCATAGTAAGTGGTGAAGTTGGACAGACGGGTGCCGGCGGCCAGGATAACGTCGGCCTTGGCGCAGAGCTCGCCTGCCTCCGGGGAGCCGCCGCGTCCCAGGGGGCCAACGTACAGGGGGTGCTCGTTGGGCACAGCGTCGTTACGTCCGTAGCTGGTGATCATGGGGATGGAGAGCAGGTCCGCCAGCTCCACCACCTGCTGCGTGGCGCCGCTCTCGGTGACGCCGCCGCCGGCAATGATGACGGGCCGCCGGGCGCTCCGGAGGGCCTGGGCGGCCTGGCGGACCAGGGCTGGGTCGCCGGGCAGGCGCTGGTGGGTGCGATAGCTGGTGGGCGGCTGCAACTCCGCATCAATGGAGACGCGGTCCAGGAGGTCCCTGGGGAAGTCTACAAAGACCGGCCCCTTCTTGCCGGACATGGCCACGCGGAAGGCGTGGCGCATCATCTCCGGCACGCGGTCCGATTTGTTCAGCGACATCGCCAGCTTGGTGATAGGCCGAAACAGAGAGATGTGGTCAATCTCCTGGAAGGCGTCCCGGTACATGACCTCCCGTGCCGGCGCGCCGGAGATGGCGAGGACGGGGGAGTGGCCCACGTAGGCAGCGTACACACCGGTGATGAGGTTGGTGGCTCCAGGGCCGTTGGTGGACATGCACACCCCGGGGATGCCGGAGGCGCGGGCGAAGCCATCGGCCATGAAGGCGGCGCCCTGCTCGTGGCGGACGCTGATGAACTTGATGTCCTTCTGGTCGTAGAAGGCGTCCAGAATCTCCAGAAAGGTCCCTCCCACGATGCCGAAGGCGTACTTGCATCCTTCGGCCCGCAGGGACTCCACCACGGCCTGGCCGGCGGTTATCTTGGGCACGGGCAACCTCCCAGCAGCGCTTCAAGTTATCCAAGAAATCTTATCAGCACCGCCTCCTGATGGCAGCGGCATGATGCCTCTGACTTCAGGCTGGGGTGAAGAAACTTATTTGGGGGACCGCTTCTTGAACAGCAACGGGCGGAGGTAGTTTAACACAAGTAGGGTGTATCGGCGGAGGTAGCCTTTCAGGGATTAGCCCATCCCACCAGCCAGCCGGTCAACCAGCGCCACCAGCTTGCCACCACATCCACGGCCACATAGTTGTCCAGCCACTTGGCCCAGTGGAGGGCGTACTCCTGCCCCTCTTTCAGCGCCAGCAGCGGCAGCAGCCACCAGGCTGCCCGCAGTGTGGTGATGGAATAGCCAGGCCAGAAGCGCTTCACGACCGCCACAAAGAGGAACCAGAACTCAAAGACGTTGGGAAAGAAGAGGAGAACGCCTCGCCAGGAGGTGGCTTCAAAGACCGCCACGCCCAGAATACGGTAAGCGAAAAGGCCGGCGGCCACGTTGCGGGGCGTTCCAGGCCAGCGCCAGGCGGCGATGATGAAGGTGACCATATAGGAGAGGTCCAGCCACTTGTCCAGGCCCTGGTAGTCTCGCACGCCGCCAAGCTCCAGCAGGTTCATCATAAACAGGTCCGAGAAGTCCACCAGAATGGCGATGACCGACCCGGCCAGGGGCCAGCGCAACACTGGCAACGCCCCCAGGATACGCACGACGGCAATGGCCAGCTCCTCTCCCGTAAGCATAGCCCTCCTCCGGTCTGCTCTTCCTTGCCAGCCTTTGCCTTATACTGTGCCTGTGCGACTCTGCCCACCCCTACCCTTCCTCCTGCTGGCCGCAGTCGTGGCGTGCGAGCCAGGGTTCCCTACCCTATTGCCCTCTTCTCCCCTGTCATCCACTGTCACGACGACGCCTGTTGTCGCCCTGCCCTCGCCAGTGTCTACGGCCTCGTCAGCCCCGGACGAAGACCTGAGCTACAGCCAGCGTACGCCCTTCGTCGCCCTGGACAACCCCCGGTTCATCAATGCCTCCCAGGCCGGCTCCCTGGCCTCCGATGACCTGGTGCTGGGCCTGGAATGGGAGGGCCAAACCCGGGCCTATCCCCTCTCCATGATGACCTACCACCACATTGCCAACGACGCCATAGGGGGCAAGCCCTTTTTGGCCACCTATTGAATCAAGTGTAGCTCAGGGGTCGGCTACGACCCCCTGGTGGATGGACGTACCCTCACCTTTGACGTCTTTGGCCTGCTACAGGGGGTGCTTACCATGCGGGACCGGCAGACTGGCAGCGTATGGACGCACCTTGACGGCAAGGCCATCAGCGGGCCGCTGCAAGGTGTACGCCTGAGGATGGTGCCCATGCCTCAGATGTCCTGGGGGGAGTGGAAGGCCCTGCACCCCAAGACGGTGGTGCTTTCGTCCGATACACTCTTTCAAGACCGGTACCGCCCCGTGCGCATCGGCGTCTTTAACCGGCAAGAGGCCCAGTTCGGCGACGCCCGCCTGCCCGCCAACACCCTGGTAGTGGGAGTGGAAGTGGAGGGGCAGTTCAAGGCGTATCCCCTAGCGGAGCTCCAGAGAGCCGGCGGCGTGGTCAACGATACCCTAGCGGGCCGGCCCATTGTGGCACTGTATGATCCCGAGGCCAACTCCGGCCTGGCCTACTCCCGCCAGCTTGACGGCGCCACGCTGGACTTCTCCAACGCCTCAGCAGAGGGATTTCTCCCCCAGGACAAGCAGACGGGCTCCACCTGGGACCGCCAGGGGCGCGGTACCACTGGCCCTCTTGCAGGTAAGGCCCTGGCCTTTGTGCCCTCCTTCATCTCCGAGTGGTACGGCTGGTCGGGGTACCACCCACAAACGACCATCTTCTACGCTCCACCAGCCCCGTAGTGGCGAGGTGTATTGTAGCACCCTGCGTCGCCATGCTATCGTGGAGGTAACATGCCGCCGCCCCTCATCGCTGTCACCGCCTCATCACCTGCCGGAGCCCTGCCCTACATTCACTCCCTGGAAAAACGGGGCGCCTCCGTGCGCCTCTTCTTGCCCGGCGAGGCCCTCTCCTCTGACGACCCCCTCCAGGGGGCAACGGCTCTCATGCTCACCGGCGGGCCGGATGTTGACCCCGCCCTGTACGGCGAAATCCCTGACCCAAAGGCTCATGTAGAACTAAACAAACCCAGGGACGATACGGAGATGCAGCTCCTGAAATATGCCCTGGCCCAAGACTTGCCCGTCTTCGGCATCTGCCGCGGGATGCAGCTCATGAACGTGGCCTTCGGCGGCAGGCTTATCCAGAACCTTCCTGGCCACAGGGTGGTGGAAGGCCAGGATGGCGACGGGGCCTCGGCACACCACACGGTGTACCTCTCCATCGGCTCAAAACTGGCGGCTATCATGGGCAGCGGCGGCTTCATGCGCCTGAACAGCCGCCACCACCAGGGTCTGCGCGAGGCCCACAAGGCCCCACACCTCCTGGCGGCGGCCTACTCTCTGGGCGACGGCCTCATTGAGGCGCTGGAAAGCCCGGCCCACGACTGGGTCATCGGCGTGCAGTGCCACCCGGAGCGGGAGGCCGAAGTGCCCAGCGCCTTCCGCCGGGTATTCCAGGCCTTTGTGGAGCGAGCGGAGCTAGCCCAGGAACGCCTGAAGGCCGCGGGCCTGGCATGAAGCCCTCCTGGTGTGTGATACGATAGCTGAGACCCCCACTCCCATTTCAGGAGGGTAGCTTGAAGGCCTCCTTTCGCCTGGTCACCATCGCCGGCATTGAGATAGGCATTCACTATACCTGGCTGCTGGCCTTTGCCTTGATCACCTGGACCCTGGCGGAGGGGTTCTTCCCAGACGCCTTCCCCGGCTGGAGCACGGCCACCTACTGGGTCACCGGCGTCATCGCGGCGCTGCTGCTCTTCCTCTCCGTCCTGGTACACGAGCTGGCCCACTCCCTGGTGGCCCGCAGCCGTGGTCTACCTGTGCAAGGCATCACCCTGTTCATCTTCGGCGGCGTCAGCTCCCTGGGCGCCGAGGCCCGCTCCGCCTGGGAGGAGTTCGCCATCGCCGTGGTCGGCCCGGCCACCAGCCTGCTGCTGGCCGCGGCCTTCGGCGTTGGGTATTGGGCAACCGCACACCAGGACTCGCCGCCCACCGCCATCCTGGCGTATCTGGCCCTCATCAATGCCATGCTTGGCCTCTTCAACCTGCTGCCGGGCTTCCCTCTGGATGGCGGCCGTGTCCTGCGGGCGGCCATCTGGGGAGCTACCGGAAGCTTTTACAGGGCCACGCGCATCGCCGCAGGCGTCGGGCAAGGGCTCGCCTTCCTGTTTATTGGCTGGGGCGTCTTTCAGGTCCTGACGGGCAACGTCCTGGGCGGGCTGTGGATTGCCTTCATAGGCTGGTTCTTGAACAGCGCCGCAGAGGCCAGCCGGCAGGAGACGGTGGTGCAGGAGACGCTGCGCGGCGTCCGCGTCTCCGAGGTCATGGAACGCAATCCGGAAGTCATCTCGCCCGGCTTTGCCGTGGACGTGCTGGTGCGGGACTTCTTCCTGCAACGGGGCAAGCGGGCGCTCCCCGTCCACGAGGACGGCCAGCTTGTGGGCATCGTCAGCATTACCGACGTCAAAGGGGTGGCGCCGGACAAATGGGCGAGCACGCGGGTAGCCCAGGTCATGACCACGACTCCCCTGTGGTCGGTGTCCCCCGACTCTGATGTGGCGGAGGCCTTGCGGCTGCTGGCGGAGCGCGGGCTGAACCAGCTCCTGGTGGTGGCCGGCGGCGCCGCCGTGGGGGTGGTCAGCCGGGAAAACATCCTGCGCTACGTACAGCTCATGTCAGACCTGGGGGTGTCCCGGCGGCCGGGGGCGCTGGGCAGAAGGGGATAGACCTTGGCGGGCTACGGAAGAAAGAGGAGTCCAGAAGGGCGAAGCCCCGGAGCCTGCCCTGAGCGGTAGCGAAGGGACGGGAGTCTGAAGGTGTCCCTCAGATACAAATTCTTCTCCTTTCCTGGCGAAGAAGGGGGCAAGGAGGACGGTGCAAAGAGTTCTTCAGCACCCTGCTTATGCCTTGCGTTTTCAACTGATGTGTACTACGGTTATCGCGCAATGGGCGATATGGAGGCGGTTGCCGTACAACACTCCGTTTGGAGCGTTATACGGCAAAAGTGCGGCCTAATCAATAGTTAGAAGACATATGTCTAAGCGCGAAGCAATCCACAAAGAACTCGACGCCTTGTATAAGGAAGGCGCTGAGTTGGGTGTTGCCTTCCAAAAGAAGGAAGAAGAGCAGTTTCAGTACGACTATCAGCGTTGGTACACGAAGGCGCTGAAGGCTATGGCATCGCTTGCTGCAGATCGGCACGCTGAATTCCGTAGTTACTATGAGGTCGACCCAAAGCGAAAGTCCCTTGCCTACGGCACTTACGTCATCCAGGACTACCTCAAAGGCGTTGCACCGAGCAAACTTCAGTACCCGGGCTTCGACCCACGGGCACAGGTACTTACTTGCTTCTTTAACCAACTCACAATCCTCAACTCCATCGGGGAACGCGTAGATTCTGTGCTCGCAAACATAGAGGGGGAATTGTATACGGAGCTCCAAGATAGCGAGGTCGCTGTAGCTCGGCAGTTGGCAAAGGTCAGCTTGCGAGCTGCAGGAGCGCTATTAGGCGTAGTGATTGAGGGCCATCTACAAAAGGTTGCGCAGGCACACGGGGTAAAAGTTGCCAAAAACAACCCCACAATCGCCGACCTAAATGACCCACTAAAGGCTGCGTCGGTCATCGACACGTCAGAGTGGCGGAAGATCAGCTACCTGGCCGATCTACGCAACCTGTGCTCGCACAAGAAGGATGTAGAGCCGACAAAGGAACAGGTTGAAGACCTGATACAGGGAGCCGAGTGGCTCACGAAGAATGTCTTCTAAGAAATCGTTCCAGCGGACGGGCTACCGCCCGTCGCTGAGCTTTCGCATTATGTCATCGTAAGTTACTGGCATGAGCGGTTCGGAATTCGCCCTGGATCTGTCCGCGAGGCTCTGCCAGCGGGTATCACGCATCCCCGACAATTATGCCCTAGTTGCAGGTTTCGTCCGGCTTAAGGAAGGACAAGCGGGCGTGGGTCCCGCGGGCGCCCGTTGGAGAACCTGGGCAAACGCTGGCGGCCAGCCCCATAGCCGCCACGCTGCCCCGCGACTCGGTCGCGGGGCAGCGTGGCGGACCCGTATGGCCTCCCTATCCGGTCTCCCCTTCCTCCTCCGTCTCCTCGCCCTCACCCTTCAGCCCCCCGACAGCCCGCCAACCTTCGCCAGATAGTACGCCAGAGGCACGGCGATGATCAGGCTGTCTATCCGGTCCAGCAGCCCGCCGAAGCCCGGCAGCCAGTCGCCGGCGTCTTTCACCTGAAACCCTCGCTTGAGGGCGGACTCTAGCAGGTCCCCCCACGCACAGGCCAGGCCGATGGTCACCGCCAGCAGCGGCCCGAAATGCCAAGGAAGGGCCTCTGGCAGGGCGAAACCCATCAGGAAAACACCGAGTGCAGCGCCCATGAAGTTGCCGGCCACCCCCTCCCACGTCTTGTTGGGGCTGAGCCTGGGAGCCAGCCTGTGCCTCCCCAGGGCCTTCCCCGCAACAAACGCCGCTACATCGCTCAGACCAACGGCCAGGCCCAGGGCCAGCAGCAGCCCATCGCCGCCAGGCACGTACAGCCGCATCAGCATGAAGTGCCCCAGGAGCCAGGGAAGGTAGCCCCAGCCAAAGACGGCGAAGGCCAGGTGGCGCACTCCGACCTTCGGGTCCTGGGCCAGAACTGGCTGGAGCGTGGCCCCCAGCAGCAGCAGCGCCGGCAGCCCATAGAAGGCGAAGGTGGAGTGCAGAGCGGCAGGGGCCGCCAGCAGACCCGCACACAGCAGCACCCACCGGTACAGCTTTGGCAGGCCAGCCAGGCTTGCGTACTCCCGCAGGCCCTGAAAGACGATGACCGATACGAAGAGCAGGGTGGGCAGCCATCCGCTCAACACCGACATGGTGTACAGCGGCGCGATCCATCCCCAGGTCAGGAGCCGCTGGAACAGCTCGTTGCGACGCCACTCTTTCAGGGAGAGGGAGGCCCCTCTGGGGCCTCCTTGAAAGACAGCGTGGTGCTCCTTGACCAGGAGGCCCAAGAGCGCTGCTCCCATGACACAGCCGACTATGACAGCGGTGGGCCACAAGAGGGGGCTGGCCATAGGGTTGGCGAGCCACATCGGGCGCCTCCTTTCCTCTCTCCCTTACGAGCGAGTGGAGGTCAGGGCTGACCTTTACCTGAGACGCAGACCCTTCAGGTCAGCGTGTGTCTTCCCCAGGCGCAGGGCCAGGGTCGCCAGCAGACCCGCGGCCATGACCATCAAGGCGTAGTCCATCACCCACGGGCCTACAATAAAGGCCACCACTGAGGCCGCTGCCAGCAGCAGCATCCGGTCTGCCTTGCCCATGACACCACCATACTGTCTAGGGCCGCCCGCTGCTTTGGACAGGATGCCGGCGTAGCTGGACAGCAGCATCAGCGCAATGGCTGCCGTCGCCACGGGCAGCTCCACCTTCGGCACAAAAGCCAGCCCGCCAAACAGTGCCACGTCGGAGAGGCGGTCGGAGAACTCATTCAACACCTCACCCCAGGGCCGCGCCACGCCCAGGTCCTTGGCCACCATGCCGTCCAGGGCGTTCAGCGCCAGGCGCAGGAGCACGATGACGGGTATGACCAGGAGCAGCCCTGGCTGCCAGCGGGAGGCGGCCAAGGCCACACCGCCCAGGATGCTGATGCCCAGGGCGCTGAGGGTCAGCACGTCCGGGTGCACCCGGCGGCGCACCAGGGGCCGCTCCACGGCGCGCAGGGCCTGCTGGAAACGGGGCTTGATGGAGTACAGGTTCATCTTCCCACGCCTGTCGTCATGCTTGCCTCGTGAAGGGCGAATCCGCTGAGGGCTGTTACCGCCGCTTCTATGGTGCGGGTCGCTTCCAGATAGGACACGCCGCTGGGGAACGCAATGGGTTTGCCGAACTTGACGCGAACCTTCCCACGCCTCGGCGATGCCCCGTCCCTGGGCAGCACCGCATAGGTCCCCTCCACACGCACCGGGACCACCGGCGCGCCCAGCTCCACGGCCATGAGGCCCGTACCCGACTTGAAGGGCCCCATTCTACCATCCGGAGAACGCGTCCCTTCAGGATAGATAAGCACCGACCAGCCTCTGTCCAGAAGCTGGCTGCACCGCTCAAGGCTGGGCCGGATGGAGTCGGTGCGGGAGAAGGGGAAGGCGTTGAACATGAAGGCAGCGACACCTCCAGCGAGCCGTCCCTTGGCAAACCAGTGGTCTGCAGCAGCGGCCACCGCAACTCGCCTGCGCCATCGCCTCGGGAGGCTCGCCAGAATGACGGGCGTGTCGGCGTGGCTCTGGTGATTGGAGGCAAACAGGACTGGCCCCTTCAGGCCCTTCAGACGCTCAAGGCCCTGGACATCGCGCGGGGCGAACCACCGGACGATGGTTCCAAAAAGCACGGCCTGAGCTGCGGCGCGCAGAATGCGCACTAGCGGGTGCAGCGGCCACTGGGCGTATCCGGTCGGCTGCCGGCCTCCATCGCGGGCCGCCAGGGTCTCCAACTCTTCCAGCGTCGTCTCGCCGGAGACGTGGGCCTCGTCCAGATAGACGCCCAGCTCCGACTCCACCGCCGCCAGCAGCTCAACGCGGCCCAGGGAGTCAAGGCCCATGTCCGGCCCCAGGCGCGCCGTAGGCGTTGCCTGCGCTACAGGCAGCCTCGCGATCTGCGCCGCCAGGCTGCACAAGGGCGAGGCCTGAGGCGGAGCGAGGTCTGGCTTGGTGGCAGGCATGTTACCCGCCCTTAACAGGGCCAAGCGCTGAAGGACCTCGTGCTTTTTGACCTTCAGCGTATGGGTACGTGGAAAGTCTTCCTCCGGCCAGGGGGTACAGCCCCGCACCTTCTGATGGTCGGCCAGCGCCTCGTTCACCTCCTCCAGGATGGCCTTTGGCGACGCCGCCTTGTCCTTCAGCAGCAATGCGGCGTGTACCTCCACCTCCTGCCCATTCCTGGGCAGGCCTACCACCGCAGCGTCGGCTACCGCCGGGTGGCGGCGGAGCAGCGCCTCAATGTCCTCCGGGTACACGTTCATGCCGCTGGCCAGCACGATGACATCCTTCTTCCGGCCCCGGAAGTAGAGGAAGCCGTCCCTGTCCAACGCCCCCAGGTCGCCGGTCCTGTACCAGCCATCAGCAAAGGCGGCCTCCGTCGCTTCTGCGTTGTGCCAGTAGCCAGGGGTCACGTTCGGCCCGCGCACCAGGACCTCGCCATCCTCGGCGAGCTTGACCTGCACCCCCGGGATGGGCTTCCCCAGGGAGTCCAGCCTGCGTTGGCCAAAGGAGTTGCAGCTTATGATGGGCGACGTCTCCGTCGTGCCGTAGCCTTGCAGCACGTATACACCAAGGGCCTCCCATTGTTGGGCCAAAGCGGGGTCCAGGTACGCGCCACCGCACATGACGAAACGCAGCTTGCCCCCAAGCTGGCGGTGCACACTGCGGAAGAGGATGCGACGCGCCCATATCGGCAGTGCCCCGGCAGCCCGAAGCAACGTCTTCCACAGGCGCTCCTTGCCCTGCTCCCGGGCCTTCGCCGCCATGGCGTTCATGAAAAGCTGGAGCGCCTGGGGCACCAGCACCAAGGAGGTGATGTGGTGCTCCTTAAAGGCGCGAAAGATGACGCCAGGCTGGCGGCCGTGGGGATAGATGATAGCTGCGCCCCCGCTCAGAGGCGCCAGCAGCCCCACCGTCTGCTCCAGCATGTGGCTCAGCGGCAGCAGGGAGAGGAGCCGGTAGCTGGGCTTCACGGGCACCACCTTCCCAGCGGATAGCACGTTAGAGACGATGTTGCCGTGGGTCAGGAGCACCCCTTTGGGGTCGCCGGTGGTGCCAGAGGTGAAGATGATTTCTGCGATGTCACCGGCTGCCAAGGGCGGCGCCTCCGGCAGAGACAGCGCCTCCGCCACAAAAGACTCCAGCTCCTCCAGGGCAACCAGCGGCAACCCCAGGCCCTGGGCCTGTGGCCTGGTCCCTGACGACACGAAGGCGAGCCTGGACCCGGTGCTCTTAGCCACCTTCACCGCGAACTCTCCCGTGCTGCGAACGTCCAGTGGCACCAGAACGGCTCCTGCCCGCAAGCAACCCAAGAAGGCCGTCACCCACTGGGGCGAGTTTTGCGCCCAGATGATCACCCGGTCGCCCTTCTGGGTGCCCTCTTGCTGAAGACGAGCCGCCACCATACCGGAGCTATTCCATAGCTGACGATAGCTCCACCGCTGAGTGCGATAGCCTCGACGCATGGCCAGGGCGGGGCGGTCTCTAAAGCGCTCCTGGGCCTCTTCCAGCAAACGGATGATAGTGCTCATGACCTGCCTCCCCGCTGCCTAGGCGGCGACGCAGCGTTGTGTTGCGGGACGCCTGCCTCAATTCCGCGGACCGTAGTTACAGCAAAAAGGCCGTCCGATTCAAGCTGGGTGCTGCGCACCGCAAAGCCCGCAGCCCTAGCCCAGCCCTCCATGGTAGTGGCTTCCCGGCATTGCATCACCCAAGGCTTGCCCTCTCGGTTTACCAGCACGTTGGCGATCAACTCAAGCTGCGGATGCCGCACCTGAGTGGTGAAGACGAGGGTTCCACCGGGATTGAGGATGGCGTGGATGCCCAGCAAAGAGCGGCGAATGGGCGCTGGGTCCGTGAACAGCTCGTACAGGCCCGATACAACCACAATGTCTGGCCTGGGCTGCACCTCGGCCAATGACGCGGGGTCACAGGCGTCCCCCGGCTCGTAGCGTATGTTCGTCAGGGCGCGCCCTTCGGCGCGGCGGCGGCCCCAGCTCAGGCCCTGAGCGTCCATGTCCCTGCAGATGATGGTAACGTCGTTGAGAGGCCTGCCCTGAACTTGCAGCTCCAAACATAGGTCCTGGAGGTAGCGGCCTGGCCCAGCGGCAACGTCCAGGATGACCACCGGCCTGCCCTGCCCTGCCCTGGCGATGACCTCCCCCAGCAGCACCCTCTTCAGCAGCTCCTTGCGCCCCCGTATGGCTCGCCAGCCGATGGCGTTGAGGTAGATGCGGTCCAGAGCCCTTCCTACCAGCAGCCGGCCCTTGGCTTTGTTCTCATAGACGTAATCCAGCATCTCCCCGGAGTCAAAGCCGTACCGAAAGCCAAGGGCAATGCCATCGCTTGCCCGTCCTACGGTGCGAAAGAGAGAGCGGATGACCGCCCACCTTGCTTGCGAAACCCCCATGGTCCACCTCCGCTACAAGGAAGAAAGTCTGGCCTGCCTGCCATCTGTCTCCATGCTAGCGGAGTCAAGACGCGGGCATGAGGTACATCCATACTAATTTCCCCTGGTAGGTGTACCATTGAGGGCAACACTTTCTCATGATTGCCGCGAAAATAGCTTCCTCCCCCCATCAAGGGAGGAGGAACTAGAACCAGCCGATTTCACTCTTGAGGTTATCCTTCAACAGCGGGACATGCATGATGTTAGGGGGTCTTTCCCCAGGAAGTGCATGACCATAACGAGGCGGCGTCATGCCACAGCCTTCCGGCTGGGGCGCCGGCAACACCAGGCAAACGAAATCGCCAGTGACACAACACATGGACAGGCTAGAGGTCAGAACCGGTATTGACCTGGTACGCCTGGCAGAGTTCCAGCACTCCCTCCAGGACGGAGGCGAGGCCCTCCTGCGGAGGCTCTTCCACCCCTCAGAGGTCCAGGGAGCCAGCGTGGAGCGCCTGGCGGGCATCTTTGCCGCAAAGGAAGCGGCCTACAAGGCCCTTTCCCTGCCTAAGGGCGACTGGCACGTCATAGAGATCCGCTACACCCCGGACGGCAAGCCCTCCCTGGCCTTCGGCCCGGAGTACGATGCTTCGCGTGTGGTGAGCTGCGATCTGAGCATCAGCCACCACGGGGAGTACGTGGTAGCCAGCGTGGTGGCGCTGCTCCGCGCCTAGCTTCTCCCCACATCCCCCAGGAACGTCCGCACCGCCGCCTCATAAGCCGCCGGGTCCCGGTTCCAGGAGCCAACGTGCAGCGCGCCGGGCACTCTCACGTACCGCACAATGTCCTGCCGCGCCTTTGCCAGGGCGTCGCTGGTCGCCACGGGCACCGTCTCATCGGCGTCCCCGTGGAACAGCAGGACCGGCGCTTTCAGACGTTCCGCATCCTTCAAGTAATCCAGCTTGCGCCATTGCACGCCGAATCGGAACTGGGACATGCCTTTGGCGATGCCCGCCACAATGACCGGATAGCCCCGCCGCTCCACCCCTAGGTCAATGGTGGAGTTGAAGTTCACCATCGGCGCATCCAGGATGACGCCCCGCACGCTGGCAGCCTGGTCAGACTGGTACAGGAAGTTGGCCACGATGGCCCCACCCATGCTGATGCCCACCAGCACCACATCCTGCGCCCCCTCCTGGAGGGCATACCTCACCGCCCCCTCCAAGTCCTGCCACTCCGTCTGGCCATACCGCAGAAGTCCGTCCGGATTCGACGGCGCACCCTCGTCGTTCCGGTAGGTGATGAGAAGGGTAGGATACCCCATGTCCACCAGGGTGGGTAGGATACGCAGCCCCTCCCGGAGCTCTGCATTGCGCCCGTGCACAAAGATGACCCACGTGCTGCCCTTACCCTCCACGTACCAGGCGGTGAACTCCCCAAGGGACAAGGTGTACTGCACCTCCCGGAAGGGGATGCCGAAGGTGGTCATAGGCTCACCAGGAAAGGCGTAACCCTCCAGACGGGCCATGACACCAGGGCGCAGCTCGCCGTTGAAGGTTTTGAACTCCCGCACCACCTGGCCCTCGTTGAGCTGGCTAATCGCCCCCACCTGCCCATAGCCGCCGTCCCATCGCACACCCCAGACGCCCTCGTGATTCCAGGGCGCAGTCTCACCAGTGGCAGGCGTCACCCTCAGGGTGACTTGCCCATCGGACACCCTCACCACCTGCATGTCCAGGTCGGAGGGCTTATGGTCAGGCATCAGGGCATCTCTCTTCAGGATGTCAGAGAGGTACCAGCCCCCCGCTCCAACACCGGCAACCGCGCCTATGACCACGAGGGCCACGATAGCAATGAGGATGCGGCGAACCAGGCGCATAGACAACTTCCTGCTTTCAGGTTTTCTGTTACAAATCGCGCACCGCGCCCTCAATGGCGGCGGTTGCCTCCAAGTACGACGCCCCGTTGCTAAAGACGATAGGCTTGCCGAAGCGTATCTCTACCTGCCCTCGCCGCAGAAAGGGCGCCAGCGCTGGCCTGCCAGGATGCTCAACGTGCAGCCGCAACGGCACTACCGGAACTGCCCCCTCCACGGCGATGAGGCCCGCGCCGCTCATGAAGGGCTGGATGGGGCCGCCGATGGTCAGCTTGCCCTCCGGGTAGAGCAGGACGGACCAACCGCCGTCGATGATCTTGCCCAGGTTGTCCAGGCTGGCGCGGACGGGGCCCTCCTTAGCGAAGGGGAAGCCGTTGCCCAGCAGCGGGTTCACCACGGCCCACAGGGGGTTGCGCCACAGCTCTGCCGCTGCAGCAATGCCCAACCGTCGTCTTACGTGAGAGGGCACCGCCTTCAGGATGAGGCCGTTGTCCAGCCCCAGGTTGTGATTAGCGGCGATGAGCACCGGCCCCTTTAGGCCATTCAGGTGCTCTCGTCCCGTCACCCGTAGCCGGTACAGCCAGAAGCCTAGAGGAAAGATCACTGCACGCTGGATGGCCCCCCGGAGGGGCCGGCACCACCAACTCATCCCCCAACTTGGGAAGCGTTGGGACTCGTGCGGACCGCCATGCTCCCCCACCATGGCCTGGAGCTGGCGTACCGTGGTGTCCGCGGTGACCTGCGTCTCGTCCAGGTAAACCCCCAGCTCCTCCTCAATGATAGAAAGCAACTCCACCCTGTTCAGGGAGTCCAGGCCCAGCTCAACGCCCAGGGTCTTATCATCGCTGACCCCGGCCTCGGGCAGGCCCGCGACCTCGGCAATGATGTGGCGCAGGCCCTTGCCGGCGCTAGCCGGCCCGCTGCCAGCCCCCGGAATGGCTGCGGGGCTAGCAGGCGCGACGCCCCGCAAGATTTCCAACACCACACCCTTCTTCACTTTAAGAGTATGGGTACGGGGAAAGTCCTCCTCTGGCCAAATGGACCACCCTCGGATATGCTGGCGTTCCGCCAACTGGCCGTTGACCCAGGCGACGATGCGGGGAGCCTCTTCCGGGTCCTTGAGGATGAAAACGCCGTGCACCTCCGTATCGGCCCCCTTGGGGAGGCCGACGACAATTGCGTCAGTAATGGCCGGGTGTTTCAGCAGGACTGCCTCTACATCCTCGGGGAAGACGTTCTGGCCGTCGGCTAGGACGATCATATCCTTCTTGCGGCCCTGGATGTGCAAGAAGCCCTCCTGGTCAAAGTAGCCCAGGTCTCCGGTTTTGTACCATCCGCCGGAGAAGGCGGCGCGGGTCTGCTCCGGGGCCTCCCAGTATCCCCGGGTAATGTTCGGCCCGCGCACCAGGATCTCGCCATCGGCCTCAATCTTCACGTCAACCCCGGGCAAGGGCAACCCGACCGAATCACACCTCGGCCGGCTTACCCTGTGGCAGCTTATGACCGGGGAGGCCTCCGTTGTCCCGTAGCCCTGGGTCACGTTGATCCCCAGAAGCTGCCACTTGGCCCCCAGTTCTGGGTCCAGGGCCGCGCCGCCAGAGATGATGAGGTCCAGCTTGCCGCCAAACTGCTGGTGGACAGGGCGGAAGAGGATGCGCCGCAAGGGGAAAGGGATGCGCTTTGCCACCTTCAGAAGGGTGCTCCACACCCGCTCCCTGCCCTGGCGCTTCACCTCCCGCTCTATGCCCTTCATGAACAGGTCCAGGGCCAGGGGCACCAGGAGAATCGTGGTGATGCGGCGCTCCCGCATGGTGCGGAACAGGACGGAAGGCTGGCGGCTGGCGGGATAGGTAACGTTGGCGCCGCACTGCAGAGCCATGAGCAGGCAACCCATCTGTTCAAACATGTGGCTCAGGGGCAGGATGGACAGCAACCGATAGGAGGCCTTGCCAGGGATGTACTGGCTGGTGGCCTGCAGGTTGGCGAGCAGGTTCCCGTGGCTGATCATGACCCCCTTGGGGTCACCGGTGGTACCAGAGGTGAACATGATCTCCGCCAGGTCGTCCCTGGCCACCGACTCTTCCTGAGGGGCTGGTAGGGAGGCGGACAACCCCTCCAGCTCCTCAACGCTGATGCGTTGCATATCCAGAGACGGGGGCATAGGCGGTGTCAGGCAGGAGACGAAGGCCAGGCTGGGGCGGGTCTTGGCGGCCACCTTCGCCACAAAGTCAGGCGTGCTGCGCAGGTCTATGGGCACAACGATAACGCCGGCCCGCAAACAACCAAAGAAGGCCACCACCCACTGGGGGCAGTTGTAGGCCCACAGGATGGCCCGGTCCCCCTTGCGCAGCCCCCTCTGCTGAAGGAGCGCCGCCACCTTGCCGGAGCCATCCCATAGCTGCTGGTAGTTCCACTGCCGGTAGCGGAACCCCGGCTTCATTAGCAGGGCGGGCCGGAGGCCAAACCGTTTGGAGGAATCTTGAAGAAACTGCACCAGGGTCTCTGCCATGGCCCACCTCCTGGGAAGCTAGTCGTTCACGCCTCCAGAAAACGACGGCGCAGGGTCTCCCGCGCGTCGCTGCGAAGGGGCGGAAAATGGCTGAAGCAGATCGCTTCAAAGTCTAAGGCCATCAACTTGCGCACCGATTGTCTCGCCTGATCCTGGTCCTGGGTCACCCCCGCCGCGGGCGGCCCTATCTTCCCAAACCGGTACTGCAAGGCATCCCCTACAATAAGCACCCGTTGGGGCAATACGTACAGAGAGATGCTCCCCGGCGTGTGCCCCGGCGTGTGCACCACTCGCACGCTGATCTGGCTATCCAGTTGTAGCTCATCGCCGTCCGAAAGCAGCAGGTCGGCCTGGGGGGGATAGTCGTACATCCGCCGCACGACTGGCTCCGTCAGGCCCGCCAGGACCTGATTGCGGAACGGGTTAGGGGTGGGGTACTCGCCCGAAAGGAGGGGCCACTCCTCCTTGTGCATCGCTACTTTCGCACCCGTCTCTAAGGCCAGCCGGCCCAGGCTGCCGGAGTGGTCTGGGTGATAGTGCGTCAGGAATATCCAGCGCACCGCCTCCAGGGGCAGACCCAGGTTCTTCAGCCCGGAGGCGATGGCGCCAAAGCTGCCCGGACCGCCACTGTCCACCAGCGCGGCGCCATCGCCGCCAACGATGACGCTGACCCGCGCCCCAACGGCCCGGAACTGGTAAATGCCAGAAGTCACGTAGATGGGTTTGCCAAAGTTCATGGCTGCCTCTTCCTGGGCGGCAGCAGCCATCCCACCACCGTGAGCAATGGCCCTGCAAGGCCCTTCGTCTCCCGCGAAGGAGCGGCCTCCGGGGCGTCCAGCAGGTCCTGTGGGACGCCGAGCGCCTCCCGGCTGCCGTAGAGCCGGCTGTAGGTAAAGCACACCTGCGCGCCCCACATCAGGGCCATTGACGCCAGGTATGACCAGATCAGGACCGCCATGAGCGAACCCAGCACCCCGTAGACGAGATTGAGCCTACCGAAACTCAGAACAAACCAGGTGAAGCCGAGCCTCACGGCCTGGAAGAACGCGGCCCCCATCGCCGCGCCAAGCCACACGTCCCGCCATGCCACCTTGGTGTTGGGGACGAACCGGTACAGGAGCGAGAATACGCCGAAGGTCGCCAGCAGTGCGCCCAGCTCAAGGACCGCTTTGCCTGCCAGCCCACCCCCGATCCATTCCGGGGTCCGCGCCACCGATGAGAGGCCCAGGAGGTTGGTCGTGAAGGCTACCATGATCAGGGCCAGGACGCCGACACCGAGGAGCATGACCAGGTCTGTGGCCCTCTCTAGTAGGAAATAGGGCGGCTTGCCCATGTGCCAGGCGTGGTTGATACCCTTGCGCACGGCGGAGAACACGGCCGTGCCGGTGAACAGCAGCCCCGCTGCAGCCAACAGGCCCAGCGTGCCCCTGGACGCCACGAGGTCCTGGATGACCGCGACAACGTACTCGCGGGAGACAGGGATGACCTTGATGATCCCCTGAAGAACCCAGAGATGCTCATCGGGACTCGGGTTGAGGTAGGCGATGATAGACATGGTGGCAAGGGCCAGCGGAAAGAGCGAGAACAGCGCCCAGTAGGCAATGGCCGCAGCCATGTACGGGCAGTTGTTACGGGAAAAGTCCACCAGCGCCAGCCGCAAGAGTGTTAACCCCTTCCCTGCCATGCTCATGCTCCCATCCTTTGGCCCGCATTATGCCAGGTGCCTACTAGCTAGGCAACTGGCCCTATGTCGCCATTCCTACAGCCGACGCCAGGTACATACCTGCCACGGCCACCGCCATCGTTTGGGCAAGCTTGCCAAGGAAGGTCCCCACTGCGAACTTCCATAGCGGCATCCGAATAGCCCCCGCCCACAGGCCCGCGAAGTCAAAGAAGGGGTTGGGCACAGCCGCCAGAAGGAAGGCAGCCCACACGCCGTACCGCCGAAACCAGCCCTGCACCTTTCCTACCACTGCGCACGCCATGCCACCTTGGCGGGACGTCATCTTCTGCACCAAGGGGGAGCCTGAGAGACCCAACAAATAGCAGCCCATCATCCCCAAAGCCATGCCCGCCGTAGCCACCATAGCCACCACTACCGGGTGCAGCACGCTGCCGCCAGCAAAGACCACCGCCAGCCCCGGCATCGGCAAGAACAGAGTTATGCTGCCAATGACGTTGGCCAGGAACACCGCTGGATAGCCCAGGGTAGCAACCACCGCGGGATCAATATGGGCAAACCGCTGGAACAGGAGAGGCACGGCGCCAATGCACACCGCCGAGGCAACCGCCGCCGCCAGCTTTCCAGCCCCTGGGTTCCAAGACCGCCGTGCAGCTATGACTCGTTCCATGGCCCCCTCCTGTCACCCTTGACTGAGGCCATAGTAGAGCCGTGGCGAGGCCCCCCTCAGGTGCAAATGTACCCAACGCGGCTAGTTGGGCGGTACTGTTTTTCGTGGTACGGAGGCCGTGGTGAACAAGTCGGGGCGAGCTAACCTCGCCCCGACGAACTGCCCTATGATCGCTCCTTCTTCAGCAGGCCACGTTCAGCGGCAAAGGCAGCCGCCTCGCTGCGGCGGGCCAGACCCAGCTTCTCCAGCAGCCGACTCACGTGGTTGCGGGCGGTATTCTCGCTGATGACCAGCCTGGCGGCGATCTCCTTGTTCGTCAGGCCCTGGCCCACCAGCACCAGCACCTCTCGCTCCCGTTCGGATACACCCTGGAGGGACTGCTCCTGCTCTCTGGCGGAGAGGCGAGCAAGGCGCTCCATTACCCGTTTAGTGACGGCGGGGTCCAGGAGGTTCTGGCCTTGGGCCACAGAGCGGATAGCTCGCAGCAGGTCGCCCCGTCCCACGTTTTTCAACAGGTAGCCGGACGCCCCCGCCATGATGGACGACATCACCGCCTCTTCATCCCCAAAGGAGGTCAACATGAGCACCTGCGCCTCAGGGCGCTCGCTCTTGATGGCGCGACAGGCCTCAATGCCACTGCCCTCTGCCAGGCGCACATCCATGAGAATGACGTCCGGGGCAAAGACCGATGCCTTGTGCGCCGCCTCCCTCACCGTGCCGGCTTCCGCCACCACCTCCAGGTCCTCCTCAGCCCCCAGGATGGCCCGCAGGCCGCTACGGACCACCTCATGGTCGTCCACCACCATCACCCGTGTTCGCGCCATGGCTGCCTCCTCTCGCTCATTGTACAGGCCTATAGCAGGGTGCTGAAAAAGCGGTGTTCAGAGGGGCCAAGCCCCGGAGCCTGCCCTGGTGAGCCGAAGCCCTGAACGTAGTGAAGGGGGTAGCGAAGGGGCAGGGGTTTGGGGTGTTTTTCAGCAGCCATAGGGAGGGGCACGGCGTGCCGTGCCCCTCCCTATGTGTTAGCACGGCAGAGCAATGCTCACCTCCGTCCCGTGGCCGGGAGAGCTACGCAGGCGAAAGGAACCTCCCAGCTCCTGGGCGCGGTGCTGCATGTTGTCCAGTCCATTGCCGCCATCCACTTGGGCAGGGTCAAACCCCATGCCATTGTCAGCCACGTCCAGGCGAGCTTCGGAAGGCAAGAACTCCAGGGTCACTTGCACCCCAGAGGCCTGGGCATGGCGGAAGACGTTGGCAAGGGCCTCCTGTGTCACTCTATAGAGGCACGTGGCCGCCGAGACGGAGAGAGGTCGCTGCTCTCCTTGCACATCAAAGGAGGCGGACACGCCAGAGACCTTGGCAAACTCGCTCACCTGGCTGGACACCATGGCGGCGGCGCTCTGTTCGCCTGCCAGATATGGCTTCAGGTCAAAGATGTAGTGGCGCACCTCAAGGAGCGCCTGCTTGGAGAGGCCCACCAGCTCGCCCAGGCGCTGGGGCAGGTCTTGCCGGCCCTGGGCCGCCAGCTCCGCACACGTCTCCAAATGCAGGCTGAGCATGTAAATGGCCTGGGCAATACCATCATGGATTTCCCGCGCGATGCGACTTCGCTCCTCCTGAGCAGCCAGGTCCGCCTTTTGCACGGCCAGCAGGGCATTCTGGAGTCCAATGGCTATCTGGCCCGCCACCGCCTCGGCCAGGGGCCACACCTTCTCCCCCGCTCCTTTCGCGCTGCTGCCAGCTACCATCACGCCAAGGCTCTCTTCCCCTATCTTGAGGGGCACAGCGACCTGCCAGCCCTCTTTAACCGACCCTGAGCGGGCAAGGGTGCGCCCCGCCCTTAGAGCCTCTTCCGCCAGGCCTGCGTCTATCTCCTCAACGCCAACCGTTGAGGAGGTCATCTCCAGCCTGCCGTTGGGCCGCTTCAGCAGCAGCGCCCACTGGTCAAAGGCCCCAGCGCCGCGCATCACCTGGGTCAGCCGCGTAAACAGGGGTTGAAGCTCTGTACCCCCGCGGACCAGGTCCTGGGTAAGGGAGAAGAGCATGGCCGTTTCGTCCAGCGCCTCTTTGGTGCGACGCCTTTCCGCTTGGAGGGAGCGAAAGAGCTGGCCCAGGTACACCACCGCGGCGGCAATGAAGAACATGGAGGCCACGTCACGGGTGGCCTGGCCCCGAAATCCTCCCTGCCCCAGACCAACGGCGCCTTCCAGGAGCTCACCCGCCATAGCGGCTGCCCCCACGTACCCCGCTCCAAAGAGGGCAGCTAGAGCCAGGCCCCACCTGTTGGGATATAAAAAGCAGGGCATAAGGACACTGGTCACCACGTAGTGGTAGAGGGGCGTGCCCAGACCGCCGCTCCAGAACAGTACCGCCAGACTGCCCGCCATGTCAGCCACGCTCAGGGCTAAGAGGTCCGGTTGCGGACGCTCCAGGTCCAGCTCTTGCCACGTCCGGTCCAGCCTAGGGCGCAAGACCGCCGTATACAGGAGGCCCAGGAAGAGCTGGAGGGCGGCGTACATCAGCAACCCGGGCTGAAAATGAAGGTTGGCGAGGGGAGTCGTTTTGGTGTAGACCAGGGCTGCCGCCAGGAGCCAGGTCAGCCAGCGAAAGAGGTAAAAGAAGACGATAGGGTTTGCAATGACGACCCTTGCGGCGCCCAAAGGGAAACGCTGGCCCTGTTCGCTGGCGCCCATGTTGACTGGCGCACCGCCCCTCGTGGATGTACCACCAGCATTATAGGTGCACCGTCAATCCCCTACTAAGGGAAAATGGTTCCTTTGTACCTCCCTTCCCATCATTGACTGCCCTATCATCCCCAGGTGAGGCGCTGAGCCCCACCATCACACCTGCCACCCTCTCCGGTTAAGCACGAGGAGGTGCCTATGCTGTGCCCAGCCTGCGGCCACGAGAATACCTCCCCAGGGCGCTTTTGCATCCGCTGCGGAAACCCACTCACAAGGGTCACGTCCGGCTCCAATCCCCCCTCACCCCCCTCCGGTGACGAAATCCTCCGGTTGGAAGAGGAGTTAGAGCGTATCGCCTTTGCCCAGCAAGAGATTGCCGCCGCCCAGAGGCGGCAGGCCGGCTCACCCTTTGCCCTTGACGCCGTCAACGAGGCCCTGGCGGTCCGCCAGCGGGAGGCGGAGAGGCGCATCGTGCAGGCCCTGGCCTTCCTGCCGGCTTCCGCCTCTGTAGACGGGCTGAAGGAGCACCTGTCCCACCATCCCAGGGATGCCTTCGCCCGTATAGAGCTGGGCCGCCAGTATCAGCAGCAGGGCGGCTACGCCGCCGCCGTGGAGCAGTACTGGCTCGCCGCCACCATAGATCCCACCCTTCCGGAACCTCACCACCGCCTGGCCCAGGTGTGGGACCTCCTAGAACAAAAGGCCCAGGCCTATTACGAGTACCAGGCTTACACCCGTTTGGCGCCGGGCCCGGCCCGCCGCCAGGATGTCCAGGCAAGATTGCAGTTCCTGGAGGCCGAGCTTCTTCCCTTAAGAAACGCCGCACCACGGGCGGCCCTGCCACAGACTTCTGCGAGCATGGAGTACCTGATCGCCCTGGTCACGCGACTTGCTCAACAAAGTCAACGCGAGGGCAGTCAGCGGTCAGCTCTCCAGTCGCTGGCTTCAGGCTACGTAAGCCGGCTGGCGGCTCTGCGTACACCATCGTCGTCCCCTCCATTTGCAGCGGCCACCACTGTGCCAGCGTCCACCATCGCCCTTCCGTCGGCGGCGACGCCCCGCATCACCGCCCAGGCTGCGCCGCCACCCCGGCAGCCCACAGCCCCACCGGTACAACGCCAGCCCTTTGAATGGGGCGCCTTTTGGTCCGCCCTCTTCTCCGAGCGGACCCTGACGGCTCTCTTGGGCTTTGGTGTGCTCCTCATTACAGTGTCCTCCCTTGCCCTCCTGGTAAGCCTCTGGCAGGACTACACCTGGGAACGGGTGTGGCCCGTAGTCCAGGCCATTCTGGCTGGCCAGTGTGTGATGTTCTTGCTCTCTGGATACATCATCAAAGAGCGGCTCAAGCTCCACCTCTCTGGCCTCGCGGTGATCACCGTCGCAGCCTTGTGGGTACCCCTCAATTTGGGGGCATGGATGTTCAAGCTCTTCGGCCCCCAGATCGGCGAGGCCCGAGCCGCCACGGGCGGCTCCTTCCCAGTGGTCCCAGGGATAGGGGTACCCCTGGACCTTCCCCTATACGCCTGGCTGATGGTGACGGCTATCTCCGCGCCAGTCTGGGGACTCCTGACCTATCGCTTCAGAGGACACCTGCTCGCTCATGGGACCGTCGCCCTCCTGGGGGCCAGCGTGGCCCTCGCCATAGCCCTGCTGGGGATACTGTGGCAGTGGCCCGTGGCCTTTGGTTGGGAGTGGCCCGTGGCTTCCCTGGCGGCGATGACCATCCCCCTCCTGGTGGCGTGGAAGCGGCTCCACAACTCCTCCCTGGGGGCCATCGCGGAGCCGATGCTCTGGACATCCCAGGGCGTCCTTGCTGGGGTGGTCGTAACCCTGGCAACCATGTTCGCGACGGGGGCCGGCTCCGGCTACGCTCTGGCCTTTGCCCTGGCCTCTGGCAGCGGCCTCTACCTTCTCGCCCAGAGGTATGCTCCCCTCCCCGCCTACGCGTATGGGGCAACGTTCACCTCCGTTGCGGCGCTCCTGGCGGTTGCCCTGGAGCAGGGCTTGTGGCGGCAGCCCTATTTTGACGCCGCCCTCATGGCGGCAGGCGCCGTCTACGTACTGGCCAGCCGCCTGCTCATCAAGGCGCAATCCCTTGAGCAGGCGAGGCGTTGGGCAGGCTCGCCCCTGTTGCCCACTTATCTGGCCGGATATGCCATGACCGTAGCTGCGGTAGCCTGGCCAGCATATGAGGAAGCATCCCATGCCTTTGTCCTGTACGCCGCCGCCAGCCTGGCGGCCCTCTCTGCCCACTGGTGGGCACGGCCCCATTGGACCTACGTGGCCAACGGGCTGCTGGCCGGCGCTGTGGTAGCCACCCTTGCCCAAATTGACCCTGTGGCGCTTCCCGTGTCCTTCTGGAGCATCGCCCTGGGCGTGCTGGGATGGGTCTATCTAGTGGAGGCGGTGAGCCTGCGGCGGTGGCCGGAGCACGCCAAGCCCGCCCTTGTTGGCGCCATGGCGGCATCCCTGGTCAGCCTCCTGTGGCTCCTGGCCAACCCGGACAGCGCGGCGGCCCTGGCTACTCTACCGGTCACGGCAGGCCTGTACGCCGGCCTGGCAGTCCTAGCCCACCGCGGCAAAGACACCGCCCTGGTGGGAATGGCCGACAACCTCGTTGCGGCCATGGAAGCCCCTCTCGGAAACCTCAGGCCGTCAGCCCTCGCCGCAATGGCCTTCATGGCCCTCGCCGCGGCCCTGGCCCCTATCTGGACGGCCATTCTCGTTGAGACTCTACCCCTGCCGGCTGTGGCCCACCCCTACGCCCTTCTCGCCTGGGCCTTCGCCTTTGCCCTGGCTGGCGAGTCCCTGTTGGGCAAAGTGGACAGGCTGTATCGGGTCCCTTTATTGACCCTTGGCGTCCTCCTGGGCCTCGCTTCCGTAGTGGTCGCCATCACCCTGCCTACCGTCAACCAGACCGTAACCCCTATCCAGATGCTTCCCGCTCTGTACGGTGCTGTGGCCCTTGCGTTACTCTACCGTTTCCTCACCCATACTCAAACGCCCGCCTACGCGGCCGCAGCTTACCTTGCCTATCCCCTCGCGGTCACGGCAGACCTCTTCAGCGTTCCCCCGCTGTGGTGGGGCACCCCCTTGATGGCCCTGGCCTTGGTCTACTTTACCCTGGGCCTGGTTCGGCAGCTACAACTCCCCTCTGCCGACGCCCTGGCTCTCTTCAGAGTGGCAGCCATTCTTTCCTTCCTCGCCCTGGCATGGACGGGCGTATGGGTCCTATCAAACTGGATAGATGGCATCCCTGACACGGCGAAGATGGGCGAGCGGCTCGTGGTCAGCCTTGCCCCTCTTATGGCGGCCCTGGGGTACGCCGCCACGGCCTATCAACGGAGAAGTTCAGCCTGGGGCTATGGAGCCGTCGGGGCCCTGGCCGCCGCCTTCGCCATCGTAGTTGACGGCCTGCCCCTGGAGATCAGGGCGACGCCCCTGGCGACCCTGCTCGGCGGCGCTGGCTACCTGGGCGCGGCCTGGATACTGGGTCGGGCCAGGAAGACAAAGGCCGAGGCCGACGTCTTCTTCTGGCCCTGCGCGGTGGCAGGGTATGGCCTGGCGGCAGGCTCATTGGCAATGGCAACCCTGGACCTCGTGAACAACTGGCAGAGGGACGCCGCTCTCCCCGCCCTGACCTACTTGGGCAACGTAGCTCTGTTGGGGGCTTCAGCGTACGCCTTCCAGAGGCCAGCCTTTGCTCACGCAGCTTTGGCCCTGCTGGTTGCTCCCGCTACCCTTTTCGCGGGCTCCCTGGCTGGCCAGGCGCCCGGGGGCTTCACCCTGCCTGGCAGTCTGCTGGCCTATACCTGGGCAGCCGTAGCCATGACCTACCTGACCGCGGGACTCGTGGCGGAGCGCAAGTGGCCTCGGTACACTACGGCGGCCCCGCTCATCGCCTACGCCCTGCTCACAGCGGCGGCTGTTGCCAGCCTGGGTGACGCCGGGCGGCAGAGCATCATCTTCGGGGCCATCTTGCTAGCGGCGACCGCCTCAGCCTGGTTCACTGTGGCCAAGGCCACCACCCTGGTGCCGGAGTTCGTGGCGCGCCTGGGCGACATAAAGGTGCAGGATTCCCAGAGATACGTGGCCTTCGCGCACATTGGTGTGGCCAGCCTGCTCTTCCCTCTCTGGGGCCTAGAGACCCTGGCCTACGCCCATCCGTTGTTCTACCGCAACCTGCCGGTACAGGGCCTAGCCCTGGCGCTCGCCTCCCTGCCGTACGTGGCTCTTGCGAGGTGGCTGGCCCGCCGGACCGAACCCCTCCTGGCGGTGCCCCTCTTTGGGGCAAGCGCCGGTATGGTACTCCTTTCGGTGGCTTTCGCCTTCCCCAGGTACGGGCTGAGCGTCACAACCCTGGCCCTGGCCTCCCTATACTGCGCCCTATGCGCCTACGTGTTGCGTCGCACTGTTTGGTCGTATCTTGCCCTGGGGGGCCTGGCCAGCCTGGCCACTGCCACCGTCGCGAGAGCCTTCTCCGCCCTTGAGCTAACGGATGAAGGGTACGGATTGGCCCTGGCGGTGCTGGCGTTGGTCTATCTAGTGGGTACCACTGCATGGGAGCGCTGGACCGGCAGAGGAGGGGTTGGAATCCCTGCCGTCTCCCGCCTCCTGACCCCTAGCTTCGGACGATATGCCGATGCTTTCGCCAGAGCAACTACCCCCTTTTATGTCGTAAGCCTTGCGCTAAGTTTGGAGGCGGCGTTGCTCGCCAGCCCTGAGTTTGGCGATTCGCCGTGGCCCTTCAGCATCGCCGCTCTGGCGGTGGTTGCTCTCTACTACGGAGCCGCCGCCTTGCGATGGCGCATTCCCCATCTCTTGTATCCCGCCGTGGCCTTCGCCTCGGCAAGCTATGGCTTAGCACTGGACTTTCTTGAGCCAGAGCGGGTGGGGCTATCCATCCTGCCCGGCTCGGCGGCCTCCCTCCTCATAGGTTTGCTTGTGTACTGGAGGTTAGCAAAGGGGCGGAAGTCCACGGTGACGACTCTGCGGGATTACCTCTTCGCCACGTCCGGCCCTCTCGCCTGGGCAGCGCCTCTGCTCACGGCGGGTTACCTTGGGGCGCTGGCCTCAGTGCTCCTGTCCCTACCCGAGGAGGGGCCACGCCTGGCGAGCCTGCTGTTCTCCGCAGGCGCCAGCGCCATCTCCCTGGTGCTCTTCCGGGGGAGGCTCTGGCTCTACCCGCTCCTGGCCTCGTCCCATGGTGCCTACGCCTCGGTGCTAGCCCTCCGGGGCCTGGGCCTGGAAACCTACCAGATAGGGGCGCTCTTTGTCCCGGCCACCATCGCCATGGGCGCCGGGCTGGCTATGACCCTGCGAAAGAGCAAGGGAAGCGCCAGCCTTAAGGCGGTGCTTGGGCCTTGGCCCTTGCCTTTCGCCATGGCAGGTACCGCCGATGCGGCCGTCAGCCTCCTCCTGGGCGCCCAGTCAGACCTCACTGGCCTGCTGGTGACCGTCACCTACGCCCTCATGACCACGTTGGCCGCGCACTTGACCCAGGTTCGCCTCTTGTCCTACGTGTCCACGGGGTTGGTAACGGCGGCGGTCATCTTCACCTCTCGTTTGCTGGGACTGGCCTGGTCCCAAAGCGCCATCGTATGGTCGGTGCAGGGGCTGCTGATGTGGTGCGGAGGCCAGGCTGTGAGGACCGCAACCACGCAAAGAGAGGCGTCCAGAGGACCTGTAGACCGGCTGGCCATCTGGGAGGCGCCGCTACGCAGGGCCGGGGTCAGACTGTCATGGTTTGCCGTAGCCTTTGTCCTGGGAGTTGTGATGCTCACCCTTTTGGATCCCACCTCTCTGGACGGGGCACGGCTCCTCCTCGGCGCGCCGCTGCTGACGGGAGCGCCGTTGCAAAACGGCACAGCAGTGCTAGCGTTCCTGGGCTTGCTCTACCTGGGAATGGCTATCGTGGAGCGCCGCCCTCTCTTTGCCTACCTTGCACTGGGCTTGCTCCTAGCAAGCTGGAGCACCCAGCTCCTGGTATTCCGGGTATCTCATTTCCAGGCCTACGCCATCCCCACAGGGCTGTACCTGCTCACCATCGCCTTCTTTGAGCGGCGACGCTCCCCTGGCAATCTGCCGGCACTGATAGAGGGAAGCGCCGTTGCCCTCCTCCTCCTCTCCGCCTTCTGGCAATCGGTGGTAGACCAGCCATCCTGGGCCTACGCCCTGTTGCTGGCTGCAGAGAGCATCCTGCTTGTGCTCTGGGGCGCTGGCAGCCGTTCACGGCTCCCCTTCCTGGGAGGCATCACAGCCTTTGTCGTAGACGTCCTGTGGCAGACCGGCGGGCTGCTCTCCGGGCTACCGAACGCGGCCATAGCCCTGATCGTCGGCATCTTGATCGTATCCGCGGTGGCGATGATTGAGTGGAAACGCGCCCAGATCATCGACGCCGGCAAGGAGTGGACTCGCCGCCTCAGCCGGTGGCAATGGTAGCCGGTTGTCCCCCTTATCTCTCAGAACCCCAGAAGGTACATTTGTACGAGCAAGGATGGTAGGAATGTCACCCAGCCCTCCTCTTGCGGCTGGGTATGATGTGGGTGCCACGGGCAAATAGGCTCCGGAAGGAGAGAAATGCTAGAGCTATCCATAGAAGAGCGTACCTTCCACTCCTGGGATGGGGCTCCCATCTTCTACCGGGCGTGGCGCCCAGAAGCACCCCAGAAACGGGCCGTGGTCCTCTTCCACGGGGGTCACGAGCACTCAGGACGTTTCACGACCGTCGTCCAGGAGCTTAACCTGCCAGGCGTCTCCTTCTTTGGATGGGACGCCAGGGGCCACGGACGTTCCCCCGGCCCCAGGGGATATGCCAGCTCCTTCCAGGACCTGGTGCGGGACGCCTGGGCCTTCCTCCAGGAGGTCCGCTCCCGCTACAGGGTGCGCCTGGAGGATATGGCGCTCATGGGCCACAGCGAGGGCAGCGTCATCGCTTCCGCCCTGGTGCTGGCCCACCAGCCGCCGGTCCGGGCGATGGTGCTGGGCTCCCCCGCTCTCGCCATCCGGCTGTACGCCCCCTTCGCCCTTCCCCTGCTGAAGGGGTGGGCCAGGGTAAGGCCCCACGCCTCTATCAGCAGCTTCGTGATCGCCCGCATGCTCACCCACGATGCCCAGGAGCGCGCCCTGCGCAACAGCGACCCGCTCATCGCGCGACCCATAGGGATTCGGGTGCTGGTGGACCTGCTGGAGGCGGGCCGAGGCGTCATCGCCAACGCCGGGCGCATCCACACGCCAACACTGGTCCTGTCCGCGGGGACCGACTGGGTGGTGAAGCTTTCCGCCCAAAAGGCCTTTTTTGCCAACCTTGGCTCACCCAGGAAGGAGCACATCGTGTTCCCCGGGTTCTACCACGAGGTCTTTCACGAAACAGACCGCCACCTGCCTATCCGCCGGGCCAGAGACTTCCTGGCCGGCTGCCTCGCCGTGCCCACGCTGCCGGAGCCAGCACCCCATCTCATCCCTCTCAGCGCCCACACCCCCACTATCCCTTGACCCTGGCCAGCGCTAGGCCAATCGCCGGCCAGAGCCGCTGGCCCCCCTTCCTGCGAAGCCTGGCGACAGATGCACAGAGAACAGGAAGCCCCCGCGTGGTGAGCCTGGAGAAGGTCAAGCCCAGCACTACCTGTGGTGTCATTCTAAGCGAAGCGAAGAATCTGGGCGCGGTAGCAGAGATTGGACGGGTTAAAGGGGGGATAAGCTAGGCAATACCTGCATTTGTTCGGGCCAAAAGGACGTTGTAAAGGTGAAAGGATAGCGAGAGGACTGGGGGAGACTGACACATCCTTGTTGGCTACATAACACGGGTGTATGATTGCGGTGTCAACTCTTCGTATCAGTGTATTGATAGAAAAAGGGGGCAGGAATGACTACAGAGCCAGCTAAATTGTGCCCTGTCTGTGGCCAGGCCATTCGGGTCGACCAAACGAGACAAGTGCAAGAGAACTTGGAGCGCCTAAGGAGGGAAGTGGAAGCTCGCGCTGACGAAGAAGCTAGGCGCCGTTTGGATGAGCAGCAAGTTCAAAGAACGAAGGACCTAGAGGAGTCGGTTAAGCAACGTGACAACACGATCTTTCAGCTTTCTGAGAGCCTTGAGCGTTTCAGAAAGACCAGCGAGGATCTTCAGCGCCAACTCGTGGAGCAAAAAGATGCCCAGACACTCGGCAGGCTTGGAGAGAGAGAACTTGAGAGCACGCTTAAGAGTGAGTGCCCAGCAGATAGGATAACGCGAATCCGCGTAGGTGCAGAAGGGGCTGACTACCTCCACGAAGTCTTCGACGGGGATCGCCGCTGCGGAGCGATCTTATGGGAGATGAAAAACACGAACAGGTTCCTCGATGCCTGGATCGGCAAGTTGAAGGAGGACAAGCAAAAAGGCAACGCGGAGTTTGGAGTGCTGGTATCTCGTGCTGTGAGACAGAGGGATGGCGACTTTTCCAAGCATGGCGAAGTCCTGATAGCTAAGGCACAAGAAAACATAGTGCGAGCCCTTGCTTCAGTTCTGCGGAATGGCCTGATCCAATTGGCGCAACGAGGGCTATCCACCGGCGACACGGAATTGAAGGTTGGCCAGATCATGGATTACCTTACTGGGCCCAAGTTTATGGGGCATTTGCAAAACGTCAAAGCCAGTTTACTAAAGCTCGAGGGCATACAGCGATTGGAGAGAGATTACATGGAAGACCATGTCTGGAGACCGCAACAAAAAGAGTTCGCTGCTATTACAGCTGCTGCCGGAACCTTAAACAAGGATGTGTCTGAGATCATCCAATCGTAGTACAGCCCCCGCCGAGCATGTCCTGTCATTCTCAGAGTTTGTGAATTTATCGGGTTTTGGCCTCTTGACCGACCCGAAATCGTATCTGGCGGACACCACCAAGAGTCCAGAAAAGGTATTTCTTCACAAGCTCTCAGGGTTCCAAAGGCGGATCACGTACCGAGCTCCCCCAACCCCAAGCAGGCGTGGGTCCCGCAGGCGTTAGTGTGAGGACCTGGGCAAACGCCGACGGCCTACCCCATAGCCATCACGCTGCCCCGCGACTCCGTCGCGGGGCAGCGTCATTGAGCCGTATGGCGTCCCTATCCGGTTTCCCTCTCCTCCTCCGTCTCCTCTTCGTCCACCTCCTGATAGCCGTTGGTGGAGATGCTCCGCCCGTTGATGGCCAGGGCTGCTTGGCCGTTGCCGCTGCCCGCGTAGGCGTTGCTGGCCTTCGGGTCCATCGCTGCGATGGCCACCACCTTGTCGTCCTCATCCAGGGTGACGATGTTGACGCCCTGGGTAAGGCGGCCCTTCTCCCGGATCTCCGAGAGGCTGGTGCGGGTGACCTGGCCTTTTTCTGAGACGATAAGCAGGTCCTCACCCTCGGCCACGATGCGAGCCGTTGCTATTGGGCCGGACTTGGGGGTAATGCGCATGGTGAGGAGGCCCATCCCTCCCCTTTTCTGGGAACGATAAATCTCTTTGTCATCCTTTGGGCGACGAATGAGCGGCGTAGGCTTACCAACGCCTTTTTCGCTAATGACCAGAAGTTGCCGGCCGGGGACCACAATGTCCATGGCGACAACATAGTCGTTCTCCCGGGCTTTAACGTTCATGCCCTTGACGCCTCCTGCGGCCCGTGAGCGGGAGGGTACCCCGCCATCTCCGTGGACGGGGAAGCGGATGGCGTAGCCCTCACGGCTCACCATCATGATTTCGTCCGTTTCACGGGCGATGCGGGCCGCCACCAGCTCATCCCCAGGCTCCAGGTCCATGGCGTTGAGGCCATTGGAGCGCAGGTTGACAATCTGTGCCAGGCTCATGCGTTTCACCTCACCCAGGCGGGTCGCCAGCACCAGGTACAGGTCGCTGTTGAGGGCGGAGACGTCCAGAATGGTCTGGACGCGCTCCTCCTCCCTCAGGTTCAGGTGCTGCACCAGGTGGGTACCCTTGGTGGTGCGGGATGCGTCCTGGGGTAGCAGGTATACCCGCTGGCGGTAGACGCGGCCCCGGTTGGTGAAAAAGAGGATGGTGTCGTGGGTATCCACCACCAGCAGCTCCGCCAGGCTGTCGTCCTCGCGGGTGGTCTGGCCGCGGACGCCCTTGCCGCCCCGGTGCTGCCGCCGGTAGGTGGCGACGGGGATGGACTTGATGTAGCCGCGCTGGCTGAGGGTCAGCACCATCTCCTGGTGAGGGATGCGCTCCTCCAGGCTGGACTCCTCAGGCTCCTCATCCACGATCTCCGTGCGCCGCTCGTCGCCGAACTTCTCCTTCAGGGCAAGGGTCTCCCTGGACACCTCGGCTCGCACCTTGGCGGGGTCTGCCAAAAGCGCCTGAAGCTCGGCGATGAGCTTGACCAGCTCCTGGTACTCCTCCTCAATCTTCTGGCGCTCCAGGGCGGCCAGGCGGCGGAGCTGCAACTCCAGGATGGCCTGGGCCTGGGCCTCGTCCAGGCCGTAGGTACCCATCAGGCCCTGGCGCGCGGCGTCGGTATCCGGCGAGTTGCGGATAAGCCGGACGATGGCGTCCAGGTTGTTGATGGCGATGCGCAGGCCCTCCAGGATGTGCACCCTGGCCTGGGCCTTACGGATGTCGTACTGGGTGCGCCGCCGGATGACTTCGGTCCGAAACTTGACGTACTCCTCAAGAAGGGCCTTGAGGGAAAGGGTCTGGGGCTGGCCGTCCACCAGGGCAAGCATGTTGATGTAGAAGGCGCTCTGCAGGGCGGTGTGCTTGAGCAGGTTGTTCTGGATGACCCGCACCTGTGCGTCCCGGCGCAGCTCCACCACCACCCGCAGGCCGTGGCGGTCCGACTCGTCCCGCACCTCCGTGATGCCGTCTATCTTCTTCTCTTTCGCCAGGGTGGCAATCTTCTCCACCAGAGCTGCCTTGTTCACCTGGAAGGGCACCTCGGTGACCACCAGGCGGAAGCGCCCGCCGCGTACCTCCTCCACCTCCATCTTGGCGCGAATGACCACGCGCCCGCGGCCGGTATGGTACGCCTCCCGCATTCCCTCCTTGCCCAGCGCCTGGGCGCCGGTGGGGAAGTCTGGCCCCTGAACGAACTGCAGGAGGTCGTCAATGGAAGCCTGGGGGTGGCCGATCAGGTGGATGATGGCGTCGCACACCTCCCGCAGGTTGTGGGGCGGGATGCTGGTGGTCATGCCCACCGCGATGCCGGAGGCGCCGTTGAGGATGAGGTTGGGCAGGCGAGCGGGCAGGATCGTCGGCTCCGTCAGGGAGCCGTCAAAGTTGGGGGAGAAGTCCACGGTGTCCCGGTCAATGTCCGCCAGCATCTCCATGGCGATGGGGGAGAGGCGGGCCTCGGTATAACGCATGGCCGCCGGTGGGTCGTTGTCAATGCTGCCGAAGTTGCCCTGGCCGTCAATGAGCGGGTAGCGCATGGAGAAGTCCTGGGCCATGCGCACCATAGCCTCGTAGACGGGGGAGTCGCCGTGGGGGTGGTACTTGCCGAGGACTTCACCGACCAGGCGAGCGCTCTTCTTATAGGGCTGGCCGGGGCGCATGGCCAGCTCGTCCATGGAGTAGATGATGCGCCGCTGCACGGGCTTGAGGCCGTCGCGGACGTCGGGCAATGCCCGCGCCACGATGACGCTCATGGCGTAGTCCAGGTAAGAGCCGCGCATCTCGTCCACCAGGCGAACGGGGCGGATGGTCTGAGCGGTAGTCATGGCTCCTCCAGCAGGATAAAGACTGGGGAAGGATGAAAGGACAAATAGAGAAACAGTAAGATTCCGCAGATTATCTTACCAGAAGAACGCCGCTAGAGCAAGAATATGGGGACGAGTGCGGCATCAAGAGTTGGATTGCAACCGCGCCGTCTTTCCTCGCGGGAGCTTTGCACCAAAAGTCAGGAAGGTTCAGAAAACCTTGGGCTTCCTGCCGGGGTCTGGGGTGTCCCCAGATTCGAATTCCCCCTCTCCTGCAGAGCCTGTCTTGAACGGAGTGAAAGAAGAGGGGACACAGGGGGTAAGGTCAAAGGAGTTTTGGAACAAGGCCCGCTTACTGAAAGCCGCCCTCTAAAGGGGTCCAGACCATCGGATTGAACCGCCTAGGCCGCTGGCGGCACCTATATGTATCTCCATCTGGTGTGTCACAGCGGGCATTCGTTGACAACCTTCACCCCAGGCATTACATTACCGCTGTACTCCAACGGACGGTGGCTGCGAGGCGTCTCCCCTCAGCATATTCCTTGAAGGGATGTCTCCAAAGCCTTAGCAAGGAGGAACATGCGATGAAAGCCAGAGCTAGATGGGGCGTTCTTCTGCTGCTGGTGATGGTTGCCAGTCTTACGTTTGGCCAGGGGGCTGCCCTGGCTAGCCCCGTGCACTCCGGATACGACAACTTCCAGACCGTTGCCCCAACGCAGCAGAACTTTAGCCTTCTTCCTATTCCGGCAGACTTCTTTGACCCTGGGTCTGAGCCTTTCCAAGGTGTCATCCAATTCCTGGGAGAACCCCTGGGCCCCGATTCCACAGCTGACACCATCGTGGCAAGGCAGGACACAGCAAAAACGACGGGGAGGCCGCCAGTCACCGTGACCATCCCCATTGAAATTGTTGCCCTTTCCCTGGTAAGCGTCAACCCGATAACCGTGACCTATCCGGACCTGCACACCGAGCAGTGGGACGTAAAAGTTACGCTTTCTCCAACGCAGATACCCCAGCCGACGGGGCAAATGACCGTTACCCACCTGGATAGAAGCGGCGGCACTTTTAGTTCCACCTTACCTGTGGTACCCCTTTTCACCTTCGTCCGCCCCTCTGACGGAGCAGTGCGAGAACTGGATCTCGGACTCGAACACCTGCCGCCGATTGAGTTTGGTGCGCAGGACATACCCTGGTCCCATGATACCCCGCGTGACGCAGACACCAAGGGGCGGTTCTGTCCCGGTTGTGTCAACGGTCAGCCCCTGCCCTTCAGTCACCAAGCATTCATCGCCATACACAGCGTTATTCTGGCCTCCAAGCGGTAGCGCCATTGGCTCTGGCGAGGTCTGTGGGCAGCCGTAGGCGGGTCCGCTGGCCCAAGTGCAAGAGCGGGCTGCTTCTGTTTTGGGAGGCTGTTGGCAAGAGATGTAATGGACGGCCGTCCCACGGCAGAAGGCAGCCCGAGCCTCCACAAGGGCAGGCAGGCTGATGGGCATGATTTGCCGGGCCTATCTCCGCCTTCCCTCACATATACATGCCGCCGTTGACGTTGAACTGCTGCCCCGTGATGTAGTCCCCCTCGGCCACCAGGAAGCGCACCAGGCGTGCCACCTCCTCAGGCGTCCCAAACCGCCCAAGCGGGATGCGGGCCAGCAGGCCCTCCCGAAACTGCGGGGCAAGGCCCGCCATCATGTCCGTCTCTATGTAGCCGGGGCAGACGGCGTTCACCAGGATGTTGTAGTGGGCCACCTCCAGGGCCAGCCCCTTGGTAAAGGCGATGACGCCCCCTTTGCTGGCCGAGTAGTTCACCTGGCCCACGTTCCCCATCTGCCCCAGCACCGAAGCGATATTGACGATGCGCCCTCCGCCGCGGCTCATCAGGTGAGGTAAGGCGGCGTTGGCACAGTAGAAGACGCTGTCCAGGTTGGTGCGCACCACGTAGCCCCACTCCTCGGCGCTCATGCGCCGGACCGTGCGGTCGCTGTTGACGCCGGCGTTGTTCACCAGAACGTCCAGCCCGCCGAAGCGCTCCACGGCCTGTTGCACCAGGGCTTTGGCCTCCGCCTGCACCGACACGTCGGCACCAAAGACCGCCGCCCTGCCACCGGCGGCCTCCACCTCTTGGGCCGTCGCCTCCGCGGCCTCCCTGTTCTTCAGGTAGTTGATGGCCACTGCGGCATGGCCCTTGCCCAACTCTATGGCAATGGCCCTTCCGATGCCACGAGAAGCGCCCGTCACCAGGGCTATCTTCCCTTCCAAGATTGTCATGTCGCCCTCCCTCCTTGGAGTGCACCTGGTGACTGTTACAGACCGGGTTGTTGAAATCCGCCTGCGGCGGATTACCCCTCATCCCAACCTTCTCCCACAAGGGGAGAAGGGGAAATCCCCCTCTCCCTTGATGGGAGAGGGCGAGGGTGAGACCAACCAAGTCTGTAACAGTCATGTGCACCTGCTTGGTCTATGTATTATGGCGGCTGTGGTCTATAATGCGCATAGGGCAATTCTATACCTCCGAGAGGCGATGGAGAGGGAGGCCCCTCTGGGGCCTCCTTGAAAGAAGATATGGAGATAGGGCAACTGGAAGCCTTCCTGCAGGTGGTGCAGCACCACAGCTTTAGCCGGGCGGCGGAGGCCCTGGAGCTGACCCAGCCTTCCCTGAGCGCGCGCATCCTGGCCCTGGAACGGGAGATGGGCGAGCCGCTCTTCCAGCGCATGGGCCGGGGCGTCCGGCTCACCGAGGCGGGCCGCGCCTTCCTCCCCTACGTGGAGAGGGCCCTGGAGGCGTTGCGTGACGCTACCGACGCCGTGGATGCTACCCATCGCGCATCCACGGGCAAGCTGCGCATCGGCTCCGCCCGCGCCATCTGCGCCTACGTCCTGCCACGCATCGTGGAGACCTTCCACCGGACACACCCAGGCGTGGACGTAGCCATCAAGACGGGACGCTCCTCAGACGTGCTAGAGATGGTGCTGTCCGAGGAGGTCCAGGTTGGCCTGACGCGCACGATGGTCCACCAGGATACTGAGAGCCGCCACCTGTACGATGAGCACGTGGTGCTGGTGACCCATCCCTCCCATCCCTTTGTCAGGGCGGGAGTGGCCAGCATCTACGACGTAGCCCACGAGCCCCTTATCCTGTACGACAAGGAGTCCAGCTACTTTGTGCTCATCAACAGGGTGGTGCGCGAGGCGGGCATCGTCCCCAACGTACAGATGGACCTGGACAGCATAGAGGCCACCAAGCGCATGATTGAGCGGGGTCTGGGCATCTCCTTTCTGCCGTACAACTCCATCCTGAAGGAGGTGGAGCAGGAGACCCTGGCCACCGTCCCTCTCAAGGAGGGGTACAACGTGGTGCTGCCCACATCGGTCATGGTACGCAAGGCTGCCAACCACGGCGCCGTGGTGGACGCCTTCCTGGACCTCCTCTACTCCCTGTACCCGGAGGGCCTGCCCGGCGTCACCAAAGACCCCTTGGCCGAAAGAAAGCGGGCGATTGTGGGGTAGAGTGACCCGGGAGGTAGCATCTCCCTTCAGCCCGGGACGTTGGAGCATCCTGTCACCAGGAGGCCGTGACGGATACGAAAGGGATTACCTCTGTTGTTGCGGTGTACTTAGACATCGTGTTCCTCACCCACTCCTGGCTCAACACTACCGCACTAACACGCTGCGGAAAAAGGGTAGTCCAGAGGGGCGAAGCCCCGGAGCCTGCCCTGGTGAGCCGAAGCCCTGAACGCAGTGAAGGGGGTAGCGAAGGGACGGGGGTCTGGGAGTGTCCCCCAGATACAAATCCATCCGCCGCAGGCGGATACCTTGAACCTCCTTGGAGAGGGAAGCCCCTCTGGGGCTTCCTTGAAGGACGAGGGGATTGGGGGGTGTTTTTCAGCAGCCTGCTAGGAACGCACTATCAACTTGAGGTCGGCAGTAATAGGCAACTGAAAGAGGTTATTCCGCAAGAGGCGAGAGGAAAAGAAAAGCACTTCCAGGTTCTCCACATCGCCGGTATTAGGATTGACCCGGGCAATCACCTCGTCTCCCAAATCCTCAGATTCCTGCTCTGCGTAGGGCGGACAGGTATCTATATAGAGGATATCGCCCTCGCGGTCATATCTGAAGGTCAGGTTCTTTCCCATTCCAGCACTCCAGAGACAAGGTTTCTGACAATGTAGGCGGTAATAATCCAATGCCTGCTGGGAGAGATGTCGCTTACTACAACCACCACCACATACTTGCCGCCTGAGAGTTCATTATACCAGCAGGCGAATAGTCGGGCGTTGGCAAACCGTCCACTTATCCAAACGGAATCGGGGTGAGCAAGGGTTTCATCCAGCAGCCGTCTATGAGCGGGTAAGAGATCGGGATGACGGTCAACGATATGGTGTTCCCGCTCTTCAGTCAACTCCACATCGCCACGCAAATAAAAGCACCGAGAGATAGACATCACCGGTCCCCAGGAAGGGGCGCCCTTCCTCTTTTTCCTTTGCTCCTTGTCACGGGGACAATTGCTCCCTCCCCTACCCGCCCTCGCAAATACTGCCCCGTCAGGGAGCGCTTCACCCGTGCAATCTCCTCTGGCGTCCCCTCGGCGATAACGTAGCCGCCCTTTTCCCCCGCGCCAGGCCCAAGGTCTATGACCCAGTCGGCGCTCTTAATCAGGTCCAGGTGGTGCTCAATGAGCAGCACGGTGTTGCCGGCGTCGGCCAGGCGCTGGAGCACGCCCAGAAGGGCATGGGCGTCGGCGAAGGAGAGGCCGGTGGTCGGCTCGTCCAGGATATACAGGGTGCGGCCCGTGGCCCGGCGGGAGAGCTCGGTGGAGAGCTTGACGCGCTGGGCCTCGCCGCCGGAGAGGGTGGTGGCCGGCTGCCCCAGGCGGATGTATCCCAGGCCCACGTCCCGCATGGTCTCCAGCTTGGAGCGCACCTTCGGGATGTTGGCGAAGAAGTCCAGAGCCTCCTCCACCGTCATGTTCAGCACGTCGGAGATGCTTTTGCCCTTGAACAGCACCTCCAGGGCCTCCCGGTTGTAGCGCGCCCCCTTGCAGACGTCGCAAGCCACCGTGACGTTGGGCAAGAACTGCATCTCAATCTGAATGTAGCCGTCGCCCGCACAGGCCTCGCACCGTCCGCCCTTCACGTTGAAGGAGAAGCGGCCCGGGCCGTAGCCCCGCACCCGGGCCTCGGGCATTGTGGAAAACAGCTCTCGCATGGGGGTGAAGGCTCCGACATAGGTGGCCGGGTTACTGCGGGGTGTGCGTCCAATGGGCGATTGGTCTATGTCTACCACCTTGTCCACGTGCTCGTACCCTTCCACGGCGTCGTGGTCGCCGGGGCGCTCCTTGGCCTTATAGAGAAGCTGGGCCAGACGCTTGTACAGCACCTCGTTGATGAGGGTGGACTTGCCGGAGCCGGAGACGCCGGTGATGCACACCAGCATCCCCAGGGGGATGCGCACGTCCACGTTCTTCAGGTTGTTTTCCCGCGCGCCCCGGATGAGGATGGCTTTGCCATTGCCGGGTCGCCGCTTCTCCGGCAAGGGGATGGTCCTCCGCCCGCTGAGGTAAGCGCCGGTGACGGACTCCGGGCAGGCGCATATCTCCTGCACCGTGCCGGTGGCGACGACGCGCCCTCCGTGCTCGCCCGCGCCGGGCCCCAGGTCCACGATGTGGTCGGCGGCGCGCATGATGGCTTCGTCGTGCTCCACGATGATGACGGTGTTGCCCAGGTCGCGCAGGCCCTTCAAGGTGTTGATGAGGCGAGCATCATCGGCGGCGTGCAGCCCCACGGAAGGCTCATCGCACACGTACAGCACCCCCATGAGGCCGGAGCCGATCTGAGTGGCAAGCCGGATGCGCTGGGCCTCGCCGCCGGAGAGGGTAGAGGCCGTGCGGTCCAGGGTGACGTAGTCCAGGCCAATGTCCGTGAGGAACTTGAGTCTGGCCTGGATCTCCTTCAGGATCTGCCGGGCGATGGTCTTTTCCCGATCAGTCAGGCGGTCCCTGGCAGGCGGGGTCGCCCCTTCCTCTTCGCCGATGGAGCGCGTCCAGTCAAAGGCCGCGCCAATATCCTTGGCGGTGGCCTCCATGATGCTCAGGCCGCCAATGGTCACGGCCAGGGACTCCGGCTTCAGTCGCTTGCCGTTGCAGGAGCCGCAGGGCCGGCTGGCCATGTACCGCTCAATCTCGCCCCGCATGTAGTCGGAGGAGGTACCCCGGTAGCGGCGCATGAGGTTGGGGATAACCCCTTCAAAGGTGGTGTCCCAGCTATACTCCCTGCCGCTGTGGGTCATGTGGCGCATCTCTACCGTGCGGCCATTGTTGCCGTACAGCACCACATCCAGCACCTCCTTGGGGAGCGCGCGCACCGGCTCCTGGGTGGAGAAGCCCGCCGAGCGCGCCAGCGAGTTCAGCAGGCTGTAGTACCAGGGCGTGGAGGTGCCGGCCCGCGCCCAGGGCTGGACGGCCCCCTGAGCCAGGCTCAGCTCTTTGTTGGGGATCACAAGGTCGGGGTCAATCTCAAGACGGAAGCCCAGGCCGGTGCACTCGGCGCAGGCGCCGTGGGGCGAGTTGAAGCTGAAGGTGCGGGGCTCTATCTCCCCTAGGCTGATGCCGCAATGGACGCAGGCGAACTGCTCGGAGAAGACCTGCTCCTCGCTGGACTCGGCGTCCAGCACCTTCACCACGCCACCCCCCTGCTTGAGGGCAGTCTCCACGGAGTCGGCGATCCGGGCCGACTCCGCACCGTCGCCCGCCACCAGGCGGTCCACGACGATATCTATGTCGTGCCACTTCTGCCGGTCCAGGTTAAAGGACTCGGACAGCTCGTGGACGCCACCGTCCACCCGCACGCGGACAAAGCCGTCTTTGCGGGCCGCCTCAAAGATCTCCTTATGCTCCCCTTTCTTGTGCACCGTCTTGGGGCCAAGGACCATCAGCCGCTTACCCGCGGGCATGGACAGCACCGCGTCCACAATCTGCTGCACGGTCTGGCGCTGGATGGGGCGGCCGCAGTTGTAACAGTGGGGCCGGCCGACGCGGGCGAACAAGAGGCGCAAGTAGTCATAGACCTCGGTGACGGTGCCCACGGTGGAACGCGGGTTATGGGAGACGCCCTTCTGGTCAATAGATATAGCGGGCGAGAGGCCGTCAATGTACTCCACGTCCGGCTTGTCCATGCGGCCCAGGAACTGGCGGGCGTAGGCGGAGAGGGACTCCACGTAGCGGCGTTGGCCCTCGGCGTAGATGGTGTCAAAGGCCAGGGTGGACTTGCCAGAGCCAGAGACGCCGGTGATGACCACCAGCTTGTTGCGCGGGATGGTCACGTCTATGTTCTTGAGGTTGTGCTCTCGCGCGCCTTTGACGACGATGTTCTCAAGGGGCATGGCGGGGAAGGCTCCTGGGAAGGAAGGATGGCACCCGTATTGTACCAGGGCTACGAAAGGACACAAAGGGACTCACGATGTTGACAGTTGACAAAGCAGCGATTATTCTACACCCATAGGGTGTATGAATGGAAGTAGAGTTCGCTTCAAACCGCTTGGCCATCGCCAGTGCGAGTCTGTCTGAAGCCACCCGTCTCTTCGGCACGGCCATTGGCCGGAAGTATATCCAGCGAGTTGCCGTGATACGGGCTGTGGGAAAATTCTCGGACCTCTATGGACACCAGTCTTTACGCTTGCATCCACTCAAAGGCAACCGGGAAGGCCAGTTCGCCATAACCCTCACTGCTAATTACAGGCTCATCTTGATGCAGGTAAACGAGGATGCCGTTCGCATCTTGAATGTGGAGGACTATCATGGCAATTAAGACTACTGTCTACCCTGACATTGCGATTCCCCCTGGGGAATATCTTGCCGAGGAGCTTAGAGTGCGTGGCATCTCTCAGAAGGAGCTGGCTAAACGCATGGGCAGGCCTGTGAACGCCATCAATGAGATCGCCAATGGCAAGAAGGCCATCACCGCTGAAACCGCTTTGCAGCTTGAGGCGGCCCTACCCGGAATCACCGCCCGTTTCTGGTTGAACTTGGAGACTGACTATCAGCTTACCAAAGCTCTGATAAGGCTCCGTCATAAAGCTCAGTAATCTGCTGAGGGAGTGCACGAAAGGCCGAAGGGGTCACATCCTTCGGCCTTCTTATTTCCTCGGGGCAGACGCTACTGGTTCCCTCTGTCTGGCGCTGGCCCTCGGCGTAGATGGTGTCAAAGGCCAGTGTGGACTTGCCGGAGTCCCGAAACATCGGGATGATGACCACCAGCTTGTTGCGCGGGATGGTCACGTCTATGTTCTTGAGGTTGTGCTCTCTGGCACCTTTGACGACGATGTTCTCAAGGGGCATGATGGGGAAGGCTCCTGCGGCGGGATGAAGGCAAACGCACAGCTATTGAAGCAGGGGAGAGGAGGATAGAGAAGTGCTTGACACCTACATAAACTGGCAGTATACTACGACTGACAGACGCTCACAGTATACTCCGAATCCAATCTGAGAGGGCATCATGAGTAATGAGGAACTCGTTCGTCGCACTATAGCCACATTGTCCCATGAGGCTCAGCAACAGGCGGTCATTGAGCTTCTCCATGATTCGGCGATTCCATTGCAGGTTGTAGCTAAAAGCCTACAACCAAGCTCCAGGCTAGACCTGTGTGTGCAACTGGTCCTTGCCAAGATGGGTACTTCACAAGATACAGTTGTAAAGCCCGATTCTCCTGTGCCGTCACCTCTTGTCATTGGTCAACTCCCGAAGGCGCGCATTCCCCTAGATACCGCAGGGACTGCCTCAGGGATGATTTCGGGGCATTCTGTGGTTGTGCGGCAGTTCTCAGGCCGGCGATTTAGGACCACCATCGATGGAGAGGACTATGCCAGACTGACTATGGACGTGGTAGAGGGTATGCTGGGCCTACAAGTCCACCGTAAGAAGGCGGGGGGCAATTCCGAGACGCTAGCAAGAGCACTTTGGCGCGAACTGGTGGGCAGATACGTGAAAGGAGATGCCACGGTGAAGGTAGTGCTCTAGTGCGCCTTTGACGACGATGTTCTTAAGGGGCATTGCGGGGAAGGTTCCTGTAACTGACTCTCCCAGCATACCACGGACGTTTACAACGCCTCCCCCGGGCGCCTCGTATGCCAGTCGGTCAACGATTGGTACGCCCGGGCGGCGGCCAGCACCTGGTTCTCCTCAAAGGCGCGCCCCATAAACTGGACGCCCGTAGGCATGCCGCCCTCGCCAAAGCCGTTGGGCACCGATATCGCCGGCAAGCCGGCGCCGTTGCCCACCGCGCCCATGAGGTCCCGCGCGCCGCCTCCCAGCACGCTGCGAAACTCCCGGTCAAGGGGCGGCGCGACGGTAGGCCGCGTGGGAGCAACCAGGGCGTCGTAGCGGGCCATCACCTCGTCCACGGCCCGGGCCATCAGCCCGCGGATGCGCAGCGCCCGCAGATAGTCCTTGGCCAGCACCGCCGTCCGCGCGTACCCTCCGTATCGGTCCTCCGGCGCGGTGAGTCCCACCGTGCCTCCCGACTCAATGAACTCGTCAAAGGCCGCCGCCGACTCCGCCATCAGAATAATGCGCGTCGTTGCCTCATAGGGCATGTCGGGAAGCGTCACCTCCTCTATGTCCGCCATCTGGCCCAGGACGTGCAGCGCCTCCTGGAAGTTCTTCACCACCGCCTCCTGCGCTCCATCGGTCACGCCCCTGAGCACCCCCAGCCTGAACCTTCGCCCTGGCGCATCCCGACCCGTCGGGACATCGTACCGGAAGGGCCGCTGGGCCGTGGACGGGTCCTTGGCGTCATAGCCAGCGATGGCCTCCAGCACCAGGCCACAGTCATCCGCCGTCAGGCCCAGGGGGCCTAGCTTGTCCAGCGTCCAGGAGAGGGCCATAGCCCCATGCCGGCTGACGCGTCCGTAGGTGGGACGAAGCCCCGCGACGCCGCAGTTGTTGGCAGGCGACAGGATGGACCCCCACGTCTCCGAGCCGATGGCGAAGGGGACCAGCCCCGCGGCCACGGAGGCGCCAGAGCCGCTGGAGGAGCCGCCGCTCCAGGCGTTAGCGCCCCAGGGGGTGATGCCTGGGCCTGTGAAGGAGGCGTTGGGCTGGCGATAGCCCATGCCGCCAGCCAGCTCCACCATGGACAGCTTGGCGGCCAGGACGGCGCCCGCCTCCTCCAGCCTGCGCACCACGGTGGCATCCTCCTCAAAGGTCTGCTGACGGAAGGGAGCCGCGCCCCAGGTGGTGGGTATCCCTTCCGAGGTGGCCAGCAGGTCCTTGGCCCCATAGGGGATGCCGTGCAGGGGGCCGCGGTACACCCCCGCGCGGATCTCCGCCTCGGCGTGACGCGCCTGGCGCATCGCCCGCTCCCGCGTCACCGTGACCACGGCGTTGTAGCGGGGGCCTAGCTCCTCCAGCCGCGACAGGAACCCCTCCGCCAGCTCCACCGGCGAGACCTGACGGGTGCGCACCAGCTCGCTAAGCTGGCGCACGGGCAGGAACACAAGCCGCTTGTCCATGCTACGCCTCTTCCGATCGGTAGGGACGAAACTGGTGCATCGGCTCATCCCTGGCGTCCAGCTTAAAGGCACGCAGCGCCTGCACCATCTCCGTGATGCGTTCCACCCCACTCTTCACCTCCGCCAGCTCCTCCGCGGTCAGCCTGGCCCCGTACCGGCTTCTCACCAGCTCAAACAGCTCCTCGGCCTCTGCCATGGGTGGCCTCCTGCGCCAAAGATACGGTAGAAGGGTAGTCACGCGGCCCACATCCGTCAATGGGTGGTATCATACGCAGGGCGCATCATCCCGAAGGGCCTTGGAGCACCCTATGAAGACCTACCACATCGTCACCATCCCTGGCGACGGCATCGGCCCCGAAATCCTGGACTCGGCCCTGCAGGTGCTGGCGAAGGTCCAAGAGCTTTCCGGCCAGTTCCGGCTTGAGTACGAGGAGCGTGAGGGAGGGGCGGCCTGCTACCAGAGACATGGCGTCAACCTCTCCAAGGAGTCCATGGAGGCGTGCCACAAGGCGGATGGCGTGCTGAAAGCCCCCGTTGGCCTGCCCTCGGTGCGCTACCCAGACGGCACCGAGGCGGGACTGCTGGGCGGCGTGCTGCGCAACGGCCTTGACCTGTACGCCAACGTGCGCCCCATCAGGCTGTGGCCAGGGGTGGACGCGCCGCTCAAAGCCAAGCCCGGCGAGATTGACTACGTTATCGTTCGGGAGAACACCGAAGGGCTGTACCTCTCCCGCGGCCTGGGCGTGGGTAACGACGAAGCCTTCGCCGACATGCTCCTCATGACCCGCAAAGGGGTGGAGCGTGTCTGTCGCTTCGCCTTTGAGCTGGCCCGCAAACGGAGCGGCAGCCCCTCTGATGGAAAACGCCGGGTGACCTGCGTGGACAAGAGCAACGTGCTGCGCAGCTTCTGGTTCTTCCGCCGCATCTTTCAGGAGATGGGAGAGCAGTACCCCGACGTGGAGAAGGACCTTCTCTATTCGGACGCCGCGGGCCAGGATCTGGTGCGCCGCCCCTGGCGCTACGATGTGATGGTGATGGAGAATTTCCTGGGCGACCTGCTCAGCGACCTGGGCGGCGGCACCGTGGGAGGGCTGGGGATGTGCCCCAGCGCCAACATCGGCGTTAGGGCCAGCTACTTTGAGCCGGTGCACGGCTCCGCGCCGGACATCGCCGGCAAGGGCGTGGCCAACCCACTGTCCCAAATCCTGGCGGCAGCCATGATGCTGGAGCATTTGGGTGAGGCCTCCGCAGCCAAGGTGATTCGTGACGCCGTGTGGGAGGCCCTGGTGTCTGAAGACCTGGTTATTCAGGCCAGCGGCCAGCCAAAGGGCGGCTCCCAGAGGGCTACCCAGGCCATCCTGCGGCATTTGCGCAAGTGAAAAGCCATGTCCCACACACAGCTCCGCTGCATTGAATGCGGCGCGCCCCACCAGGCCGACGTCCATACCCTCTTCTGCCGCCAGTGCGGCTCTCCTCTGGCGGTGGAGTACCTTGGGGTAAACTTGCTGCCCAGGGTTGGCCTCGGCGGCCTTTGGGGCCTGGGCGCACCTTCGCCGGTGCATCACCCCAACAGCGTGGTCTCCCTGGGCGAGGGCGCAACGCCGGTGGCGCCCCTGGCAACGTTGGGGAAGCGCCTGGGGCTTGACGCCCTCTTCGGCAAGCTGGAGTACCAGTCGCCAACGGGCTCGTTCAAAGACCGAGGCTCCACCGTCCTGATGTCGGTCCTACGTGAGATGGGCGTCGCCGAGATAGCAGAGGACTCCTCCGGCAATGCGGGGGCGTCCATCGCGGCGTATGCGACGAGGGCAGGTATCCCTGCCCACGTCTTTGCGCCGGCCTCGGCCCCCCTCGCCAAGCTCCAGCAGATACACTTGTATGGGGCGCATGTGCACCTGATAGAAGGCCCGCGAGAGGTCGCTACCCAGGCGGCCGTGGACTATGTGGCGCAGCGGGGCCTGGTGTACGCCTCCCACAACCTCAGCCCCTACTTCCTGGAAGGCACCAAGACCTTTGCCTATGAGGTGGCGGGCCAGTGCCGGCCTCTGCCCCAGCATATCGTCATACCCGTTGGTAATGGCTCCTTGCTCATCGGCGTATGGAGGGGATTTCTGGAGCTACGGGCGCAAGGCAGGATTGGAGAGGTCCCGCGTTTGCACGCCATCCAGGCGGAGGCGGTGCGGCCCATCGCTAGCGCCTACGAGGGGAAAGCATGGCGTCCACAGCCGGGGGCCAGGACGGTCGCGGGCGGCATCTCCGTGGCCCAGCCGCCGCGCCTTCGCCAGGCCCTCCACGCCATCCGCGAAACCGGGGGGACCTCAGTAGCAGTCCCCGATGAGGCCATCGTGCGCTGGCAGATGGCTCTGGCCCGGGAGGAGGGCATCTACGCCGAGCCAACCTCCGCCGCGGCCTTCGCAGGCGTGGAGATGCTGGTGCAACAGGGTGTGATTGCGGTGGATGAGCCGGTCCTGGCGCCCATCACCGGCATGGGCCTGAAGGACTCACCCCCTCCCTGAGCTCCCCAGAGAACGCTCAAGTCCCTTATTTGTACATGTTGTCGAAAAGGGGTGAGGGTGATGTAGGGGCACGATACATCGTGCCCCTACATCACCTCTTCTTCCCCCCTCTTGACCTTCCAGTTGCTGGAAGGTCTAAAGTTATCTTGCAACGTTGCAAAAGAGCCTAGCGAAAGGAGTGCCAGCCATGACTAGCGGCAGCAAGAAGAAGTGCCCTCTGTGCTACGGATAGTGGAGCATCCTTGATGTCTCCGATGTCTCCACTCTGCCGCGGCCGCGGCAGAGTGGAGACACACCTCGGACATTTCCTGGAAGGGGTAAGAAGATGAAGATCAGCGAACTGGCTAGCCTTACTAGCATACCGTCAAAGACCATCCGCTTTTATGAGGCGGAGGGCCTGTTGCCCCATCCCAAGCGGACGCAAGCCGGCTACCGGGACTATGAGGGGGCCGCTGTGGAACGGCTGACGTTTATCAAGAAGGCAAGGATTTTGGGCTTGCCCCTGAAGGAGGTGGAGGGTGTTCTCCAACTCCATGAGCGGCAGCAGCCCACCTGTGTGCACGTCCGAGCCTTGCTGGAAGACAAGCTGGCCCAAGCGGAGCGGGCCATTCAGGATCTGTTGGCCTTCCGTGAGGAGCTGGTGCGGCTACGGGATCGGGCGGGCACACTAGCGGATTGTTGCCCCACAAGAGGAAGCGTGTGCGGGATCATTCAAGAGTCGGAGATAGTGCAAGGAGTCAATGCAGGAGGGCCACATGGGTAGTTATGACCTCATCATAGTCGGCGGGGGGGGGCCGCAGCCTTTGCGGCAGCAACAAAGGCGACTGATCTGGGTAAGACTGTCCTCATCATAAATAGCGGCCTCCCCATTGGCGGCACATGTGTCAACGTTGGGTGTATGCCCAGCAAGCATCTGCTACCGTGGGTGACAAAGTGTTCTACCCCCAGCGGCCCAGGTTTGAGGCGCTGGGGGCTGGGTGCAAGCCCCCCTTTGACTTTCACGCGGCCATCCAGGGCAAGAATCAACTGATAAAGGCGGCTCGTCAAAGCAACTACGTCAACGTTCTGGAGCATATGGTTGGCGTGGAGCTCGTGGAGGCAAAAGCCAGCTTCATCGGGCCTCGTCAAATAAGCGCGGATGGCCAGGTCCTTGAAGCAGAGAGGGTCATCGTCGCCACCGGCTCATCCACCAAGCTGTTGCCCATTCCAGGCCTGGATCAGGTGAAGTAGCTGAACAACGTCACCGCCCTGGAGCTAGAAGAGTTGCCCCAGTCCATGGTGGTCATAGGAGGCGGGCCTCTCGGGCTGGAGTTTGCTCAGATGTTTTCCCATTTTGGGACTCATATTACGGTGCTGGCGGCCACGGACCAAATACTACCCCGTGAGGAGCCAGAGATAGCCCAAGAGCTACAGCGATGTCTGGCGGCTGAAGGTCTGGCTATCCATACGGGTGTGCGTGTAGAAAAGGTGAGTGCACGTAGCGGGCAAAAGGTGGTCACCTTTCTCCAGGGCAAAAAGAGGGGGAGCGTGGAGGCGAGCCAGGTCCTCCTTGCGGCCGGGGTTCGGGCCAACACGGAAGACCTTGGCCTGGCGAAGGCAGGAGTCAAGCTTGGAAGAAACGGCTTTATTCAGGTGAACCAGTTCTACCAAACGGATAACCCAAACATCTTTGCTGCTGGCGACTGCGTTGGGAAGATGGCCCTGGAGACCGTAGCCGCCAAGGAAGGGGTGCTGGCGGCAGAGAATGCTCTGACCATCCCTGTCCGCACGTTGAATTATGACCACGTCCCCCGTGCCGTTTTCACTAACCCCCAGGTGGCCTCGGTGGCCTCACTGAAGAAGAGGAGATGCGCCGGTTCAACGCATGCTCCTGTCGCACCATCTCTATGGAGTCCATACCGAAGGCCCTGGCCATCAACGAGGAGAGAGGAGTCTTCAAGATGGTCATCCATCCCCGCAGTTCCAAGGTCCTGGGCGTACATATCGTTTCCCCTAGCGCAGCCGACATCATCCACGAGGCCGCGCTCGCGGTGAAGTTTGGCCTGACCATTGACGACATCATAGACATGGTGCACGTTTTCCCAACCCTGAGCGAAGGCATCAAGCGCGTAGCCCAAGTCTTCACACGGGATGTGTCAAATATGAGTTGCTGTGTGGAGTAATTGCAAACGTCTGGCCCACAAGGGCCAGGCGTTCCTTCTTTCTACTCCACCCGCGCCTGTCCCCAGTCCACGTACGCCGTGTCCCCCACGTGGGAGAGCGACACCTCCTGGCGATAGACGCCGCCCTTCAACGGACGCTCGGCGCCGTGCAACTCCGTCTCCCACTTCACCTCCGCCGGGGCCGGCCCCTCCAGAAGGGCCTCCAAGACGGGCCGGCCATCCAGGGGCACGCCCGGAGCCAGGCCCAGCAGGTGCAGGATAGTAGGCGTCAGGTCTATGTTGCCTGTGGGGACGCCGCTGGCGACCCCCTTCCTGAAGCGGGGGCCACGGGCGTACAGGACGTTGTGCATCTCGTGTCTGCTCATGGAGCCGTGCTGCCCCAGGCCAGGGGCGCCGCCGGTGGCGAATGACATGCCGGGGTAGCCGTTCTCATTGGGGCGCGAGTCCCATCGGAAGGACATGGCTAGCTCCGGCGCGCGCTTGCCTTCAATCCCCAATATGCTGGCAGGCAGAGCACCGGGGATGCCCTCCACCGCTTTGGAAGCGGCAATGGCTCCGCACCAGGGCTGGGCCATCAGCCAGGCGGCCAGGCGGTCGGTGACGGCGGGGTCGCTGCCGTTGACGTAGAAGAGGACCGCGCCGCCATTGGGGGCGGTGATGACGCCGCCGGTATGGTCGCCGACGGGGAAGCCGCCCTCCTGCAAAGCGGTGTCAATGTTCACCACGCCGCCGATGGTGGAGTAGCCGTGGTCGGAGATGACCATCACGTCGGTGTCGGCGGCGCGGCCCGTGCGCTCCAGCCAGGCCAGCAGCCTCCCAAACTCCCGGTCAGCCTCGTGAATCGCCTTGTTGGAGATGGGGTGCCCCACGCCATGGCGGTGGTGCGCGTGGTCTGGCTCGGAGAACCAGATGAGGCAGGCGGCAGGGTCGCGCTCGGGGATGACGTATTCGGTCATCACGCGCACCCCGTACACCAGGCGCTCGGTGTTGGGCACCGAGTCCTCGGGCCAGGGGCCGAAGCGCCCGATGACCTGGTCGTAGAGGTCTCGGGGCAACGCGAAGTCCGGGTGGATGGTGGCGCCGCCGGAGCGGTGGGCGTTGGGGTTGTGCATATAGGCGTTGCCAGAAGTGCCCGTGCCCACGGCGATGTACTCCTTGCCGTACCGGTGGAGGATGTCCGCCATGGTGGGCACAAGGAGCACCTCGCCCAGCTTCTTGGCCACCTCCTTCAGGGTCGGCTCCAGGGCAGAGAAGGCGCGATGGGGGTCGTAGTCCCGCATGACCACCGTGTTGCCCGCCAGTCCGTGGGCCCCTGGGTAGCGCCCCGTCACCATGCTGGAGCCATTGATGCGGGTGACGCTGGGGAAGACGGCGTGGTGGTTGGTGAAGGCCACGCCCTCCCTGGTCAGCTTGTGCAGGTTGGGCATGATCTCAGGGGTCACGTTGGCGCTTTGCAGGCCATCAAAGACGGCGACGAGGACGCGTGGCATGGCTCACCTCTGGACAGGATGGCTGATTCTACCACAGCAGGCTGGTCATGGGGCTGGACCGCAACGCAAACGACGGTTCCGGTCGTTGACAAGCCGGCCTGCCCTGCCAGACAATCCCCTCATCCGGCGGGGCAATGATCACCATAGCCCCGGCAATCCCAACCAAGGAGACGCCATGATCCAGCTTACCGATGAAATGCACAGGCTCATCAACAACAATCTGGCCGACGGCTGCCCCTGCATCATAGCTACGGCTTCACCCAGTGGCGAGCCCGGCCTCAGTTTCAGGGGCAGCATGATGGCGTTGGACAGCGAGTCCCTTGCCTACTGGGAACACACCAAGCGAGCCGGCCTGGAGCACGTTGAAGCTAACCCCAAGGTGGTCGTCATGTACCGGAACCCCAAAGAGCGCAAGTCCGGGAAGTTCCACGGGGAGGCCAAGGTTGTTCGCGCGGGGCCACTGCGGGAAGCGGTGAAGGCCAAGGTGGTGCAGCAGGAACTGGACAGGGACACGGGAGGTGAAGGCTTCGCTGTGGTCATCCGGATCCACCGCATCATGACCCTGGGCGGCGATGTGGTCCAGCAACGGTGAGAATGCGCGAAATCGCTCACGGTTTGGGCTTGGTCTCAACTTCGCCTACTCCTGGGCTGTGCCCAGATCCTTCATCAGCTCCCGCACTACGTCCCGAGGGGTGAAGCGCATCACAAAGGCCAAGGTGAGCAGCACCCGCTCCCACGTCATCCAAATAGCCCAATACGGGAATGAAGTCCGGCGCCAGATCAAAGGGCAACGCCAGGTACAGTACCAGGGCAAAGGGCGCGGCTTTCACCCACCAGGGCACCCGCCTGTCTTTGACCAGCCGCCGGAAGAAGGCCAGCTTGCTCCGGATGGGCAGCTTCAGGAAGGAGCGGTACGGCTCCCGGCGGGACATGGCCCGGACGCCTGCGTAGGCCAGCCCCAGGGCCAGGAGAGCGGTCACGGCGATGAATCCTACGACAACCCACACGTTCACGGCGGCGCCTCAAGGCCCCGGCTTGGCAAGCAGGCCATCCAGGATGGCGCCAAGCTCCTCCACCGAGGTCGGCCCCACGAACTTCCTCACCAGGTTGCCATCCTTGTCAATGAAGAACTTCTCCGGGATGCCCCGCACGCCATAGTCCACCGCCACCTTCCCGGCGTCATCCAGCCCGTTGGGGTAGCTCACGCCGAAGATACGGACGTGCCGCTCCACGGAGGCCCGGTCATCCCAAATAGCCACGCCAATGAACTCCACGCCCCTGTCCTTGTAGCGGCGATATGCGGCTTCAAGGTCCTCGGCCTCGGCCACGCAGGGAGGGCACCAGGAGCTCCAGAAGTCCACCATCACCACCTTGCCTCCTAGCTCCGGCAGGGAAAGGCTGCGGCCATCCAGCAGCGTCAGCGTAAGGTCTCGCGCAGGCCCAGGGGTGATCTGCACCTCCCCTAAGACGCTGTTGATGCCCAGTCCTCCCGGCCTGCCGCCCGACTGGGCCATAGCCCAACCCAGCAGGCCAAGCAGGCCCGCCGCAGGCAGCAACGCCGCCAGGGCCACCAGTACCCGTCTGCTCAAGGAAGGCCCCTCCGTGGTCCAGCCTTGCTCTCCTCCAGCCACGCCTCCCGTAGAAGTCGGCCCATCAAAAGGCCGCGCGCCTGGTCATAGGCCTCCTCCGCCACCTCGCCACGTTCGTAGCGGTCGTCCAGAGAGGCCACGGCTTGCAGCAGCCCATCCCTATCGGTAGGCGCGGGCGAGAGGGCAAGGGGCACCGTCCCCATCTTGCGCCGCGCGCCTATGACGAGCAGCAGGCCAAGGCCCGCAGCCAGCAACGCCGGCGCCACCAGGACGGAAGCGTCTCCCCCCAAGATCGAGCTTGCGCGCTGCCACAGGCCTGGCTGAGGCAGACCCCGTATGACAAAGCTCAGGGAACCGCCAGGAGGTATGCTCTCTGCCTCCAACAGCCAGAAGGCTACGCCGCCAATGGAAGTCTCGCCCTTGACCTGTGCATCGGTGGCTGTCACCTTGCCCAGGCTCTGGGGCACGAGCGCCCGGAACCGACCTGTACCCAGAAGGAAGGTGCGGGGCAGATTAAAGGTGTTCCCGACGTACGGCGCGGTGTAGCTAAAAGCGATGCTGTACTCCCCAGGGGGCACGGGCGTCGTCACGCCAAAGCCCCTGTCCACCTGGATCGCCTGCCCTTCGGGCAGCTCCGACTCTATCTCCAGGTCCTCCGCTGCCGGCGGTAAGGGAAAACGTAGGAAGCCCATGCCGCCTGCCGCCAGGTCGGGCACAAAAGTACGGTCGCCATTGTTCTTCACCTGCGCAAGCTCCATGAACGCGAGCTTTCCGCTCTGCGCGTCCGCGCCTATGACCAGCATGGAGCTGGTTGGGATGGTAATCTGCTCCATGCTGCTGGTGGTATCGTACACATGGACAGACAGAGACGTGAGGTCAGCCGCAGGGTCAACGTCCAGGCGGTAGGATACGCCCTGGTACGCCGCGCTGAGGCGGTACTGGATTGCGTCCAAGGAGACGGCAGGAAAGGAGAAGCGCCCTTCGGCGTCGGTCGTTATCATGTAAGACGCTGAGGACCGGTCAGGGGAAAAAACCTCCAGGACGACCGTTACATCAGAAGGGACGGGACCTCCGGCGGTGCCGTTCACCACCCGGCCGGAAACCGGCGCCCCAACCGGTTGGGATTGGGCGTAGGCTGCCGTGAACAGGAGCATGGCGAGGCTCAACGCTGCGGCTAAAGACACCGCAGCCTTCTCAAAAGGGCGCACCTTAGCCACGAGCCGACTCCGTCACCTTTGCCCCGCAGGCAGGACACTCCGAGACGCCCTCTGCCAGGAGCTGGCTGCAATTGGGGCACTCATGGTCATCGCCAGCAGCCACGTCCAGTGGGGTGTTGCCTCGCAAGGCAAGCACCTCCTCTTCAAGACGCTCTTCTATCTCTAACATCTGCTCCTCCTCCCTCAGCAACAGGGCGGCCCGGATGCGGTGCGCCCTCAAGCGCTCCTGATACTCCTGGTCCGTGACCTGTCCCACCGTCCAGTCGTTGTACAAGACCTGGGCCTCCCGGTAGATGGCCTGCCTCTGGGCCTCCAACGCCTCAACCGCATCCGGCGACTCCTTTGGGAGGTTCCGCCTGCGAAGGAAGGGAAGAGCCACGATGGCCAGGACCGCCGCCGCAAGGAGCGCGCCAACCAGCCACGTCATGAGCCGGTCCTCACGGGCGCTGGAGCCAGCTCCTGGTCGGCAGAGGCTAAGGCAAACACAAAACCACCTTGGGGCCACAGCGCCACCACCGTGCCCAGGATAAAGACCACCCCGGCCACCCACATCCACCACACCAGGGGGTTCACCAGGATGCGGAACACCACGCGGCCATCAGCCATTGACTCGCTGGACACGATGTATAGGTCCTCAAGGGGTGTAGAGCGTATGGCAGCCCTGGTGGAGGCCACGCGCCGGTCGGGATAGAAGGCCCGCCATGTGGTCAGCCCAAGCTCCTTGCCACTGGGCAACGTCACCCGCAGATCGTTAAAGTACTCCGTGCGGTCAGCCTTGGGCAAAAACCGCTCCCCCAGGTACTGGACCGTGTACCCCCGGATCGTCGCCTGGTCGCCGGGAGCCAAGTTCACGTCTCGTTTGGCCCCGTAAAAGGTGGAGCCGGTGACTCCTACCGCCAGCAACACGATGGAGAGGTGGACAATGTAGCCGCCGTACCTGGGCCGGTTGGCTGCGATGAGCCTGCCTAAGGCCACCAGGTAGTGCTCGCCACGGCTGTGGCGGGAGCGCACCCCCTTTCCCCACTCCTGCATGATGCTCACGGACACCATGGCGCACAGGCCAAAAGAGAGGAGGGCAAGGGGATGGCGCACCCCTATGGCCAGCAGCATGGCCATGACGGCCAGGGCCCCGGCGCCCGGCACGCGCAGAGCTCGCCACAGGGTAGCCCAGGAGGAGTGCCTCCACGGCAGCAGCGGCCCAACACCCATGAGCAGCACCAGCGCCAGAAGAAGAGGGCCATTGAGCTGGTTGTAGAAGGGAGCCGCTACCGTCACGGTTACACCCCGGAACATCTGGGATACCAGAGGAAACACCACGCCCCACAGCGTCACAAAGGCGACTCCCAGGAGCAGCAGGTTGTTCAGGAGGAACGCCGCCTCCCGCGAGAGGGTGGACTCCAGAGAGACCAGGCCCCTCAAAGCGCTGTACCGCCAGAGGAAGACGCCAAAGGAGAAAGCAAGGCTGGCTCCCAGGAAGATCAAGAACACCCACCCCAAGGCGGAGGAGGCGAAAGAGTGCACCGAGGGTACCGGCCCTCCACGGTTGATGAAGATGCCAAAGAGGGCCAGGGTGAAGGAGACGTTCATGAGCACCACGTTCCACATGCGGAACATGCCCCGCCGCTTCTGTACCATGATGGAGTGCACAAAAGCCGTCAGGGTGAGAAAAGGCATCAGGGCCACGTTCTCAATGGGGTCCCAGGCCCAATACCCTCCCCAGCCCAGAATGGTGTAGGCCCACCAGGCCCCCAGCAACAGTCCCACTCCCAGGACAGCCCAGGCTACCAAAGCCCACACCCGCGCCAGGTCCACCCACTCGTCCCCTACCCTACCCGCTACCATCTGCCCCATGACCACGGCAAAGGGTACGGTGATGGCGGTCAGTCCCGCCATGAGCAGTGGCGGATGCAAAAACATCCCCGGATGGGTGAGCAGCGGATTGATCCCTTGTCCATCGGCGGGCGTCCTGGCCAGCACCGCAAATGGGTTGGCCAGGGTCACCATAACGCCAAGGAAGAACACCAACACCGCCGACATGATAACCATGGTATGGGGCAGGCTATGGGACATGGTGGAGGGCGTGAGAGCGATAGCCAAGGCCACAAAGATGGACAGAGCCAGGACAACGTACAGCAGAGACCCTTCGTTACCCGCGTAGAAGGCGACCCAGATGTAGACAGGGTTCATTGCCAGGTTGCTGTGGGCTGCCACGTATTCCAGGCTGAAATCGTGGCGGAGAAAGGCGGTCACCAGGGCAAGGGTGGCAATACCCAGCATGGCGGGCGCAACGTAGAGGGAGTAGCGGGCGCTCTCCAGCAATTGTGTGGAACCTCGCATCTTCCCCACCAGAGACGCGGCCACCCCATATACCCCCAGGGCCAGCGCCAGGTAAAGGGTTATGGTCCCAATCTGCGCCATGCTAACCTCGGCCTTCGGTGCTCCTGGGCCCCGATGGATAGCCGCCGCCCAGCACCCGCCCCAGATCCTCGTCCACCTTCGCAAGGTAGAGAGCCAGCTCACCCTCCAGCGTCTCCCCAGCAGGCATTGCCATGGCGGCCGGTGACTGCACCTCTCCTCGCCGCTTCATCTTGCGCACCGCCGCCGCCACCGCCCCCATCCCCAGCAGGACGCCGATCCCAGGTATGACCCAGGCAAACAGGCTGAACCCCTTCTTATGCGGCGCAGCCAGGACTTCTTCGCCATACCGCTCCACAAAGAAGTCCAGAATCCGTTGTCCGGTCTCGCCGGCTGCCAGCTTCTCTCGCACGATCGCCTGCATCTGATTCGCCAGCGCCGCCTGGGACTGGTCAATGGTCTCGCCAGGACACACCGGGCACATCAGGCTTTTGTCAATGCGTTGCGCCTCCTCTTCCAGGGAGGGCGCGCTCTGGGTGACGCAGCCCAGGAGAAGGGTCAGCGAAAGCAGGAAGAGGAGAGGAGAGAAGCGAATGAATGCTCTCACGTCTGCCCACAGAGAGGTCATACCATCAGTATAGCAAAGAAAGGGAGGGCTAACAGGCTGCAGAAAAAGGGGAGTCCAGAGGGGCGAAGCCCCGGAGCCTGCCCTGGTGAGCCGAAGCCGCCGAAGCCCTGAACAACGTGAAGGGACAGCGAACGGGGGTAGCGAAGGGACGGGGGTCTGTCCCGATGATGGTCATTTACAAAATAATCTGCCAATGAGGTTCTGACCTAACCCCCTCTGGCTCCCCCTTCCCCCAGGGAAAGGGGAGAAGATGGTTTTGTATTGGTGTGATGCGGCCTTGCCGCATCACACCAATACCTTAGATCATCGTCCCCCTCTCCTCATGGGAGAGATCCTATGGTTGAGTGTCAAGAGGGGTAAGAGTTTGACGTTGGGTATGGACGCGACTAGGAACATAGGCAGTCCCATGACGGAGCAAGGAC
>JACPCL010000033.1 GCA_016179765.1 Chloroflexota bacterium
TCATCGGCGGTGGGCGTCTTCTGGCAGAATCTCTCCCAGGCCGTCCCTCATGGGCGGCAGGGGGATTACGCTACTCATCAGTACACCCAACCACCGACGTCTGTAAACATACAAGGGGATATACATCCTTCCCATTAGGGAAGGATGCCAGTGGATTAGGTCAACCTTCGCAGCAGCGCCTCGGCGATGGTCATGTCCTCTGGCGTCGTTACCTTGATGTTAGCATAGGAGCCGAGATAGAGGTGCACCGGATGGCCCGCCCGCTCCATGAGGGAGGCGTCGTCGGTGGCAGGCGTATCTAGGAAGCGCCGATAGGCGCCCAGGAGAGCCTCGCGGGAGAACATCTGGGGCGTCTGCACGGCCCACAGCTTGCTCCTATCGGGCGTCTCCCGCACCGCCCCACCGTCGCCGACAATCTTGATGGTGTCCTTAACCGGCACGGCGGCCACGGCGGAGCCGAAGCGCGCCGCCTCCTCTAGCCCGCGATTGATGACCTCCGGCGTGACGCAGGGACGGGCGCCGTCGTGGACGGCTACCCAGGGCAGTGGAGGCACGCACTGGAGGCCGTTCCACACGGAGTCCTGCCTGCGTGGCCCGCCGGGGCAGACGGCGCAAACCTTGGAGAAGGGGTGCTCTTTGACCAGGGCTCTGCCCCGCTCCAGGCTCTCTCTGCTCAGGACCAGGACGATGGCCTCTATCTGGGGCGCGGCCTCAAAGGCGGCGAGGGTGTGGGCCAAGAGGGGCTTGCCCAGCAGGAGGGCAAAGAGCTTGTCCACACCCTCCATGCGGGCGCTCTGGCCGGCGGCGACGATGACGGCGGCGGCGCAAACACTGGCTGTCCCCCCTTCCCACGTAGGGAAGGGGGGCAGGGGGTTAGGTCTCTCCCTCATCGGCCCTTGACCTGGGTGAAGATGAGGCGGCCGGCGGCGGTCTGGAGGACGCGAGTGACCGCCACGTCTACGGTGCTGCCCACGTAACGCCGGCCGTTCTCCACCACGATCATAGTGCCGTCGTCCAGGAAGGCGACGCCCTGGCCCTGCTCCTTGCCCTCCTGGATGACGCGCACCTGGAGCTCCTCGCCGGGGATGACCAGGGATTTGACGGCGTTGGCCAGCTCATTCACGTTCAGGACTGCGACGCCCTGGAGTTCGGCCACGCGGTTCAGGGTGTAGTCTGTGGTAACAATGGGCGCGCCAAGGCTCTTGGCTAGCATCACCAGCTTGGCGTCCACCTCCATGCCGTTCCACCGGTCCACATCCAGCACATGAACGGGGATGTCCGTCTCCTTCTGGAGCCTATTAAGGATTTCAAGGCCGCGCCGTCCCCGGTTGCGGCGGGTGGAGTCGCTGGAGTCTGCGATGTGGCGGAGCTCATCCAGCACGAAGCGTGGGACAATGAGGGCGCCTCCTAGAAAACCGGTCTGGCTGATGTCGGCGATGCGCCCATCTATGATGGCGCTGGTGTCCAGCACCACCTGCCCGCCGCCCCGCACCCGCGCCATGGAGTGGCTACCCAATCGGGGCGCCAGGGCTGCCACGTCCTCTTCATGGCTGACCAGGAGGAGGACGCCTGCTGCACCCAGCAGGAGGCTCAATGCCAAAGGCAGCCACGTGCCGGGCCAGCCAGGGATGTCGCCCAAGGGCACGGAGAGAAGAGCGGCTACCACGAGACCAAGGATGAGTCCGATGATGGCGGCTACGATGCGAGAGGGTGGCGCCCCCTGAAGCCCATGAAGGAGAGCCCGGCCTGGGGCGAGGAGCAGGAGCGGGGAGGCCAGGATGCCCAGGAGCGCCCCTACACCTGCGCCTGCGAGGCCTCCGAGGGAGGGGGGCGCGGCGTCCCAGAAGGTAGCGGCAAGCGTCCCCACTCCCCAGCCTGCGCCGCCCAGGGCAACAGCGCCCAGTAACCTCACGTTAGGGTGCGAAACCATAGGCCCTCCTCCTCCGCACTCCCCCGCGGCGTGTAGGCGAAGTGTTGAGTAGTTCTTCTATTCGGCTGCTCCTGAGAAGCGATCCCGGCGCTGTTCTCAATGGCAAAGGATTCTCCGTGGGGAACCCCCGGTGCCTCTGTCCCATCGTATCAAAGGGGTATGAATCTGTCAAAAGCTGGGGTTACTTTTCCAGGAAAAAGAGGTCGTAGCCCAGGGAGCAGGCCATAGCCACGCCTATGGAGCGCAGGGTCTTGCCAAGAAGGGTGACGGCAAAAAACCGCCAGAAGGGCATGTGCAACGCGCCTGCGATCAGGCCCACCACGTCAAAGAAAGGGTTGGGCACCAGGGCAAAGAGCAGGACCACGATCCAGCCACGGCGCTCTACCCAGGGACGAATGCGCGCGTAGAGGGCGTTCCTCTGGGCCAGGCCCCTGCCACTGAACCCGGCCATGTAGCCGGTGACCTCTCCCAGGGCCTGCCCCAGGCCGCCAACAACGCCTACAAGGGGGGGATTGAGCAGCGCGCCGCCAGAGCAAACGGCCAGGATGGCGGGCACGGGCAGGATGACCGAGGCGTTGCCCAGAAGGGATATGAGGAAGATGGCCGGATAGCCCGCCCCTTTGAGATGCTCCAGGTTGCTCTGGTACACCACGGCCAGGGCAGAAACGGCCACCACGGCCGTCAGGGCTAGAAGTCGCAGGTACAGCGTAGGAACCCGCCAGCGTATCTTCTCTCTTAATCTCAGCACTCTTTGGACAAGGGAGCCCTTGGGCTGCGGCGTCATCGGACGGGACGCTCCCGTCCCTCAGAGCTGGCCTGGCGCAGCGAGGCGGAGCTGGAAGAGACCTGCTCTAGAAAATGGGACACCCGCTGGTTGAACTCCGCAGTCTTCTCTATCTGTGGAAGGTGGCCGCACTCCGGGAGGACGTAGACCAGGGTATCGGGGCGCGCCTCCCTGGCCCGGTAGGCGTGGGCCACGGGGATGATGCGGTCATCCTCTCCCCACACCAGCAGGACTGGACAGGAGAGGCGCCGGAAGCCTTCCATCTGCACCAGAGAAGGTCTGAGGCCGCCCAGGGCTACGCCGTGACGAAGGGCGCTGAGGACGACGCCTCGCACGCCGGGGGCGGAGGCCATGCGATGGATCTCGGCGGCTATTTCAGGGTCAAGCGTCTCCGGGCGATAGACGAGGCTGGGCAGGAGACCTGGGCCGAACCGCATCTCCATCGCCGCCAGGAGAGGGCCAATTACCGGCACGGAGGCCCATCGCATGGCTCTGGCAAGCTCCCGGCCCAGGCCGGCAGGGCTGGCCAGGGCCAGAGCAGCCACGCGGTCCGGATGGCGGGCGGCGGTCGCCAGGGCCAGCAGGCCTCCCAGGGAGTTGCCCACAAGGATGGCCCGGGGCAGTCCCACGCTGTCCATGAAGGCGGTGGTGAACCGTACCCCAAAGTCCAGCGTGTAGGGCACGCGGGGTCTGGCTGAATCGCCGTGGCCTGGCAGGTCAGGGGCGTAGACGGTGCCCAGGCTAGCCAGGCTGGGCACGTTCAGTCGCCAGATGGCGTGCGATGCGCCCAGGCCGTGAATCAGGAGCACGGGGGGGCCGCTCCCTGCTACGGTGTAGCTGGTAGTACCGATGCCCGGAAGACGGACCTGATGGAGCTTGAAAGCGGCCTGCATACTGGGCTGAGACGTTGGGGCGTCGCCTTAAAAGTCGCCCTCAGCTTTCTCCAGAATACCCGTAGAGTATAGCAGACCCCCTGCCATTGCCTGCCCACCCTTTTGCCGCTAAGATACAACCTCAGGAGGTGGCCCTGTCTATGTTCATTGACATGCACTGCCACTCCGTGTCCTCGGATGACTCACGGGCCACGGTGGAGCAGTACCTGAAATGGGTGCAGGTGCTGCGCAAGCGGGGACACCGGGTGGATGGCATCGTGCTGACGGAGCACCGCAAGTTTGACGCCGGGCATGACTACTCCTCCCTGGCCAGCCAGTACGGCGTGGTAGTCCTGAAAGGCTCTGAGTTGGACACCCGTTATGGCCACTTCCTGGTCTACGGCGTCACTGACCGGCTGCTGAGGGCCGTCAACTTCGCGGACGTGGCGATGGACGCGGTGGAGCTGGTGCGTTATGCCAGGGAATGCGGGGCCATCGCCGTGCCAGCCCATCCGGGCCGCTTCGGCATTGGCTTTATAGAGTACATTGACGGTGGCCCGGACTTCAGCGGCGTGGAGATTGTGGAGTACCTTAACGGCGGCAGCCGCCGAGGTGAGAATGAGCGGGGCCAGGAACTGGCCGACCAGCGCAAGCTCCTGGGCATCGGCGGCAGCGATGCCCACTTCGTCAGCGCCATTGCTACGTGCATGACGGAGTTCCCCAGGGCTATCCACAGCGAAGGGGAGCTGGTAGAGGGCCTCTACGCCGGGCAGTTCCGCCCCGTCCGCCTGGAGGAGACCAACCACCAATCCCCTGGTTGAGGCCAGAGGCCCCCAACCCCAGGAGCATTGAGAGCTTGTGAAGCAATGGTCTGCCGTGGCAATTGGGACAGCAACTGTCATTCTAGAGCCAAGTGGTCAAGCGACCTTAGCTTTCTATGGCGCTCCGCTTCGCGAAGAATCTCTCACCGCTGTCGCCTTCCCGAGGGCCGCGGCAGCGGCCCGTCGCTTGCTAACGTTTTTTCACAAGCTCTGAGCGTAGCAGGAGGATACCGTGGCGACTGAGCAACAGCTAGACTTTGACCGCAGCCAGCTTGGGGTGGAGTACCCCGCCGGCGCCTTCCAGGTGCGCAAAGAGGATATCCTGCGCTACTGCAAGGCCATCGCCGAGCGGGCGCCGGTACACACGGATGAGGAGGCCGCCAGAGCCGCCGGCCATCCGAGCCTTCTGGCGCCTCCCACCTTCTGCGCCATGTTCGTGCGGGCCATGGGCCGGCCGGACATACGCCTCACCTTTGGCCGCACCAGCTTCCACGCCGGCGAGGCCCTGGAGGCCCACGCCCCCATCTATGCAGGCGATACGCTGAGCGCCGCCACCAGACTGAAAGAGGTGTACGCCAAAACGGGGCGTTCCGGCACGATGGCCTTCATCGTGTGGGAGACCAGCTTCACCAACCAGCATGGGGAGCTGGTAGCCAGCGTCCAGGAGTCCTTCGTACGAAGGGATTGAGAGGAGCCGGTATGCCCCGCTACTTTGACGACGTAGAGATGGGAGAGGAGCTCGGTCCCCTTGAGACAACGGCCACGGACGCCTCTGTGCGGGAGTTTTGCGAGGTGTGGGGCACGGGGAGCGCCAACCGCTTCACCGACCATGAAGCGGCCCGCAAGGAGGGCCTGACGGGGGCCATCGTCCCCGGCATCATGAGTATGGCCTTGCTGTCGCAACTGCTCACCCAGTGGGCCGATGGTGGCTCTGTCAAGAAGCTGGACGTGGTGTTCCGGCAGCTTGTGCCGCACAACATACCCCTGCGCATCGTGGGCGTGGTCACCGATAAGAACCAGGTAGCGGGAGAAAACCTGGTGGAGTGTGATGTCTACCTGGAGACCGGCCAGGGTGACCGCATGGTGGGCGGCAAGGCGACCCTGTCCCTCCCCAGGAAGGAATGAAGGTAAAGATGGGTGTTGCGGCTAGCCGCAACACCCATCTTTACCTTCTCGCTCTCCCCTTTCCCGATGCGGGACGCTGCTCCCAGAGTCCATAACCTCTCCCCCTGCGGTCTCCCTCTCCCATAGGGAGAGGGAGACGATGATCTGAAGAATCGGTGTGATGCGCCAACGGCGCATCACATCGATTCAAACCTATCTTCTCCCCCTTCCCCCAGGGGAAGGGGGAGCCAGAGGGGGTTAGGTTATCTGGTTGAACACCTGCAGGAGAAGGGAACGTTTGAACCTGGGGGTATCCCCCAGGCCTCCTGTGGAAACCTCGGTCCCCACACCTTCCTCTCTTTTGATTCAAAGCCCAGCATCGGGAGAGGGAGATAGAGGGGATGAGGTCAGTTCAGGGGCTAGGGCGGCAGCGGGGCTGCACAGGTGAGCCAGGCGGAGCGCTCCCGTATGGCCCGCTGGAGTTGGGCGTGGGCCAAGAGGCGTCCCTGGTTGGCGGCGGACAAGCTACTGTTGGCGGCGGCGGCGCTGCCCTGGGCCAGAAGCTCCATAGCCCGCTGCATGGTCTGCACACTAGCGAACAGGGTCTCCTTGATGGGGCCGGCGTCCCCCGGCGCCACAGTGTCTGCCACATCCACCGAAAGCTGCGCCCACCGCTGTCCGAACCGGAGGAACTCCTGGGTGTCCTGGACCGGGTTCTGGCGATTTGATCGTTCCAGGAACTGGTTCCAGTCCCGTGTCAGGTCCGCCTCCGCCGCCTCCTGAGAGGTCAGGCGGCAGAGAGCATCGCCAACCTGCTCTGCCGGGCTTACGTTCGCCAAGACGTGCTGCATGAAGGCCTGCCACACCTCCTGGGCTGGCCTGCTCAGGACCGTTTCAAAGGTTGCCAAAGACTCATCAGGGGCTTTGGCGTACCCGGCCACCAGTTGGGACAACACCTGGCTGCCGTAGGCTGCGGCTACGTACTCCACCATTTGCCATCCCTCCGCATAGGCCAGGTCCAGTGTGGTGTAATCGGGCGGTGAATCCCACGGAAAGGCGTCTAGCTCCTGGGGCATGAGCAGCCTCCCCTGTTCCGCAGCTTGGCGCACCTTGAGCCTTGCCTGTAACGTCCTGGCATCGGTTTCATCTGTGCCTATCAGGAGGTCCACCCGCACAGCCACGTACTCCGCCACCCCCTCCCCGAGCCATTGAGGGAGGGCCGGGGCTGCAATGTGGGTCAGCTCGTGGGCGGTGTTGTGGACCAGCCCCTTGGCCTGGGCGTTGATGTAGACCCGGGCGTCCAGGGCGCGGCCTTCGGCTAGACCGTAGACGGCGAACCCCGCCAGCCAGGAGGGGTGCTGGAACTGGTTTTGGCCGGCAAAGAGATTGAAGGGGCTTTCCCAGGTGACAAAGAGGTCTATGGGCGGCAACTCAGCGACCCCCAGCTCCTGGCTCTGCACCTGCTGAGTGGCCATGAAGGTGTCCTTGACCTGCTGGACCGTGGGGTAGTCTACCCAGGGCTCGTAGAGGAGGGAGGCGCCATTCAGGGCCTCTTTTAGATACAGCCGCCCCTCCTTGATCGCGGCGCTGACGTGGGGAGCAACGGGTTGCTGGACCTGGGGCGTAGGGGCCGCCGTGGCAAGGGGGGTCGCGCCCCTGCCCACCAGCCAGTCGCTCACGTCCTGACATGCGCCGGTGGCCAGGGAAGTCAGCAGCATCAGGGCAAGGGGAAGGAGGCGGTTGGGGAAGGTGTGCAGGAGCATATAGCTAAGGAACTCTCTCAAAAACCTTGGCAGCACCGTCCCCATTCGGCTCCCCAGTTTGCTTCGTTCAGGGCAAGCTCTGAGGAGGGGCCATGATGCCCCAGCCTTATGGTTATTGGCCAAATACTTTTGCTTCCGCAAGCAGGAGTCAACCCCCTATCCCTGCCTTCCCCCGCAAGGGGGGAAGGTGGCTTCCTCCCCCTTGACGGGGGAGGATTGAGGTAGGGGTGAAACGGTCCGCTACTTGCAAGATAAGTTGTCTTGTTAGTGACCATCAGGCTGGGGTAAATGCAGCCATTGTAGACGGTTTCTAAGGAAGTGCAATGGCTTACCCTAGCAGGAACTCAAGGGCCGCCTTCTGGGCGTGCAGGCGGTTCTCCGCCTGGTCAAAGACGACGGATTGGGGGTGCTCCAGCATCCCCACGCTGATCTCCTCGCCGCCATGGGCGGGCAGGTCGTGCAGGAAGATGGCGTCTGGGTTGGCCAGGCGCATCAGGTCCGGGTTCACCTGGTAGCCCTGGAAGGCCTTCCGGCGCGCCGCCAGCTCCGCCTCGTCGCCCATGCTCGCCCAGACGTCGGTGTACACCACATCGGCGCCGGCGGCGGCCTCCTGGGGCCGGCGCACCTGACGGATGGAGCTTTCCGTGGCGGAGGCGATGCGCCAGGCCTCGGCGATGAGGGACTGGGGGAGCTCATACCCCTTGGGCGATGCGATGACGAAGTTTGCGCCCACGGAGACCGCCCCCAGGGCCAGGCTGGCGGAGACGTTGTTGCCATCGCCGATGAAGGCGATAGTCACGCCTTCCAAGCGGCCCTTGTGTTCCCGAACGGTGAGGAGGTCGGCCAGGACCTGGCAAGGGTGCTCGGCGTCCGACAGGGCGTTGATGACGGGCACCGTGCCGTGCTTCGCCAGCTCCTCCAGCACCTGATGGGAGAAGACGCGGGCGACCACGGCGTCCACATAGCGGGAGAGGACGCGGACGACGTCGGCCACCGGCTCGCGGCCCCCCAGCCCCACCTCCTCCCGGCCCAGGTAGAGGGCGTGGCCGCCAAGCTGCTGGATGCCCACGTCAAAGCTGACTTTGGTCCGCAGAGAGGGCTTCTCAAAGAGCATGGCGACGCTTTTGCCCGCCAGGGGTTTCCCGTGGCCGTCCTGCTTCATGGCCATGGCCCGCTGGATGACTACCCCCACCTCTTCAGGGGTGAGGTCGGTAATGGATATCAGATGCCTTCGCTTCAACCTGCGCCTCCAAAGCCACAGTATAGCATAGCGGGCTTCCCCTCTTGACCTGGGCCTCTGCCCGTGATGTAATCCCCTCGCTAATTCAAGCGCATAAGGAGGACGACCATGACGGTGCAACGTTGCCTACTAGAGATGGGGTGGGGGGCTGACCTGCACGGTGGTGACTATACCAAGGCGGCCCAGCGGGCGGTACAGAATGCCCTTCAGCACGTGAGCCTGGGGTTTACCGCACCCCTGGGCAAGAGCGCGACAGACCTGATCCTGGACGTGACCATAGGGGTGTCCGAGCCGAACAAGGTGAACAAGCAGGCGGTGGCGGACATGTTCCCCTATGGACGCCAGAAGAATATCAAAGTGGTCAAAGGCGGCCTGGATATACCCGGCGGCCGGGGCGACGACTTCTGCGCCGTCGCCAACGCCGCCATTGTCCTGAGCCTGGACGTGTGAGGGACGGGCGTAGGGACATACGGGCATAGGGAGCAAGCAGCTATGCTCGTGGCACTCTGCCCTGGCGGGCCGCCCATGCCTCTGCCCGACGCTCTTCTTCCGGCGTCTTGACCTTTCGGAACATGACCCAAAGGGACAGGTCGTAGGCTATCTTCAGGATGCCCGTAGCGATGAAGGGCAGGCTGGCGGAGGCGGCGCTCCACAGCCACGTCGCCACGGAGGGGCCGGCCGGCGCCACCAAGCTGCGGGTAAGGACGTTGGTGCTGGCCATGGCCACCCGCTCCTCCGGCGCAACCACCGCCATGGTATACGATTGCCGCGTTGGCACGTCCATCTGTCCGAGGAAGGAGCGGGCCAGCCACAGACCTACCGCCAGCCAGGCAAAGGGCGCAAGGGGCATGAGGATGAGCAATACGCTGGAGGGGATGTGGCTGAACACCATGGTGTTGATGAGGCCAATGCGGTTGGCCAGTTTGGCCGCTACCCACAGTGAGGCGGCGGCCAGGAGGTTGGAGGCGAAGAAGATAAAGGCGATGGAGCCCAGCTTCACGCCGAACTCGGTGAAGAACCAGTACGACACCAGGCTTTGGGCTAGCAGCCCGCCAGCAAAGTGGTCCACACTGAAGAGGGCCGAAAGGGTAAAGATTATCTTCCGGGAGGGCAGCTTCAGCGGGTTGGTCCATCTCTGGCCTGATGTCCCTATCTCCACCCGGGCAGAGACGAAGAGGTAGCATAGGGCTGCCGCCACGTGGAGGGCGGTGTAGCCCAGGAAGATGACCCGCATGGCGGCCAGGTCCGTCATGCCGAAGGTGCCCTGAAGGGCCTGGGGCAACCCGGCAGCCAGGGCGCCCAGGGCCGTGGCCCCTGTAGCCGCTATGTCGTAGATGGCAAAGACGTCCGTCCGGCGGTGGGAGGGCGCGGTCTCAGGAAGGCTGGCGAGCTCCAGGGGTTGTGCGGCGCTGCTGCCCCCGCCCGAGGCGCTGAAGCTGGTGATCAGGGCGGCCAGCGCCAGCAGGGGGAAACTGTCCGAAAAGGCCAGGGTCACGCCCATGACGGCGGAGCCCAGGGTGAAGAGCATCAGCAGCCGGCGCAGGCCGATGCGGCTGGCAAACAGCCCCACGAGCAAGGCGTAGACCGCCGTCCCCACCAACCCGATGCTGATAAACGCGCCAATCTGCACCAGGCTGAACCCCAGCCGGTCAAGGTAGATGGCCAGGATAACGGAGACCGCACCCTGGGCAAAGGTGCGGACGGCCCGGGAGAGGATGATGAGCCTGCCATCCCGGTTGATCCAGGCCAGGGGGAGGACGAAGCGGTTTTGCGGTGTTGCCATAGCTGCTGCTGTAGTATACAGCGCACCGGTGGTGCGCAGCGCACGAAGGCCAGCAGTCCGGCGAGGCAAGGGGGCGCGGCTGCCTGGCCCGCTTGTCCTTCCTTTAGCGGGGTACAGCTTTGGCTGTTTCGAGAATCGTGTGTGCTAGCAAGGGGGAAGAGCGTGTTTCGTGAGAAAGCCGCATGCCGAGCTTAACCCCCTTGAGCGGGACTGCAGAGCATGCCTGAGTATGGATTTGAGTCATGTCTGGGAAGGTGGACCGGGTTAAACCTGGATCGTCCTATCCTCGCTCAATTCCTAACACGTATACTTGGTGTATGGCACTCACCTGGCGGAATCTAATCCTGCTTGTAACCGCGTCATTGCTGGCGGCGTGCTCATCACCCGCAGTAACCCCTTCTCCTGCGTCTGAATTGACCCCCGCTGCGGCCACACCTACACCGACGACTATCCCCGAAAACGAGTGCTCTGGTCTTGACCGGGAGTCGAAGATTGTCAAGCTAGCCCTGCCTGAGTTCGCCAACCCGCTGAATATAGGGAGGTTCCTCTGTATCAACAACACGGTCTCTGGATCCATGTCGCCTGCCGCGGGTCATTCCAGGTCAGTAGAGATAACGAGGTATGAGACAGATCAGCAAGCCCAAACCGCGTTGGGGCCTGTCAATGCGAGCTTCCAAGGCTTTCCTGCAGTGCACGAAACACGGACAGGTTACCCAGGCCCGGAATCCCTTCAGGAAACGTTGGCTTGGCAGATGTCTATGTGGCTCTTCCGCGTTGCCAGCTTTGACGACACCGCTTATCGAATAGGGCCGTCTGTGTCATCCCTTGCCGAGCGCCTCCACGAGGCCGCTTCCCAACTAGGTATCGGGGCATCTCCAACGCAGCCGCCTAGACCTGTGCCTGAGGCAGCTCTGGGCAACATCTTCGTCCTAGGAGACACGGTCGTTGTGACGGTGGCCATACTCGGTCCTGTTGCAGCAGAGCCGAGCGCGACCCTGGACGGCAGGTCATCGGACGAAGTAAAGCGGAATACCAGGACTCTACTATTCACCCATATCTTCAGAAACGTGAAAAAGGGGGAGCACCAAGTGCATGTTTCAGGAGGCGGTGTCAGCCGGACCGAACGCGTGGTTGTTGGGCAGACAGAAACCGCCATCGCTGGCTTACGGTCTTGTCAGGTCTTGCCATTACCGCCTCCCACGCCTGTTCCACCCGGTGTTCCCACTCCAACACCGTCTCCCGTTCTAGAAATTAGAGTAAGATCGGTTGAGGCATTTGATGGCCATATCAAGACAGTGTTTTGGTTTGGACCAGGCGGCTATGGATCCGTGACTTTAGACGGTAATCCACCCGACGTGGTCATGAGAGAGGCCTCCGGTCCTCCTACTCAGTTCATCTTCCTGGCCGTGGGAGGGGGTGACCATGTACTTCTGGCTCAGGGCTATCCGCACCGACTCGAAGTCAAAGTGGGATGTCCTTGACCGTAAAGTGTATATTTGCCTGTCCCAGTTGGGCAACTGCAACTCCGCAAAGGCCTGGATGGCACCAATCAGACGACAAGGCAACTTTTCGGAATGTCCAAAGGATGAGAGGATGAGGGATCTGCTGCTCGTCGGCTCGGGCAATCGGGAGCCCGATGAGCACTTACCCAAAATCGGAAGGCTAGCCCGGATAGGCCAGAAAAAGATCCCTATAACCGGATGGGAGAAGTAGAACAGGGTTGTCTACCTAATAGAGGACAGTAGAAAACCCTGACAAGGAGTTCGGCGGAGCACAGACGTGTTTAGGCTTTTAGGACTGCGCTTCCCTTCCTGTGGTGTCAACCTTGTTCCGCAGGTTCCGTCGGAGTACGCGGGTTTGGGAGCCCTAGGGATGCTGGTCCTTGTTGGCGCAGTGACTTTAGCATTACTCTTCCTGGTCTTTCTTATATGGGCAACGGGACATCTTCGGAGGATGTGGCAGTGGGGAACGCTTCTCTTCATCTTAGGTTTAGGAGCGTCAGCGGTGGGGCTTTGTGTGTATGGAGAGGCTGTAGAAGAGATGGAGGAGTTTCTACCTGTTCTTGAGAAGCAACGAGCCCTCCAGCCGCCCCTTGGTGCAGAATGGGAGGCCGGCTTAGAAGTACTAGAGTTGTTTCGATATCTTGGGCTCTTTCTCGGTCTGGGCGGTCTCGGCGCCATGCTTTCCAGTCTTGTCCTCTTTGTCCTCTCGTGGTTAAGGAGACGAGCTTAGCTTGTTAATACCCCTGTTCCACAGGAACAGTGTCTATGACAATCCCAGGGGCAAGCTCCGTGAAACGTTCTTGCAAGCGGCGGGGAAGGTATCGCGTAAAGATGGACAAGTTAACGTCGTTGTGGAGTATGGAAACCCTGGAGAATTTGCCGGAGTTGTTGAACGAGGGTGCAGGCATTGCCGAGCTTATCCCATCTCAACCCTGCCAATCCCTGCTGATGCCCCACAGGTATTGCCGACCCCGAGGTTACCTAAGCTCGGTACGCATTTTTGTATCTTAGAAGCGGCAGGTATTGGAAAGCTTGAGGCACCTTAAGCTACCTGGCCTGCAATTGACTAGATCCATGTCAGCGCGCCGACCTTCACCTGAGGTTACCCAAGCCGGACGAAACCTGCAACTAGGGCATAATTGTCGGGAATGAGTGATACCCGCTGGCAGAGCCTCGCAGACAGGTCCAACGCGAATTCCGAATCGTTCATGCCAGTAACCATGAAGACATAACGGCTTTGAGCTCAGCGGCGCAGCAACGCTACTTCATCCTATTCTCGCGCTGGAGCTGCGTCCGCTGTGGCGCATTGTTATGCGGCACTAAGTGCGCTGTCCAATTCCGCGATCACTCGGCTCGATCAGGTCCCACAGATTTCCGTACAAATCTTCGAAGACAGCAACCGTCCCGTACGACTCGCTTTTCGGCTCCCTCACAAACTTGATACCTCTCGCGAGCATCTCTTCATAGTCACGGCGAAAGTCATCCGTCCTAAGAAATAGGAAGACCCGCCCGCCAGTCTGGCTGCCGACATGTGCCTCTTGCTCCGGTGTTGATGCTCGAGCTAGGAGAAGGTTCGTTCCGGCTGATCGCGGTGGAGCCACGACGACCCAACGTTTGTCTTGTTCAGGCTGATAGGTGTCTTCAATCAGCTCGAAATGAAGCTTGTCGCGGAAGAAGTCGATGGCTTCGTCGTATTCACGGACAACGAGCGCCACATGGATGATAGATTGCTTCATAGTGTCGGTGAGGCTTCACGAGTCATTGCCGCATAACTCTTGATTAGGCTGCACTTTTGCAGTATATCATCCCAAAGGTACACTAACCAGTCCATTAACCAACCCCTTACCCAGAAATAATGCCGGTATTGCTGAGCTTAACCCCCTTGAGCGGGACGGTTGGCGCACTGACTAATGAGTGCGGTAGTCATGAGCGCAGGGGCTATCCTGCTTCACCGGGGCCGCCATGTTGACCCCATTGCTGCCCAGGCGACTCTCAAGGTGGAGAGCTATGTAGCTGCGTGATTCCACCCGTAGCCTTAGAGAAAGCAAAAGAGTCCCGACATAGTCGGGACTCTTTTGCTTCTACCCCTGGGCTATTTGGCGTACTCTACGTTGCGAGTCTCCCGGATGACGATGACCTTGATCTGGCCTGGGTAGACCAGGGTGTCCTCTATCTTCTTGACGATGTTGCGGGCCAGGTTGGCGGCGGCGACGTCGTCCACCACCTCCGGTTTGACCATGATGCGGACCTCCCGCCCTGCCTGGATGGCAAAACTCTTTTCAATGCCGGGGAAGGCGTTGGCGACAGCCTCCAGGGCTTCCAGACGCTTGACATAATGCTCTAGGGTGTCGCGGCGAGCCCCTGGGCGGGCGGCGCTGATGGCGTCGGCGGCGGCCACCAGGAAGGCCTCTACGGAGCCCATCTGCTCATCATGGTGCTCCATGATGGCGCGCCAGATGGGTTCGGTGATGCCGTACTTGCGGGCCACGTCCGCGCCAATTTCGGCGTGCGTGCCTTCCACCTCATGGGTGAGGGCCTTGCCGATGTCGTGCAGGAGGCCGCCGGTCTTGGCGATTTCAACGTTGGCGCCCACCTCTGCCGCTATCATGCCAGAGAGAAGGGAGACCTCAATGCTGTGCTGGAGGATGTTCTCGCCATAGCTGTAGCGGTACTTGAGGCGTCCCAGGAGCTTGACGAGCTCTGGGTTCATGCCGCGGATGCCGGTCTCAAAGATGGCGCGTTCGCCCTCTTTCCAGATGGTGTCATCCACCTCTTTCTGCGCCTTCTTTACCGTATCCTCAATGCGGGCGGGCTGGACCCTGCCGTCCTGGATGAGGTAGGTGAGGGCTCGCCTTGCCACCTCCCTGCGAATGGGGTCAAAACAGGAGATAGTGACCGCCTCTGGGGTGTCGTCAACAATCAGGTCAACCCCGGTGGCGGCTTCGATAGCTCGGATATTCCGTCCTTCGCGGCCGATGAGACGGCCTTTCATCTCATCATTGGGAAGGGGGACAACAGCGGTGGTGGTCTCGGAAACGACGTCTGAGGCGAGGCGTTGTATGGAGAGGGTGACGATCCTGCGGGCCTTCTGGTCCGCTTCCTCCTTGGCCTGCTCCTCCATATCCCGGTAGCGGCGGGCCAACTCGTACTGGATCTCCTCCTCAGCCCTGCGCATGAGCAGCTCTTTGGCATCGTTCACGGAGAGACCAGAGATCGCCTCAAGCTGCGCCTGTTGCTTGCCTTTGAACTCTTCCAGCTGAGCCTCTTTGACCTCCAGGTCTTGCTCTTTCTGGACCGATGCCCGCTCCCGCCTTTCCAGGGCTTCGTTGCGACGTAGGAGTTGTTCGTCCCGGTGACTCAGCCGCCGCTCCTGCCGTTGGAGCTCCGTGCGGCGGTCTCTCAACTCTTGCTCGGCCGCGGTGCGCAGCTTCAGCGCCTCCTCCTGCCCCTCCAGGAGCAGCCTCTTCTTGGCCTCCTCCCCCTGGGCAATGATGGCTGAAGTTCTGTTTTGGGCGGCCTTTTGGCCTCGCTGGGCGATTATGACGCGAACAAAGAACCCACCTGCTGTCCCCAGTCCCAACGCCACGAGGACGGCCACGATGATGTCCATGGCCTGTGCCGTCCTTTCGTTTTGTGTCGCCAGGGCGGTCCTTAGGTGCTCCTGGCTGGACTGTTGGTAGTTCCAGATTAACCGTCAGGGGTGGTGGGTGTCAAGGTGGTGGGTTGCTGCGCACCCTTTGCTCCTGGGTGTTCGTAGCCGCTCCTGGCGCTAATGGTCATTAACAAAATAAGCTTTCTTGTCAACTAGGGAGAGTTTCCCCCCTTGCGGGGGAAGGAGGGATAGGGGGTAAAGTCCTGCCCGCCAAAGCACAAGTATTTGTTTGACGACCATACGCGCTAGGTTTGGCTTCGGCGTCCCCCGGCTTTCGTTGAGGGGGCGCACGGGTCAGGGGAGCACTCGTATCTTCGCCCAGTGGAAATAGTCCGACGCCGCAAAGTTCGGGGCAAAGCCTCTGACACGCTCTGCCCATACCCACAGGCTGGCGCCCGACGCCGGCATGAAGAGGAACGCCTCCTCTAGCATCCGACGCTGCACCCCTCGCACCAGCTCTTCCCGGCCATCGTCTGCGCCGGACTGCTCAAGGATACGCCTGTCCATGTCCAGGTCGGCGTAGCCCGTAATGGCGTACCGCCCCTGGCTGTGGGCCATGCTCAGGAGGAAGTCGTTGGGAGAATAGACTGGCGGCATGGGGCCAAGGAACGCCTGGAAATCCCTCCCGCTCCACACCTGCTGGGCGTACTGGCGCGGGTTCAGGGGCTCCAGCCGGGGTGAAAAGCCGGCCCCGCGCATCATGGCTGCGTAGGCATCCCCCAGGGCCAGGTACTTGTCGCCGAAGTCCGCCAACGACAGCGTGAACTCCACCGGCGTCTGAGCCTGGGCCAGGGCCAGCAGGTCAATGGCCTTGGGCGTGTCGTTGAAATAGCGCCCCATCTCTTCTGGGGCGAGGCGCCATGGAGGAGCGGCGAGCGGCATTCCCACTTCCACTCCTCCTCTCCCCTCCCAGCCTGGGGTCAGGAGGGCCTTCCAGGGGTCAAGGCTCAGAAAGAGCGCCTGGCGCACCTCCCGCCGGTCAAAGGGAGGCCTGTCCGTCTTCAGTCCCAGGAGCATCCCCGTGCCTGGCTGGGGGAAAGAGGCGCGGCGCACCTGCGCCCCGGAGGCCCCAAGGAGGTTGGTCCACGCGTTGTCGTCCAGGACGGTGATGTCCGCGCGGCCGGTGAGCACCAGGGCAAGACGCGTTGAAGCATCTGACGCGGCGGTGATGCGCAGGGTCTCCAGCCCTGGGAGGCCAGGCTCAAAATAGGCCGGGTTGGCGCGGTAGCGGGAGCCTTCTGCCCCCGACACTTCCACGACCCATGGCCCTGTGCCGATGGTGGGGCCACTCTTCAGGTCGCCGCGCTGGGCCACCGCTTCTGGCGCCACAATCTTGCTCTGACCGTGGGCCAGGCCAAGCAGCATATCGGCGTCAGGGTAGCGGAGGGTCACTTCAACGGTGCGTGTATCCGTCGCCTGGACTGACGCTACCGCTTGCAGCAGCGTTGCGCCGGGCCAGCCCGGGGTGCGCAGGCGCTCCAGGCTGTAGACAACGTCCTGCGCCGTCAGCTCACGTCCGTTGAGCGGCGGCGCATCATGCCAGCGGACGCCAGGCCGCAGGTGAAAGAGGTAGGTGGTGGGTGCGGGATGCTCCCAGCGTTCACACAGGTCGCACTCTACCTCCAGGCTGGGCGGCTCCACCTCTGGGCCGCTCTTCAGGCGCAGCAGGCGGCTGTAGGCGATGCCCGGCCCAAAGGAGAGGAGCATCTCTGAGGCTGATTGATGCACGTCCAGGTGTTCTGGCGCGCCAGGCGCCACCAGAGTGGCGCTGCCCTTTGCCGGCTGCGGTGAGACAGAGGGAGACGGCCCGGCGGCAGGCGTGGGCGTCGCCGTAGGGGTGGGCGTCAGCATCGGGGTAGGTGTCGGCGTTGGGGAGGTGCAGGCCGCCAGCAGGGTCACGAGCAGGAGAGCGAGGAAAGGCATTGCTTGGGGGCCCTGGGCCTTGTGCGGCCCCGACCACCCTCCACCTGAGAGGGCATGAAGCCGCATCCTACAGACGCATGATGCATCGTTTATCGTTTTGCGCCCATCTTCACCATCATTAGACCACCTCTTTCCCGCTCCTGTCCTCAATGATGGTGGGATCTCGCCTGCCGAACATCTTGATGCCTTCCCCTGGCAGCACCAGAAGGGCTATGACGGTGGAGGGGGCGAACATGATAATGTGCATGATGATGGCGAAGGCGAGGGCAGGCTCGCCGGTGACGCCAAAGAGCCTGAGGGTATAGACCACGGTAGCCTCAAAGGTGACGGCGCCCCCGGGGGGAGAGGGCACCGCCGACACGATGAAGACGCTGCCCAGAAAAAGAACCACCACTGCGGCCACGCCGACGTCAATATCCAGGGCGTTCGCGGTGATCCAGCCGCTCAGTCCAATGAGGGCCCAGTAACCCAAGGTGCCCAGGAAGGAGAGGGCAAGGCGCAGCGGTGACTTGCCCATGCTCCTGGCAGCGGCTATAGCCGTTCGCACAAAGGGGAAGCGTTTCACGCCAGGCACGAAGTCCATGCCCCGGGCTATCAGTAGGAAGATGATGACGCTGGCGAAGGCAAAGGCCACCGCGCCGAAGAGCTGGATGGTGAAGCCGCGGAACTGGGGCAGGAGGATGACGCCAATGCCCATGAGCGCCGCAGTTACAAAGACGTCCATGATTCTTGCCATCGCCAGGGTGGCCAGGCCCGTGGCGGCGCTGACGCCGCCGCGCCGGGTGACAAGTGCAAGCTGAAGCGGATCGCTGACCACCCGGATGGGAGAAAGGTTGTTTAAGCCAATGCCGGCGTTCTGAATCAGAAAGAGACGGAAGAAGCTGAGGCGCTCCTTGGTGAAAAGGATGTACCATCGCCAGGTGCGCAAGAGGGTCGCCGCCATGAAGGCCGCCAGGGCGGCGATGAAGGTATCAACGGGAAAGTGGCGGAAGTAGCGCAGGAACTCGCCCCATTGCAGCCCCTTGACCAACAGCCATCCCAGCAAGAGGGCAAGGACCACCCCTCCTGCTATCTGTAGGGTGACCCAGGTCTTGCCGGATTTCCGCAGGAACCTTATCCGGGAGGGCCGCCGGTACACCGGGGGAGAGGGCTTGTCTTGAGGGGCTTGCGTAGGATACCTTTGCACGAGCAGACCTACAACGGGGAAAAGGAGGTCTTGGAAACATGCCGATGGTGCTTTGCGACTGTCATGTGCATCTCGCCTCCTATGAGGCCCAGGAGTCCTACGACGTGATTCGGCGCGCCGAAGGGGCAAACGTAAAGACTATTATAACAGCAGGGACAACTTTGGAAACCTCCCGGCGGTGCATTGAGCTTGCCAGCAGCTTCACCTCCGTCTATGCCGGCGTGGGCATCCACCCCAACCGCGTTCGGGGGTTCCTCAAAGACAGCGAGCTGGAGGCCCTGGAGCGGCTGGCCCGCAGCCCCAGGGTTGTCGTCTGGAGCGAGACGGGTATGGACTATCTGCCCAACGCCCCGAACCGGCAGTGGCAGGAGCAGGCCTTCCGAGAGCAGATACGCCTGGCCCGCCGTCTCCGGCTGCCCCTGGTGTGGCATTCCCAGGTAACGGAACCCAACACGGCGGGCCAGCACCCAGAGACCCTCCGCATCCTCCGGGAGGAGCACGCCGAAGAGGTGGGCGGCGTGATGCACTACTTCCAGGCCGACGAGGCTACGGCGCGCAGGGCCATTGACGCCGGCTCCTTTATCTCCTTCGCCAAGCCGCTGCTGCGCCAACCTCACCAGTGGGCAATCGCCCAGAAGCTCCCCCTGGCGAACATCGTCCTGGAGACCGACGCCTCCCCCCAGCCCTACAAACCCAGCCGCGCCGACTGGACGGAGCCAAAGGACGTGGCGCTGGTGGCCCAGAAGCTGGCTGAGCTGAAAGGCGTTTCGGTAGAGGAGGTGGCGGAGGCTACCAGCCGCAACCTTCTACGTTTGGTGGGCCTGCACAGCTAGCAGTTGCTTATGGCGTTGCGGCCACCACAATCGGGGATGAAAACAGGCCTTGGGTGCACCCTACCCTGGTGGAAGGGGGAGAAGATGAATTTGAATCGTTGTGATGCGCCAACGGCGCATCACAACGATTTTTCATAACTCTGCCAGTACGCCGCAGGGCAGGCTGCCACCGCACCTTGGCCTCTGGCTCCACCAGTATGTTGCGCAGGCTGGGCATCACGTCCCCAGAAGGATTCGGGAGTACATGTCTCTGACCAACACGCCAAGGAACATGCCCATGACCGCCAGAGGGAACATCGCCAGTATGGAGACACGCATGGTCTGGGAGTAGGCTATGATGACACACGCCAGAATCCAAAGCAGCACGATGGTGTTCGCCAGCAAGGCCCAGAACTCTCCCAAGGATAGCAACATGTTGAAGACGCCTGGCGCCTGGGCAAAGCCAACCGAGCGCAAGTATACGAGAAAGCCCTCCTCCCTCCGCACCAGGTAATGCATAGGGAGATAGGCTAGCAAGGCAAAGAGCATCCATCCCGTGAAATTGAACAGCAGGCTCCACAGGAACACCAGGACCGGGTTGCGGTCGCTCAGGTAGGTAGAAACGCCCGGCAAAGCCAAGGCAATGCTCACCAAAAGGAGGATCGCCCCGGCCTGCACCGTCGCCGCCGGATCGTCCTTAACCTCCGCATACAGCATCGGGTCAAGCCGCGCAGCCCGTAGCATTCGCCTGAACAAGGGAGCCGCCTTCTCTTGCTTTCAAGGAGGCCCCAGCGGGGCCTCCCTCTTCTTCATGCTCGGTGTATCTTGCTGGCTGCGCAGGCTGCTGTCAATGCCCAGGAGACGCCGCCGCGCCCGTATGCCCGTATGCCCGTATGCCCGTACCCCTGTATAATGCTTGGTGCACCCTCACCACTCCCGGAGAGGAAGGCCCCTCTGGGGCCTTCTTGAAAGACAGAGAGGCAGCCCCTTGAAGTACCGCAAGCTTGGCCCCACGGAACTCAACGTCTCAGAGGTGGCCTTTGGCGTTTGGACCGTGAGCACCGGCTGGTGGGGGAAAATGACCGAGGCGGAGGGCGCGGAGCTGCTCCAGAAGGCGCTAGGGGAGGGCGTCACCTTCTATGACACCGCCGACACCTATAGCGAGGGCCTGGGCGAGACCATCCTGGCGAGGGCCTTCCCCAAGAAGCGGGGCGAGATCATCATCGCCACCAAGTTCGGCTACGACTTCTACTCCTTCCAGGCCCGTGAAGGCCACCGGGAGCGGCCCCAGAACTTCACCCCCCAGTTCATCCGCTACGCCTGCGAGCAGAGCCTGCGCCGCCTAAAAACCGACTACATTGACCTGTACCAGCTCCACAACCCGCGCATGGAGCATGTCCGCAGCGACGACATCTTCACTACCCTGGAGGACATGGTGCGGGAAGGGAAAATACGTTACTACGGCGTGGCCCTGGGGCCGGACCTCGGCTGGCTAGAGGAGGGCATCGCCGCCATGCAAGAGCGGCGCGTCCCCTCGGTCCAGCTTATCTACAGCCTGCTGGAGCCCGACCCGGGCCGCGCCTTTTTCCCCGTGGCCCAACAGGAAGGCAGCGGCCTCCTGGCCCGCGTCCCCCATGCCTCGGAGATCCTGACCGACAAGTACCTGGAGCCACCCACCTTTGAGCCGGGCGACCACCGCGCCCTGCGCCGCGCCCAGTGGCTGCGCCAGGCCATGGAGAAGCGCAAGCACCTGCTGTTCCTGGCCCAGGGGACCGGCCGGACTCTGGCCCAGGCCGCCATCAAGTTCTGCATGGCCCAGCCGGCCGTATCCGCCGTGCTGCCCAACATCACCAGCCAGGCGGACCTGAAGGAGTACACCGCCGCTTGCGACGCCCCAGACCTGACGCCCGGTGAGATGGCACGCATTCAGCAGCTGCTGGAGCATAACTATTACGTGGAGGAAGGCCCTCGCGAGGAGCTTCGCTCCTCCCGGACAGCGCCGTCCCCTGCGAGAAGCCAGGGGTAGGGCGACGCATGCGTCACCCTACCAACTGAAGTTCATAGAGAATGTCATTGCGAGTCCGCCCCAGGCGGACGTGGCAATCTGGCGGCGGGGTCACCTCTCCTCCAGATTGCTTCGTCGTCCTTCCAGGGAAGGACTCCTCGCAATGACCATTCGTAAAGGTAGTTCAGTTACAGGACACTAGAGGAGCCTTCATGGACATCCGAGACTTCGTCATCGCTTCCGTTATCAGGACGCGCAACGCCACGCTGAACACCGTCAAAGACCTGACCCAGCATGACCTGGCGTGGAAGCCCGCCAGCTTCGCCAACACCGTCGGCTTTTTGCTCTTTCACTCTATCCGCACCCAGGACCGGTACATTCACGCCTGGCTTGGAAACGGAGCAGAGGACGTCTGGAAAGCGGAGGGATGGAACAGGCGGTGGAACATGCCCCAACCTCATCCCGGCGCGCCTGAGCCGTGGTTCAGCGAGACGGGCAACTCCTGGACGCCCCAGCAGGTCGCCGCGTGGCCCGTCCCGCCCAAGGACGAGCTGCTGGCCTACGGCGCGCGGGCGCAAGAGAAAGCCATTGAGGTCATCAAAGCCTTTGACCTGGCCAGGATCAACACCCCCTTGCCCGACCGTCCCAACGCGACCTACGCCAACTACCTCTACATCGCCTCCCACCACGAGGCCCAGCATCAGGCCCAGATGGACTACATCCTCGGCCTCAAGCGCGGCGTCATGGGCGTGTGATAGGGCCTCCCTCTTCCACGGCTGTCGTCGGCTTCTTGACTCTGCGCAACATGCGTTCAGGGAAGCCTGGACTGACCTCCCAGAGCGCAGCCAGCAACAACACAAGGAAGCTGGCCGTCCACACCCAGTAGCCCAGTAGAAGATGGCTCTCGCCTGGTGCAATCCAGACACCCGCACCGATGGCACCGAGAAGCGCCATGCCGCCGCAAATTGCTGCGGCTCTGTACCAGGAAAAGAACGCCGCTGCGCTGCCTTCCAGGATCAGAATATTCGGCAAGCTGCCAGTGAAAAAGAATAAGTACACCCCAACGAGGGCAGAAAAGAAACTCCCATCTCGCGGCATGAAATAGACACTGACGGCGGCGGCCAGCAGCCCCAGAGCGCCGAGGAGTGCGGCGGCCCAATAGCGGCGGCGGAAGGCAAATGCGATTCCGGCCAACACCAGGACCGTTAGCCCAAGAAACGCAGTACGGACGTACGGAGCGTATGCCTCGAACTCAGTACCTTGTGAGACGACGAACACTTCTACAGAGAAAAAGGCCGCCTCGTGGCCTTGTACTGTGCTCCCGCCGCAGGAATCGGATATGAACAGCGCTGGAAGGGCCATGGAGACAAGCCACAGGGCCGGTGCCGGTAACGCCAGTCCAAGCCTTTTGAGCATAGTGCTTGGATGCTACTCCGAGCCTTTGAAGGCTGCAAGCGACAAACGCACCATAGACCAACAGTACGTACCAAGTGAAGAAGTGAACTCTGGGCCGCCGAAGGCGGCCCAGAGTTCACTCCAATTCCTGGGGTGGGGTACATCAGCCGAGAGAGCGCCGCTTCCCTCTCAGCCAGTCGCCAGCTTCGCTTCCCAAACACCTACACCGCCGCGAGGCCACGGCGGTAACGGCCAACAATCTTGTTCAGCTCGTCTTCAATGAGGGAGAAGTCCTTGCGGGGGATCAGGTGCAGCTCGCCGAAGAAGGCCAGGGGCCACTGCTCGGGGATCCACCTCTTCACGTACTCCATGCTTGGCGCAATGTCCCGCGCGTCTATGTAATCGGCCTCCTCTTCTATCACCGCCTCTGCCTTGATGCGCACGCGGTGGGCGAAGGCCTCTTCCGGGCGGTGTGACCTCCACAGGGGCGTCTGGTCCACAAAGAAGGTGGAGGTGATGGTGGCCGAGGCGGGAAAGCGCTGTACGCCGGAGACGTAGTAGAGCAGGCGGTCGCCTATCTCCATGCGCTCCACCTTCTTGCGGTTGACCGTGGAGAAGCCCTGGACCGTGTAGCCCTGCTGTCGGGTGACGGCGAAGTTAGGCGGTGTGATGACCAGCATCCAGTAGTTGCGTGGCATGAGAACGTCCCTACGAAAAGGATGTTAGGTACTATCATATTACATGAACTGGCCCTCACACGCTGCTCTTGGCCAACACCCCCATCACCGCCAGCGACATTGCCACCACATTCAGGTTGTCGTCCCACACGCTTGCCACCCTGGGCCGGTGGCGCCCGGCGGCGGTAGCTGCGACAGCGCCAACGGAGCCCACCCAGTAGGGCTGAAAGAGCGACGCCTCGCCTGACCCTCATGCCTCCAGGGATTTCCCTTCCGGTAGCTCCCGCATGCCCTCAAAACGCTGCTCCAACTCCCCCGCAAGTTGACTCAGCCTGACGATATTTTCCCGGGCTGACACTAGGCCCTCCTGCTTGAGCCGGTCGGCCATGTCCATGGCTTCCATCAGGGCGTTGTGGGCCTGGGTGATCTTCTCCAGGGCGACGACCGGTTCTTTATAGACGTCGCCAATCTCCTGAGTATGCCGTTTGACGGCCTCAGCGTTCGCCACGATCATCTCGCCCAGAAACTCCCGCGTGCGCTGCGTGGCTTCCAGGACCCTCCTCTGCCGGGCAAGGGCTACCTGAATGGCCAGTCCCACCATTACCACGTTGGTAGCCACGGTGAGGGTGCGCTCCACTGCCTGCCCCAGGCGAGTGTTGTTTTGCCTTGTCATCTCAATGCTGACAAAGAATTGGGTGTGCACCTCCTCCATGGTGCGAAGGTCCTGGACCCGCATGGAGACATCGTAGAGAGCGCTCTGGACCCTCTCCTTCTTGTGAGGGTCTTCGGTTCGCTCCATCAGCTCATCAAGTTCCTGCATCAGCAGTTCGCCCAGGTATGCGTTCTTCTGGATAGGTAGCTGCTGAGACTCCACCTGCTCGTACATCTTCCGCAGCTCTACGTTGTCCCGGGTGAGCATCATCCGCCCTTCTCGGAGCCTGGTTTCTATGATCACAACCTGCTGGGACACCGGTTCATAGTGGACAGCGATCTTCTCCAGGATTCTCAGCAGTCTGTCACGGAAGGGGAGGATGTCCAACAACCGCTGGAGCAGGCCTGTCTGGCTCAACTCGTGGGGGTTGATCTGTTTCAGGGCCAGGCGCAACTCCACCAGGTCACTGGTCAGACGGTCCGAGGCGCCTTCCTTGGTCAGCGTGTCCCCTACCCGGGCCCTAAGCAGCACCAGCTCCGAGGCCGCATGCCTCTGGGCTTGCATCCCCACGCTGGTGATGGTGTCTATGACCTCCATTCCCTTGCTGCCGCTGGCCTCTTCTAGTTGGCGCGCCACCTCCTGGGCCCGGGCCTTCAGCTCCTTTACCTCCTCATCCGATACGCCTTTAGGAGCCGGTGGTTCCTTCCTTGCCACCGTCAACCCTTTGGGCTCAGTGCCAGGAACGGCCGGTGTATCCTCAATTGGTCCCCGGATTTCTTCTGCTGCCATGACGTTCCTCCTTTCCTATATCCAAACTGGTTCGCCTCTAGAAACCTAGTCGCGTTAGCTCATCTTGGACCTCCTTCGCCCGCCGGATGGTCTCCTTCAAGGCCGCGATCACCGAGTCCACGCTCGTCTTGGAGGCGCCAGCCCTGAGCAAGGCGAGCTCTATACGAGCGCTATGGAGGGAGGCCTCGCACCGGTGCGCCTGGTTCAGGAGTTGGTCTACGTGCACCTGAAGCTGGTCCAGCATGGCCAGGCGCTGCTTGTGAGAGGCCAGCCTCTCTTCCAGAACCTCCATCCTCGCCCTTTGACTTTCGTCCGCCCTCGAGGACTTAACCTCCCTGTCGAGCTTCGCTATTTCGGCCTGAAGCCGATTCCTGTTCGGTCCGAGGCCTGCGCTCATGAGGTCCAGGGCGTAGGCCAGGACGCTCAGGCCGCGACGGTAGGTCTCTGTGGCCAAGGCGGGAACTTGCACGATGGCGAGAGGATCGGTATCCATCCGGCGCTCGAAGACCGCTTGCAGCTTGTGGAACTCCTCCTCTAGCCCTCTCAAGGCTTCTTGCCCATGGGCTGACTCCATGTCGGCGAGGCCCGCCTTGAGCCTCTCTCGCAGTCCCTCCACCTCTGCTTGCGCCAAGCTCGCCTGCTCCCTCTCTAGCGCGGCCATCACCTTCTGGACCCTTCTTGCGTACTGCTCCGCGTACCGGAAGGCATAGCGCCAGAGAAACGAACCTGCAGCAGCTACACCCGATAGGCCGAACACCATCGCAGCCCAGAGGCTGCCGCCGCTCGGCGCGATCAGCAAGAGGTAGCTGGCCGAGGTCACGGCCACGCCCAGGGGCAACAGGGTAGCGGGGTGCTGGACGGCCTCCAAACGCAGCCGCTTCTTGATGGCCGCTTCGGACAGGTTTGCCTCCGCCGACTGGCCGGTGGAGGACAACTCCTCTAGTCCTGCGCCGGACCAGAGGAGGGCGACTATGGAGGCGGTGTAAGCCAGGAGACCCCAGAACAGGATCCAAAGCGCTTGCGATACCCAGCGGTCGAGCCACGGAAGGAACCGCATCGCCCCTGCCAGCAGAAGACTGGCGCTCAGCAGCGTGAGTCCGAGTGGATGAAAGAGTACCGCACGCATCGTCTCACTCCCTTCGCAGGGCTGTGCCTAGAAGTACTTGCTGAACTCCTCCAGGACATTGGCCAGGTCATCTTCCGTTGCGCCCTGGAACTCCGCTCCGGTGGCCTGGGAAAGGATCCTGCCGATGTCAAGGTCTGCGTCGCCGATTCCGATGAAGAAGACCTGGATGGGATGTGTGGTCTTGACGGCCAATTCGTCGCCTACAATGCTTGCCTTATCAATGGGCCTGCCGTCTACTGCCACCGCCGACGTTTCGTTTTCCAACCCCCCGAATACCGGAATCGGGACCTCATCACGAGAGCTCATCTGGATAAGGTCATGCAGCTTCGTCTGGCCCCGGTTGGCGCGACCGTCGGTTAGGACTACCACAGCACGAATGGCGTCTGCCTCACCTTCCGCCCCATCCGTCATCTCAATACCCGCACTGATAGCGTCGTAAAGCGCGGTCCCGCCGTCCGCACCCATCTTGTGGACGACGTCGGCGATGGCGAAACGGCTCTCCACCAACGGGGCAACGGCGATGCGTGTGTTCACGGTGTTGCTGAACGTAAGGAGCCCCACCTGGTTGTTCTTTGCCATGTTATCCAGGGCCCGAACCAGTCCATCCCTGGCCTGCTCAATCTTGGTACCCAACATGGAGCCTGAGGTGTCCACAACAAAGGTCACGATGCCCGGCCTCTTCACCAACTCCCAGGAGTCGTCAATGGCAGCGGCGACGGCAGGCTGAATTAGCGAAGGATAGAGCCACACTGTCGGTTTCGTCGGGTCCAACCCGAACTCGCCGTTGATCTTGCTGGAGGGGTCTTTGAGGGAGATGTCTGTTCCTGGCCGGAATCCCGCTGCCATGAAGGCTCGTTGCTGCTGGTCTTCTCGGATGAAGGCGATCCACTTCTGTGCTGCCTCTACCTGCTCCTGGGTCACCCAGTCGGCCTGCACGATGCAAGCGCAGTTGCCGCGGGGCATGGAGCCTTCCTTGGGGTAGATCATGACCATAGACCCCTGCGCGATGGGTGGTGGAGTGACCCTCTTCCCGTTCACGAAGGCGCGCTCGGTCCCATCATACAGGTGAATCAGGTTGTCCTCGGGCATGATGAAGAAGTGGCCATACCGGGGGCCTTGGTGCACCTTCGTGTTCAAGACGGTGGTGCCGATTAGGTAGTGGTCCACTAGGCCCTGGAACTGCTTCACATAGGCAACCACCGCCGGATCGCTCACGTCGTCGGGGGTGAGTTCCTCCGGCGGTTTGCCTGCGGCGATGGAGTAGAGGCCAAAGAGAAGGCTGCGGCCAGTGCTGGAGGTCGTGGGGTCGGTGAAGGCCACCAGGGGCTGCTGCCCCCACTCGGCCCTGGCACAATCGGGGTGGCTGGCCCAGCCCCGCGGGTCATTCCGCAGGGCGATGACGTCGGCATAGCCGATCTCTTTGTCCGGCCAGCCGAGGCATCTCGCCATCGCCTCGTAGGTGACGATGCCAACGACCGGACGGACGATACCGAGAGCACCCTTGAGGTCCACGACGTCGTGGCCGACTTCGTGGTTGACAGTGACCATCCAATGGGCATCGGAGGGCGTAACGATGGTAGGGTCCGGGACGTTCGGAGCGACGTATCCCCCGCTTAGCTGGGAGAGATCGATCCTCGTTCCGCTTTTCACCCGGGGAACCAGGTACTCTGCCTGGAGCTCCGAGGGAACGTCATGGACTGCGACCACAATCCTCTTGCCGGACTGGGTCCTGTGGCCAGCCTGGTTAAACTGGGTAGACATCTCGGGCAGCAGACCCGTCCTCATCAGGTGGCCGTTGGTCCAGTGCACTACTTCAACGGTAGGCTCCGGCGGAGGCGGCCAGACGGCTCTGGCGGCGAAGAAACCAGCGATGCCCAGGACCCACAGCACCGCGATGAGGGAGAGTACTCGTTGACGATTCAGCTTGGAGTTAGACATCTCAGACACCCCCTTTCTATGCCGTGCTACCCACACGACCGTTCGTCCAACGTCTGGCATTGCGCCAAAGCCAGTCCATGCAGTCCGCATTACGAAGAGCCCGCCTCGTTTCACTCCTCGGAGGGCGCCGGTCATGCCCTGCCAGAGGAGACTCCACATCCAGGCAAGAAGAAGGGCAAGCGTTGAGAGGCTCAGCCAGAGGTAGCCGATGACCATGGACACCGGACGGTAGAGATGGCGGAGCACCAGGCCAACGGCCAGGGCAATGGCGGAGGCTACCACCTGCAGATAGTGCAGGATGGTGGAGACGCCCAGACCCAGATAATGTAGCGCCAGGCCCAGGGCCAAACCGATAGTCGAGACTCCGGCCCACAGGTAGTGGAGGATGCTGGCCACGCCCAGCCAGAAGGGGCGGAGGATAGTGGCGCCTCTCAGGCCCAGATAGCGCAGGGCCCTGGCGAAGCCCACTCCCATGAAGCGCAGCACCAAGCTGATCGCTTGAGCAATGGTGGTCACGCCTTCCCACAGGAAGTGGACGGTGACAGCGACGGCCGTCCACAAGTAGCGAAGGGCGGCGACGCCGCGCCCCACGTACCGCAGCACGGCCCCCAACCCCCTCAAGGCGTACCCCAAGGGGGTTACGGTCACCATCCAGGCGAAGCGCAGAGCCGTTCCCAGCGCCCTTCCCAGGTACACCACGACTATGGCGGCGACGTGCCCCACGTATCGGAGGACGGCCCCCAACCCCCTCAAGGCGTACCCCAAGGGGGTTACGGTCACCATCCATGCGAAGCGCAGGGCCGTTCCCAGCGCCCTTCCGAGGTACACCACGACTGTGGCGGCGACGTGCCCCACGTACCGGAGGACGGCCCCCAACCCCCTCAAGGCGTACGCCAAGGGGGTCACGGTCACCATCCATGCGAAGCGCAGGGCCGTTCCCAGCGCCCTTCCGAGGTACACCATGACTGTGGCGGCGCCGTGCCCCACGTACCGCAGCAGGGACCCCAACCCCCTCAGGGCGTACCCCAAGGGGGTCACGGTCACCTTCCATGCGGAGCGCAGGGCCGTTCCCAGCGCCCTTCCCAGGTACACCACGACTATGGCGGCGCCGTGCCCCACGTACCGCAGCAGCCTGACCACTGGCGTGAGGCGTCTCCATCCATAGGTGATGACGACCTGGGCGGGCGCCCAAGTGTAGACACCCCATGCAGGCCATGCGAAGATGCGCCAAGCACCTACCAGGGCCAGCGCACCTGCTCCCACGCATGCATATCTGACAGCGTTCAGTAGCGTGCCTGTCGCAGCCTCCTCAACTAACCCCTCAGCCAGAGCCCAGGTAACAATTGCCTCGTTGTTAACCCAGGCCATGGCACAGGCCCCAATGAACAGGAGGGCTAGCCAGCTCCCCAGCCCGGGTGCTCCAGCATGTGATGCTGCGATCTTCGTCGTTACGGACAACCTACTTTGCATGTCCTCACCTCCTTCCTTCCGTGTCCTCCTAACGGGCGGGCGACGCTGCACAGGCGTCGCCCTATGACCCTGCTGCGGGTGGCTGGCGAACCGCCTCACTGGGCTTGGGCTTCTGCACATCGGCGTACTTCCCGAACTTGCGGACCTCTTGTACCCCCCAATAAATCTGGGCGGCTCCGTAAACCGTCCAGCCTCCAAAGCCGCCGACGAAGATGTTGAGGAGGCCGACAACTACCAGGGTCGCGCCGATAGCTATGAACAAGCCTCGGTGGGCGAGAAAGAGGCTCAGTGCGCCCAGGGGCGCTACGACGAAGGCCCACAGGGGGTCCAGGAAGGGTAGGAAGTATTGGGCGACACCGATGGCGATAAGCCCGATGCCCCAGCCACGCAGCTCACTTCGCATCTCCTCCCGCGTTGGCTGGCCTCCCTGGGCGTCCGCCAGCTTATCGTGGGCATTCTGGTCAACCGGGCGCACCTCCTCCTCAGGAGGCAGACCTTGTTTCCTGGCCTCCAGCGTAGTTTCACGCACGTCATGACCGGCCCCATGCACCGACCCTTGGTGCCAGGAAAGGGCGGGCTGGCTGCCGAAGGGTTTTCCGCAATCAGGGCAATTCAACTCGTTCATCTTTTGGCCTCCTCTCTTGGCTGCTGAGTTCCGTGGTCGCCAGTCCCCTAGACCCCGATCTCATCGCTCTCACCTCCTTTCTCCTGTGTTCTTTGTGCAGAAAGGCGACGGTACACACCGTCGCCTTTCTCTCCTAACCCTGTTGTGGCCGGGTCGCCGCCGTCTAGTCGCATTAGCCAGCCGCAGCTCGGCGTCCCTTGATTGTCATCACTGCCAGGGCGATGACCAGCAGGGCATCCGCAATATATCCTACCGGGAAGGAATCCAGTGCATGCTCGACAGTAGCCCTCATGACCAACCTAGTCACGAAAATTGCGATGAATTGGATGCCCAAAGGCGTAAGAGCCCACCATCTCCACCCACGTTTCCAAGCAGCGATAACAAGTCCAGCTTCCAGTAGAAGTAACCACATTTGAGGTACCTCCTCCTTCATTTTCGGGACTCGTTAGCGGTATTGCGGTGTCTTTATCTTTGCTCTTAGCACCACCTCCTTCCTTCGGTGTTCTCTGGGCAGAAGGCCGACGGTTCCGTACCGTCGCCTTTCCTTCCTAACCCTGTTGTGGCCGGGTCGCCGCCGTTATCCGTCTGTATTCGCTGTCGTCGGTTCTGCTACCATCCTTCGCCATTCGCTGTGGGTCATGGGCTTTTCCAGGATGCCCAGGCCCGGGACCTTCACCACGTAGGTGGGGCCCGACCTCTCCCATCCCTGGCCGGGCGGTGGGGCGTGGCCGTTGGCCCGGCCACCCTGGTGCCAGGTCCTGCCCTTGCCCCGTATCCTCAGGGCGCCGCTCTCTCCGCTCACCCTGTAGTCCAGGGGCCTCAGCCACCAGGGCAGGGGCGATTCGCCATCCCAGGGTCTGATGGCGCCGCTCTCATCCGAGGCCTGGCAGTCCGGGGAGGCTGGGGGCGTACTCCTTTTCATCAGGTACTGCCGCTGTCGTTCGGCTCGCCGCTCCCGCCTGGTCATGGGCTTCATTCGTCCGCTCCTCGTGACCTCTGGTTTTTGACTGCCCTTGACTTTGGCCACATCATGGACTACTGTTACTGCGACGCACAAGTGGGTATGGCGTAAATAGTGCTCCATATCTCGCAAGATGTAGCAGCGACGGTGAAAATATCCGTCGTTTCTGCTACGCAAGTTGCAGGAGGGATGGCGGCAGATGCAAAAGCGAAACTCGCTGCTCTTCAGCCCGGAAATCCCACCAGACCTGGAGCATGCAGCCCAGGTCCGTGAGGAGGCCCTGGACTGGCTTGAGACCCATTACCCAGGGGCTCTCTCCTTCACCACCGGCGAGGTGCTCCGCATGGCGGGGGAGTCAGGTCACCGCTGGCTGATTACCCGGCTGCGGGCGCGGGACATCGGAAACGATGAGGAGTTCAGCCTGCCCGCCGCTGCCGATGCCCTGACGGTCCTCTTCCTGCGGTCCAGAGGGGTGAAGTTCCGCGAGGCCGTTGACGCCGTCGTTGGGGGCAAACAAGCCCCAAGGAGCCTGGAGCCCAGGTACGGAGGAGTGTGGAACCGGTTGATAGTCATTGGCCTCAAACGCCTGCGTCGGCGTGTTACGACACGCCTCCTGGGCAGCGCCGTGGCCGCCCTCCTCCGCGACCCGAAAGATCACCCCAACTGCCTCATCATCGTCAAGCGTCTTGGAAAGGGTGCGGATGTCGGTGCGTCCAGCAAGGCTAACGCCGCCAGTCATGAACACGTGTACCGGACGGTCCTAGAACGCCCGGCTCCATCGTGTTGGGTGATCTCTCCCTTCCGCGAGGTCTTATATCTGGACGAAGACCAGCTTCCCACGCGCTCGGAGGTGACCTCCCGCCAATTTGTCGGGCTCCAGGTCAAGACTGCGCGTGAAGTCTACGAGCTGCTTCTGGGGGCCATGAGGCCGCTGTCGGTTGTCTTGGACAACGCGGCCCTGGAGTTCGTTGGCAAGATCCTTGATGCCGTATTCCTGGATTTCGAGGAGTTTTACCGAAGGCAGTCGGTTTCCAAGTTCGAGGCCGCCACTGAACCGGAACCCAGCTCCGCGGATGACCTGCAACTATGGTTGATGTCCCAACTCCTCGCCGGTATCTATCCTGGGTCGCTGTGTGAATTGAGCGAGTCGTCCCAGTTCTCCCCACTGACCCGGGTGCTTGCCAATTCGGCGGCCAGGCCCTGGGAGCCTTCGCCATGGGAGCCTGCCAAGAGCCTGGAGATGCTCTCTGGGTATGCGAGCCGGGTTGGCGTTCCCCTGGTGGTGGAGAAGGTTGAGCCGCCCTGGATGTCGGTCGTTGAGTTCGTTGAGTCCGAGTTGCGCTATCTCAGAACCACAGCCACGGAGGATAGAGGCGCCGCAGAGTTCTCTGCTTTGGCTTTGCCCATCGCTTCCAGCTCCGGCAACCCCATAGGCTCGCTCTACATGCTCCTGCCTCGCCTTCAAGGGCCTCGCATGGACGTGGAGGTGCGCATTCTGACAGTGTTCAGTAGAATCATAGGAGAGATCATGGAACGGCAGAGGGCTGCCATTCACTCCGCCATCGTATCCGCGACGGCGGTTTCACATGCCATTCTCAAGCCAGAGCAATTCAAGACCGCACTGCTGGAACTGCTGCGTCAAAGCACCGGCGAGCTACAGGAGAATGGACATGCACAGCCAGACGTGAGACTCCCCTTCATCCTCTTGTCCGCGTACTGTCCCGAGCCGGATGAGCTGGACCCTGCTACTTCAGGCCGCCTCAAAGACTGGCTCATAGATACGCTCCATCATCTGGAGTGGCGCTCCTTTGTCCGGTCCCACCTGCCAGGCGCTCCAGAGGAGTACGGAGCGCAGGGCTTCATCGGCGAGGTGCCAGGTGTGGGGATGATGGTCGCCCTGGGAAGGCTGGTCTCCAAAGACGAGTTGGACCGTATTCGGAACGCCTTCCCGACAAATTTCAACCGGATTACTCCAACCAACTCCCCCGTCAAGCTGGTGGCCTGGGTGCTGGATGTACCCGCACAGCAGATTCTGGATGCAGCCGACCACCACGACCTGCCAGGCTTGGCCGACCGTGTAGAGAGATGGGCTTTCGATGTAGCGTCCCTGGTGGACGATATCGCCCAGAGCTCTTCTCTAGCCCACGAGCAGGGGGAATGGGACGCAGCCCTTCGGAGGATCCGGAAGGCTTTCCAGAAGGAGGGCGCACGCAGTAACTCATATTTGCGCAGACTTGCCGCCGATTGTTCCTTTGCCTTGGGCGACTGGCCCAGCGCCCTCAAGTACGCTCAGGAGGCAGCCACGCTGAGCAAATACGAGCTGGGGAGCGGTCTTGTTCGGTCGTTGTGCCAGGAGGGAGATGCCCACCTGTGCCTGTGTCAGCCAGTGCGTGCGTGGGACCTGTATTCCGACGCCGCCTCACAAGCACCGACCCACCCGTTGCCCCGCTACTATCGGGGACAAGCCCTGCTGCTCATGGCGCGGCTTCTTGATGTATATGAAGGCGAGCGGCGGCGGTCAGCACAACTGGACGCGGGCGAGGTAGACCAGATCAGGGCGGTGCTGAACACGCTGGTGAGTGGGGCCATGGAGGACCTCACAGCGGCGGCAGACCTGCTGGACCGGTGGGGGCTCATACCCGAGTCGTACCAATACAGGAACTTCAACCTGGTTCCAACCTTATTGGGTCAGGGGTTCGCTTATCTCCTCGCTCGCTCGCCAGGCCCCGCCGCCAGCCGTCTCCAGAGCGCCCGCCGGTCCTTCCCCAAGGACGACCTGTTCTTCCGCGAGTTCCTCTTCGCCAAGTGTTGGGAGCAGGGGCTCCACCGGCGATATGGGGAGCTCTTGCTGGGAGATGAATGGGGGCCGCTGCGAGACCGACTAAACGGGACGTTCGGCCAGCTTCATATCTCCTGAACCTGACCAAGAGGCGGGGGTCTGTCCCGATGGAATCGGGACAGATACAATTTTCACTCCCTCCCTGGCCAGAGCCTGTCCTTGAGCGCAGCGAAGGAAAGGGAACAAGGGGGATGGCCGAAGGAGTTTTTCATCATCCTGCTGGGGATTCCTGCTGCCTCTGATGCCGCCTGGTAGCCGGGCGTTCTTACCCGTAGCTTTCGGCTGCAAAGTGGCAGGCTCTCCTCACCACCTGTCCATTGCGAAGCCCCCCTGTGCTAGAATGGCCCATGTCACGCTGGAGACGGCATCTACTCTAGTCACTTCCAGGGTTGGCTCTTTCCCTAATAGGCCTAGGGATCCAGATAAGCCCAATCCCAAGCAAGATTCCGTGGTTAGGCTATGCTGTCGGGGCCATAGGCGGTGTTTTTCTCCTTACCGCGCTGGCGTGGCCTACCGTATGGCGCCCTCGGATTGCCAGACGTAGTGCGCAGGCCTTGCCCAATGATTCATTGGAATCGCTCACCGTTTCTCTGACCCCTCGCCAGGTGCGGGTTGGCCAACGCGTCATTGAAGAGCATCTTGGCGACCGCGCTTTTCGCCTCTTGCATTTCTTGTCGGAAAACAAGGGCAACTGGTACACGGTAGCTCATCTTGTAAGCTTGTTGTATCCCGATCCCGAGAGGTCCCCGGAACAAGCCGATCAGGCCTTGTCTCGATACAAGAGGACCATCAACGATCTCCTCAAGCCCTATCTACAAGGTGAAGACGCCATAGAATCCTGGCCCTATATGGGCTACCGTATCAAGCCCATAGTTCAGCCAAAATCCGGACCTTCATCTCCAGCTGGGAGGCATACGCGGGTCATTTGGGTGTCGTCTGGAGCCATTCTGCTTGTGGCCATCGCGGTGTCCTTGATAATCGTCGCTGGTCCACTGGTTTCCCCCCCTCGAACGTCCATTACTATCACCATCGCCAGCTCAAGCACAAAAAAGGAATGGATAAATCAAGCCGTCGCCGCTTTCATTGAGGAATCCAAGGCCAACGAGCAGTTCCAGATAGAACATAGGGCTATCGTCGTCACGGTGCTGTTGGAAGAGATAGAGCCTGGACGGTGGGATCATTATCGGTCTGGCTCCATGATCAGAGACATTCTCTCACGGAAGATTGAGCCAACCATTGCGTCGCCGGCGGAACAGAGCTGGATACTTGATCTCAAGGAGAGTTGGCCTGACCGTAAGCCCATAGTTAGCGACGATGGACCCGGGTTGGTGCGAACCCCGTTGGTGATTGCGATGTGGCGGTCTAGAGCCATGGCTCTGGGTTGCTGGCCAACCGCTGGTCCGGATTGTACTTGGGAGCGTCTCCGTGCTCTGGCATCCAGCACCGAGGGGTGGGGGATACTGGGCCACCCTGAGTGGGGCAAACTGAAATACGGATACGGCTTCGTTGGTAAATCAAACTCGGCCACGTTCACTATGGTTTTGAATTGCATGAGCGGCCTCCAAAAGACCAGCGGCCTCACACTGGAAGACGTACGTCGTGAGTCAGGTTGTGGCCACGCGATGCTAGCGCTGAGGAAGCCACCAGGGGATACAGCGGTGATACGCATTTATGAGAAGAGTGAATGGGCGCTCCGGGATATGTGGCAAATCGGGCCCTCATATTTAGATGCTGTCACCACGTACGAACAGGAAGTAACAGAAGTTGCTGCGGAACAGGCCCCAAGACTCCCTGAGCCGATTGTGGCTGCATATCCACAAGACGGGGTTATCATGGCCACTCACCCATTCACCATCCTTGATGGAGCACCTTGGGTAACGCTTGATCAGGCGAAGGCAGCCAGAATCTTCCGACAGTTCCTACTTTCCAGGCAACAGCAATCACTTCTTCTGGGGTATGGATTCCGTCCGGCCGATGCGGCTGCTACCCTGGGGCCACGGATCGACCCTGCATATGGCGTAAACCCACAAGCTAATCTAGCATTGATAGACGTCCCTCATAGCCTGGTCATAGATGCTATCGTCAAACTCTGGGAAGCGTTCGCGGCCCTATAACTGTCATACGTGTTGAACAAAGTAATACTCTCTGGCTCTTTTCGCAGTGCCGCTCAAGGGGGTCAAGCCCGGCTTGCGGATTGTCACGGCGCCAGGCAACGCTGCGTGTGCACCTTACGAATGCCGGAATCTCCAAAGTCATGCCGCGCTTGTCCAAGGACGAAGGAGTGATACAGGGGGGCCTTGCCCGAAAAATCAGAGCCTCCCTAGCATACTGGCTGTAGCCTGGAGGAACGCAGTCAAGCCTCTTTGACAGCCCGCCCTCCTGACGCTACAGTCTTGCTATCTTCGCAAAGGCAGATGAAGAGCCATGGCAGTTTCCAAGAAGATTCGCCAGTTCATGGAGCAGGGCTCCTGGATCCGCCGCATGTTTGAGGAGGCCAATACCTTGCGCGCCAAGATCGGCCCAGACAAGGTCTTTGACCTCTCCCTGGGCAACCCTATCATGGAACCGCCCCAGGAGTTCTACCAGGAGCTGCGTCGCTTAGCCGAGCATCCCTTGCCGGGGATGCATCGCTACATGCCCAACGCCGGCTACGCCGAGACCCGCGCCGCCGTAGCCGGCCAGCTTCGGGAGGAGACGGGCCTGGACTTCACCGCCAACGAGGTCATCATGACCTGCGGCGCGGGTGGCGCCATCAACGTGGTCATGAAGACCCTCCTGGACCCCGGCGACCAGGTGGTCATCTTCGCCCCCTACTTTGTGGAGTACCATTTCTACGCCGATAACCACAGCGGCTCCTGCAAGGTCGTCCCGCCCGATAAGGACTTCCTGCCGGACATGAAGGCCTTTGAGGCGGCTCTCAACCCCCGCACGCGCATCGTCCTCATCAACTCCCCCAACAACCCCACCGGCGCGCTGTACCCCTGGCGGGTTATCGCGGAGCTGGCCGAGATTATCCGGCGCAAGGAGCAGGAGTTCGGCACGGAGATATTCCTGGTGAGCGACGAGCCGTACCGCAAGCTCATCTTTGACGGCCTGGAGTACCCCCACATCTTCCCCCACCACATACGCAGCATCGTGGCCACGTCTCACTCCAAGGACCTGGCCCTGCCCGGCGAGCGCATCGGCTATGCGGCGGTGCACCCGCAGTACCCCGACCGCGCGGAGCTGATGGACGGCCTCACCTTCTGCAACCGCACCCTGGGCTTTGTGAACGCGCCGGCCCTGATGCAGCACATCGTGAAGTCGCTCCAGGGGGTGACGGTGAACGTGGCGGAGTACCAGGCCAAGCGGGATTTCCTGTACAAAGAGCTGACGAGCATGGGGTATTCTATGGTGAAACCCCAGGGGGCCTTCTATATGTTCCCAAAGTCGCCCCTGGAGGACGAGGTTGCCTTCGTGAACATCCTGCGGGAGTCCAACGTGCTGGTGGTGCCTGGCCGCGGCTTCGGCATGCCTGGCTACTTCCGTCTCTCCTACTGCGTGGCCGACCGCGAGATCCAGGGCGCGCTGCCAGGCTTCAGGGCGGCCATGGACAGGGTGCGAAAAGGCGCCTAGACACGCCCCTCTGCCAATCGCCGATGAGACTGCATCTGGGTCGTCTCGGCGCTTTTCTCACAACCAGAGCCCTCCCAGGGCACATTTATCCGATGCACCTTCCATCCCCTTCCTGGACACAGTAGTACGAGTGTACCCAGAGCAATTGGTGCGTATGCACCTATGCACTTACTCTCCCCTTTGCTATCCTCACGCCCATACCAGAAGGGGTGCAGCACGGACAAGCCCTTTACCGTCCTCACCGCGCTGCCCCGGGCGGTCCAGAAGGATGCTGAAAAACACCCCCAAACCGCCGCCATCCCGACTTGTCGGGACGCCCCTCTGGACTCCCCTTGAAGAAGAGGACAAGTCGTCTGCCACCATTGTCAGCAAGGAGGCTCCACATGGCCAAGGCTCCGGTTCGCGTCGGCGTTCCGCACATGGGTCCCTACTCCTACCTGGCCAAAAAGGTCGTGGGAGGGATGATGAAGGAGGCTGGTGCCGGACATGTCTCTATTGAGCCCGCACCGTTGACCACCAAGAAGACGGTGCTGCGGGGCTGGCAGCTTATGGACGAGAACATGTGCCTGCCTGCCAAGATTACCCTGGGCAACATCCTGGAGTCGGCGGACACCGGCGTGGACGCCATTCTGGAGTGGGACTCTTGCGGCGATTGCCGCCTGAAGACCTACCACATCCTCCACAAGCGCGTCGTGGAGCGCCTGGGCTACAAGACCAAGATCATCGCCATGCGCCCTGACGGGCTGAAGAAGGGCCTGGGTGAGCTGGGAGTGGACAAACGGCAGCTCAAAGTGGTGGTGCGTGGCACACTTCGGAAGCTGTGGGAGTTTGACCACCGCATGATGCTGCGCCAGGCGAAGCCCAAGCCCGGCGCTCCCCGAGTGGGCATCTGTGGCGAGATCTACACGGTCCTTGAACCCGCAGCCAACCTTGACCTCTTCAAGCGCCTGGAAGAGCAAGGCGCATACGTCCATAACGCCTTACCCCTCTCCCAGTTCATCTTCAAGTTCCTGCTGAACGGCCAGAAGCGAGGGGAGTGGGCCTCCATCCTGGCCTACCTGGGCATGTGGCCCGAGGTGTGGCGGTGGGCCATCCGGGGACTGAAGCGGCCAGACGTGGACTACAAGCTGTGGAAGCAGGCCGAGGAGGAAACTGAGAAATACCTGCCGGAGCACTCCATTGGGGGCCATGGCAAAGAGAGCATCACCTGGGCCATCTACTACGCCCTGGCGGGCTTTGACGGGGTCATCCACATCCTGCCCTTCCCATGCATGCCCGAGGCGACGGTCTCGGCCCTGCTGGACGATGTCTCCAAGGACTATGGTATTCCCGTCAACCACCTGGTCTTTGACCAGCAGTTTGGCGAGCAGAACCTCATCACTCGCGCCGAGGCCATGGTCAACATGCTGCGCTTTCGCAAGGAGGGCCTGGACTCCATCCTCAAGGCGCGCTCCCCAGGCGTATGGCTGGGCGTGGACGTGGGCAGCACCTCCACCAAGGCGGCCCTGTTGGACGGCGATACCCTGGAGGTCATTGACAGCGAGTACCAGTTCACCGCCCGCGCTCCTATGGAGGCGCTGAAGCGGGTGATGGCGGCCCTGCGCGCGCGCCATCCGGACCTGAAGGTGGAGGGCTTTGCCACCACCGGCTCAGGTCGCCGCCTGGCCCAGGCCCTGCTGAGCGCCCCCCTGGCGGTGGACGAGATCACCTGCCAGACCGTCGCCTCCCGCCTCATGGTCCCTGGGGCGCGCTCCATCCTAGAGATTGGCGGCCAGGACAGCAAGTTCATCAGCCTTGACGAGTCGGGCATCCCCACGTGGTTCAACATGAACTCCATCTGCTCCGCCGGCACGGGGGCCTTCCTCTCCTCGGCAGCGCGCGAGTTCAAGATTCCCGTGGAGGAGTTCGGCAGCCGGTGCCGCTCCTGCTCCAGCTTCGTCACCATCACCGGACGGTGTGGCGTCTTCGCCGAGTCGGACATCGTCTCCAAGCAGCAGCTGGGCTACCCCGTAGACGCCATCATCAAGGGGATGTGTCGCGCCCTGGCCCAGAACTTCATCAACAACGTATGCCGGGCGCGGGAACCGCAATCGCCGGTGCTCTTCACCGGCGGCGTCGCCCTCAACGGCGGCGTCGCCGACGCCTTCGCCGAGATTGTCAAGAGCCAGGTGGTCGTCCACCCCCACGCCAAGGTCTCGGGCGCCATTGGGGCGGCCCTGGTGGCCATGGCACGTCGCGCGACGGGCGCTCTGGACGTTAACCTGGCGGAATCTGACCTGGCTACCAGCAGCCTCTCCTGCAAGGACTGCGCCAACGAATGCGAGGTCTCCCTCATCCACCGCAAGGGCAGCATCGTCGCGGCCATGGGCACCAAGTGCGGCAAGTGGGAGGTCCTCATCGGCCGGCCCAGCGCCGGCGCACCCACCACCTCCGAGGAGGCCCACGCCCACATGGACGTTACCCGAGACAGCCTCCTGGTGCAGCAGGAGGTGTGAGGGAGACGGTAGGGGCGACGCACCGCGTCGCCCCAGCGCCACGGACTGGTTGCATCAGCCGCTGGGGCAAGGTCACAGGTGCCCTCGGGCCGCAAAACTACATCGCGGTCCGTAGCGCAGAGAAGGAGGCACGGACATGACAACCCAAAGACAGAGGACGACCTATCCGCCCATTGCCGGAACGCCCGGCGATGTCTATGAGCAACACATCGTGCCGGCCATCTTCTCCCGGTGGGCGCCGGACCTCGTCGATGCGGCAGGGGTGCGTCAAGGGGCCCGAGTGTTGGACGTGGCCTGCGGAACGGGGGCGGTGACCAGAATCGTGGCGCAGCGCGTCGGCCCCTCAGGGAAAGTGGTGGGCTTGGACGTCAACGCGGGCGTGCTTGCCGTCGCCCGCACCGCCGCACCGGCGTCGAATATACAGTGGCTGGAGGGCAACGCCGCCAGCATAGCCCTGCCCGATGCCTCTTTCGACGCCGTGGTCTGCCAGCAGGGATTGCAATTCTTCCCAGACCGGCCCGCCGGCCTCGCGGAGATGCGCCGCGTGCTCAAACCCGGCGGGAGGCTGGCGCTCTCCTGCTGGCTCTCGGTGAAGCACCAACCCTGGATTGCCATAGAGCAGGCCCTGGCCAAACGAATCGGTGCAGAGCAGGCTGCCCTGCCTCCCTTTGGCCTGGGCGATGCCCCAAGCATCCGTAGCTTGCTGGCGAACGCCGGTTTCCGTGACATCCGCCTCCGCACCGATGCAAAGCCCGCCCGGTTCCACTCTTCGGAGCACTTGATGCGCGCGACCGTCGCGGGCTCGGTGACCATGATGGGGCAACTGACGTCGCAGGGGCCAGGGGTGCTGGATGCCATCGTAGCCGAAGTGAGCGAAGCGCTCCGAGACTTTGAAGACGACGATGGCGTGGCCCTCCCCATCGTCAGCCACATCTTCACAGCCAGCGCGTGAAAGGTGAGCCTCCCCATCGAATCGAATGCCCCTTCAATATCCTGTACGAGGTCAGGCCGTAGCCGAGTCTGTCCCCTCTCCCTTTAGGAGAGGAGATCCAGGGGTGAGGGCGGCCCTCGACGTAGGGGCGACGCGGCGGGTCGCCCCTACACCACGGGCCCAGCATAGCAATGGAGGTCTCCCATGCGTATCGCAGTCTACGGCGCAGGCGGCATGGCAGGTTCCATGGGCGCCCGGCTTTGGCAAGCTGGCCATGACCTGGCGATCATCGCCCGTGGAGAGCACTTGAAGGCCATTCAACAAGGCGGCTTGCGGATAGAGTTCCGCGAAGGAGGGGGGTTCACCGCCACGCCGCGCGTGGCAACCGACGACCCCTCAAAGGTTGGGTTAGTGGACCTGGTCATCCTGGGCGTGAAGGCCTGGCAGGTGCCGGAGGCGGCGCGGGCGCTGCTGCCTATGGTGGGGCCCGAGACGCGGGTCATGACCATCCAGAACGGCGTGGAGGCCCCCTACCAGGTGGCGGAGGTTGTGCCAGCAGAGCGCGTGATCACAGGGGCCATGATTGGTGGAGGGGAGGTAGTGCGACCGGGCTGCATCAGAGCACGCAATCTTCACATCCCGGATCCGAATCTTCCGGAGAGTCCACTAGGCCAGATCGCGCCTGAGCGGGCTGGGCGGACTGATAGCGTCGCCCGGGTTCAAGACGCGCTCCAGGATGCCGGCTGGCGCATAGTGCTGCCGGAGGACATACGGGTAGCTCTCTGGAACAAGTTTGCGCCGTACGCGGCTTTCGCCGGTGTGGCAGCAGTGTGCAGGGCGCCAAACGGAGTTTTGAGGCAGGTCCAGGAGAGCCGAGCACTCATGCGAAGGGCTGCCGAGGAGATTGTCGCTGTGGCTCACGCCCAAGGCATCGCAGTGGGCAAAGAGTCGCTGGAGCTGTTGGAACTGGTCGTCAACACGTGGGCGCTGACCTTCATTAACTCAGCGGCGCGAGACTTCCTCGCCGGGCGGCCATCGGAAGTCGTGGACTTCTCCGGTTCGGTCCTGCGCCTTGGCCGCGCGGCGGGAGTGCCCACGCCGGTCAACGAGTTCATCTACGCCGCGCTGCTGCCCCAGGAGCTGAAGGCCCTCGGGCAGATTGCGTGGCCGGAGTAGGCGATAGGAGGATGGCCATGACAACCACAACCACAGCAGCCCCCACTAGACGCGCCGCCTTCGGCTGGGCGATGTACGACTTCGCCAACAGCATCTGGCCCATGAACGTCACGACCCTCTACTTCGCGCTGTGGGTTACGGTAGACCACGGCGCCAAGGACATTGTGTACGGCCTGGCTCTTTCGGCTTCTATGCTGTGCGTGGCGGTGCTCTCCCCCGTGCTGGGGGCGGTGTCGGACCGGATGCAGCGGCGCATCCCATTTCTGGTCACCTTCACCCTCATCGCGGTGGCTGCGACTACCCTCATCGGCCGCGTCGGCGGTTTGCAGGGCGGCGTGCTGCTGTTTGTCGTAGCCAACCTGGCGTTCCAATCAGGGCTGATTTACTATGACGCCCTGCTGGGCTCCGTGAGCACTCAGGCCAACCGGGGTCGCATCTCCGGCATGGGAGTGGCCCTGGGGTACGCAGGGACCATCGCCGGCATCTTCATGGTGAAGCCTTTTGTGGACTGGGGTGGCCGCCAGCAGGCGTTCCTGCCCACGGCGGTCTTGTTCTTGCTCTTTTCCATACCGTGCTTCATGCTCGTCAAGGAGGTGGCCCCGAAGCTGGCCTGGCGATGGTCACACGTGCGGGACGGCTACCGGCAGGTTGGGGCTACCCTCCGGCAGGTGCGACAGTACCGGGACCTGTTCCGCTTTATTGTCGCCCGCTTCCTATATGTGGACGCCATCAGCACAGTCACCTCCTTCATGGCGGTCTACACGGTGAAGGTGCTTGGCTTCACCGACTCCATGAACCAGGTCCTCTTCGTCGTTGGCGCCGCCTTTGCCGTCCTGGGCGCTTTCCTGGCAGGAAGAGTCGTGGACCGCATCGGGCCCAAGAAAACGTTGACCATCGTGCTTCTCCTGTGGGTCGTGGTGCTGGTGGGCGCCGCCAGCACCTTCTATAGGCCCGCCTTTTGGGCCATTGGGGCGCTGGTTGGCTTCAGCCTGGCCTCTCTGTGGACGACTGACCGGGTTTTCCTGCTGCGGCTTGCGCCACCGGACCGGCTGGGCGAGTTCTTCGGGCTGTTCGGCGTCATCGGGAAGCTCAGCGCGGTGCTGGGGCCGCTCTTGTGGGGCGGCACACTCCTGGCGCTGGAGGGCCTGGGCCAGGCGTCTTACCGCGTGGCGATCCTGGTACTGCTGTCACTCCTTCTTGCTGGGCTGTGGGTGCTGCGGGGTGTGAAGGAGCCGGCCGCCGCCACAAGCAAAGGCGCTGGCGCCTCCGGCCCATGAAAAGCCCGCAGCGAGGTCTGACCACGGGAGCAGCCCTGGAATGAAGGGAGCCAGCCCGCGGGCAGATCGCGTGGCCGGAGTAGCAATGAATCGGGCCCTCTATTGAGGTCGTGCGGCCAGCGGCTACGTCTTGCGAGACGAAAGGCTTCTGACAAAGCGGTGCAGCACCCAGCGCATGAAGGTTCCGGGGGCCAGGCCTTCCTGTGCAGCAACACGTTTCAACGCCTCCAGGTCGCGCTTGGGGAGGCGCAGGCTTACACTAACCATATCCCGCTCAGGAACTTCGGGGACCTCTTTCAGTCCGTCAAGGTCTGTGGTGTCTATTTGACCAAAGAAATCGGCCAGCCTTTCCATATCCTCTGTCTGTGGCAGATACCGCTGCATGTTTACCTCCTCTCGTACCACTCTCGCTCTTTGTGTGTCATGTTTCTCGCCGTGATTGGAAGGCCTAGTCCTTTGCCGAGGTCCAGGAGAACCACCAAGAGATAGCGTCTCGCTAGGGTCCGCCCGTACACATAGTAGACAAATCGGGTTTGGTCTCGCTCGGAACGAGGCCCCCGAAACATCCTGCGCTTCTGGTCGTCAAAGACGGCCTCCTCTACCTCTGCACAGGTAAGGTCGTGCCTGGAAACGTGGGAAATCCGGTCCGCTCGCCAGAGTAGTCGCTGGAACACAGGCGCGCCTTTCGCGTGCAATTGTAGCACAATCGCCTACAAATACTTACACAACTCGGTTTCTCCCAACGTTTCTGTATGCACGAACTCCAACGACATCAGCAGCAGATGGCTGTAGAAAAGACGAAGGTCAGCACTGCGCGCCTGACCTTCAGTGTCCCCAGCCGCCGCCGCCTGGCGTGCTGATGCGCAGCACGTCGCCCGGCTCGGCGTCCACCGTGGCCTTGGCGTTCAGGCGCACCTCCTCCACCCCCTGGCGCAGCAAGGTGTTCTCGCCCGACTGTCCAGGGCCGCCGCCTTGCAGGCCATAGGGCTGGAAGCGCCGCCGCTCGGAGATGACCGTCACGCGAGCCGGGGCCAGGAACTCCATCTCCCGCACCACGCCGTTGCCGCCTCGGTGCAGCCCTATCCCACCGGAGCCACGCCGTATGGCGTAGCGGCGCACCCGCAGGGGGAACTGGAACTCCAGGGCCTCCACCGGCGTGTTCAGGGTGTTGGTCATGTGGGTCTGGACGGCGTCCAGGCCGTTCCGGGTAGGTCGCGCGCCCATGCCGCCGGCGATGGTCTCGTAGTAGACGTAGGGTGTATGGCGCTCCGGGTGCTCGCCGCCCACCAGCAGGTTGTTCATGGTTCCCTGGCTGGCGGCGGGCACGCGGTCCGGCAGGGCCTTTGCCAGCGCCCCGAAGAGCACGTCTACAATGCGCTGGCTGGTCTCCACGTTGCCGCCCGAGACGGCGTGGCCCGGCGTGGCGTTCAGCAGGCAGCCCTCCGGAGCGACGAGCTTCAGGGGGCGAGAGCAGCCGTGGTTGGAGGGGATGGGGGTCTGGGCCAGACACAGGAAGACATACACCAGGGCAGACCGGGCCACGGCGATGGGGGTGTTGATGCACCCCCGGCGCTGGGGCGAGGTGCCGGTGAAGTCGGCGGTAGCCTCGTCGCCCTTGATGGTAACGGTCACGGCGATGGGCACAGGCTCCTCGGAGATGCCATCGCCGTCCATGAGGTCCCGAAACGTGTAGGAGCCGTCGGGGATGGCGTCAATGGCGGCCCGCATCAGGCGCTCGGAGTAGTCCATGAGGGCGTCCATGTGCTCCTGTGCGACGGCCATGCCGTAGCGGGCGACAATCTCCTGGAAGCGGCGCTCGCCCGTGCGGATGGCGGCAATCTGGGCGGAGAGGTCGCCCCGGCGCTCCACGGGTGTGCGGGAGTTGCGACACAGCAGCTCCACCACCTCCTCGTTCAGTTGGCCGGCTTTGGCCAGCTTGATGGGCGGGATGATAAACCCCTCCTGGTGCAGCTCCGTGGACAGCGGCAGTGAGCCTGGGGTCATGCCGCCGATGTCGGCGTGGTGCCCCCGGTCCGCCACAAAGCCGCCCAGGACCCGCTGGCCGCCCTCCTCCACGAACACCGGGGCCACCAGGGTGATGTCGGGCAGGTGCGTGCCGCCCAGGTACGGGTCGTTGAGGATGACGATGTCCCCCGGGGCAAAGTCGTAGCGGCCCAAGGCGGCCTCCACCGAGGCGGGCATGGAGCCGAGATGCACGGGGATGTGAGCGGCCTGGGCCGCCATGCGGCCCGTGGGGTCAAAGAGGGCGCAGGAGTAGTCCCGCCGCTCCTTGATATTGGGGGAGTAGGCGGTGCGGCCCAGGGTAACGCCCATCTCTTCGGCCACGGAGACGAAGAGGTTCTTGAACACCTCCAGGCTGATGGCGTCTACAGTCATTCTTACCTAACCCCCTCGCCCCCTTCCCGTAGCGGGAAGGGGGAAAGAGTACAAGTAAGTATCTGGGGAACGGCTTTGCCGTTCCCCAGATACTTACGACCAATATTCTCCCCTTGTATCTTGAGGAAGGGGAGGGGGATCAAAGAGGAAGAGGTCTATCCCTCCAAATAGTTGCGTTGCACATACGTCGTCGGGAAGATGGCGATGATGGTCGCCGGCCGGCGGCTGGTGTTCTTCAGGCCGTGAACCACATCAGAGGGGGCGATGATGCTGTCCCCCGCGGAGACGGTGGTCTCCTTACCATCCATGGTGGCTTGGAGCGTGCCGCTGAGGATGAGCATGCACTCCTCATGGCCCGGGTGGGTGTGCAGACGGACCTCGCCGCCGGGGTCCAGGGTGATCTCGGTGACGGTGAGGGCCTTTGCTCCCAGGTTGGCCCTGGCCAGGGGCCGCGAGCTATTGCCCCTCAGGTCTTCCGATGGCACGCTGCCGCGCTTGATGATAGGCATCGGTAGAGGTCCTCCCTGGGTTGATTGAGAGCGGGTACAGCAGAGCGGAAGGGGGCACATGACAACTGGTCACCCCGCCCCATACTCCTCGTGGGCGTCCCAGGCGGCCATGGCCGCCGCGGCGAACAGCAAGGCCACAAACTCTTTGCGCGCCTCGTCCAGGTCCTCATACCCCACCGACGATCGCCGGAAACGCTCCACCATCTCACCAAACTGGGGGTCCTCCAGGTGGAGCCAACCCTGGGCGGAGCGCACCATCTCCAGCCGGTTCCCGAGGCAATCCAGGAATGCCGCAAAGAACCGCTGGTCCAGCGTCCTGGGAAAAAGCCGCTTTTCCATACGACATCAACTCTACCCTCCCCGTTTGCCCCCGTCAACGAATGCAGGAGGAAAAGTTGTGCCATTTCACCGTGATTGGTAGAATGCGTGGTGGTGGGCTATCCCCCTTGCCCTGTGGGATAGCCCCTTTCGGCGTTGTGGATTGTCAGGAGAGACCACACCCTTATGGTCATGAACAAGATAGCTTGTCTTGTTGTCTGGGCAGGCTCCCCCTATCCTAACCTTCCCCCGCAAGGGGGGAAGGAACTTTCTTTCCTCCCCCTTGACGGGGGAGGACTAAGGTAAGGGTGAGCCTGCTGCCCTCCGCTCAGGTAACTTATTTCGTTAACGACCATAAGGGGGCGGCGTGATGCCCCAGCCTTTAGGCTGGGGTGAAGAGCCATTTTGAGATAGTCTCGTGGGGAGGACATCTTGCTTAAAGGCTTGGCGGGACTCCTGCGGGAGCTGCCCCAGTACCAGGCCCTGGCCGCCAACCTGAGGGCAGGCCAGGGGGAAAGCGTATCCATCCTCCATGCGGCGCGCGCGCTGCTCATCGGCGCGCTGTGGGGCGAGTTGCGCGCGCCCGTCCTGGTGGTGACGCCCCACCCGGAGGACGCGCGGCACCTATACGACCAATTGAGCGCCTACTTTGGCGATGCGCTGCCCATCCACCACTTCGCCGAGCTGGAGGCGTTGCCCTTTGAGCGCCTGACCCCCGACTCCGCCACCGTCCACCAGCGCATCCACACCCTGGCGGCCCTGGCGGGTCTCTACCCGGGCCAGCCACCGCCGCTGGTCGTCACCTCCGCCTCCGGCGTCGCCCTCAAGACCCTGCCGCCAGCCCTGTTCCGGGAGCAGGGGCAGCGCCACGTCATCCGCCGTGGAGACAGGGCCTCCATGGGGGCTATCCTGACTCGCTGGGCCGCCCTGGGCTACCGCCTGGGGCGCATCGCCGAAGTCCCCGGCGCGGCCAGCCGCAGGGGCGGCGTCGTGGACGTCTTCCCTCCGGGGGAGGCCTTCCCCTACCGCCTGGACTTCTGGGGTGACTTCCTGGAGAGCATCATGACCTACGATCCCGGCTCCCAGCGCTCCCTGGTCCCCGTCCCCCAGGCCACCATCACCCCTGCCCAGGAGCTGCTGCCCGCCCTGGCCGATAGAGAAGGGGTGGAGCGGGCCATCGCCGCCATGGACATGGCCGAATGCTCCCCCAAGGTGGGCAGCCGCATCGGCGAGGAGCTCTCCCTGCTGATGGCCGGGCAGGAGGTGGAGGACGTGAGCTTCTACCTGGGCTTCTTCAACCACACCTCCCTCCTGGACTACCTGCCGGATCACGGCCTGCTGGTGGTGGACCAGCCCCAGGAGGTGGAACAGGCCCTTTTGGAGATGGACCAGCGCACCGGGGAGATGCGCTCCGCCAAGCGGGGGCGGGGTGAGCTTCCTGGTGGCTTCCCATCACCCTACTTCACCTGGGAGGAGCTGAAGCCTGCTCTCCGGGGGAAAGGCCCCTTGCAGCTTACCCGCTGGCAAGATGACCAGCTCACCCCTTTCCCCTTTCACCAAGCGCCCTCCTATAGCAGCCAGCTTGGACAGTTCCTGGACGACGCCCAGGCGCGACGCCTGCGTGGCCAGCGCCTCGTCGTCGTCACCAGCCACGGAGGGCGACTGAAGGAGCTGATGGCTGACCACTCCATCGGCGCCACACTATCCGAGGCGCTGGAGGAGATGCCAGCGCCCGGCTCCGTCACCATCGTCCGCGGCTTCCTGAGCGAAGGGTGGGAGATGGGGGTGGGGGAGGCTCCCCTTCCCTTTAGGGAAGGGGAAACAGGGGTTAGGTGCCTCCTGCTGACCGACGCCGAGATTTTCGGCGCCGCCAAGATCGCCCGGCCCAAACGCCTGCACGCCTACCATGTGCCCTCCCTGCCGGCAGAGATAGCGCCAGGCTCCTACGTCGTGCATATTGACCACGGCGTCGCCAAATTCACCGGCACCGTCACCATGGCCGACTCCGGCCAGGAGGTGGAGTACCTGGTCCTGGAGTACGCCGAGGGCGATAGGCTGTACGTGCCCATGGAGCAGTCCCATCGCGTGGGGCTATACGTCGCCCCCAGCGACCAGCCCCCCGGCCTGAACCGCCTGGGAACCCAGGAGTGGGCGCACACCAAGTCCAGGGTAAAGCACGCCGCGCGTGAGATGGCGGCGGAGCTGATGACGCTGTACGCCAACCGCCAGGCCGCCACGGGCATCCCCTTTGGCCAGGATACCCCCTGGCAGAAGGAGATTGAAGACGCCTTCCCCTACGTGGAGACGCCAGACCAGGCAAAGGCCATAGACCAGGTGAAAGAGGACATGGAGAGCGGACGGCCCATGGACCGCCTGGTGTGCGGTGACGTGGGCTACGGCAAGACGGAGGTGGCTCTGCGCGCCGCCTTCAAGGCGGTGGCCTACGGATACCAGGTGGCGGTGCTGGTGCCCACCACCATCCTGGCCCAGCAGCACTACGTCACCTTCACCGAGCGCCTGAAGCCATACCCATTGCAAATTGAAGTGCTCAGCCGCTTCCGCAGCCCCAAGGAGCAGGACCAGGTGGTGGGCGGCCTGACCAGCGGCAAGGTGGACATCTGCGTGGGGACCCACCGGATGCTGCAAAAGGACGTGAGGTTCAAGAACCTGGGACTGGTCATCGTGGACGAGGAGCATCGCTTCGGCGTGGCGCACAAAGAGCGCCTCAAGCAGATGCGCACGGAGGTGGACGTCCTCACCCTTTCGGCCACGCCTATCCCGCGCACCTTGAACATGGCCCTCTCCGGCGTGCGAGACATGAGCACCATGGAGACGCCGCCGGAGGAGCGTCTGCCCATCAAGACCTACGTCTCCGAAGACAGCGACGACCTGATTCGCGAGGCCATCCTGCGGGAGCTGGACCGCGGCGGCCAGGTGTTCTTTGTCCACAACCGCATCTACAACATCTACGCCGTGGCCGACCGCATCGCCAGACTTGTCCCAGAGGCGCGCATCGCCGTTGGGCATGGCCGCATGAACGAGGAGGACCTGGCCGGCGTCATGGCCGACTTCGCCAAGGGGGAGCACGACGTGCTGGTGTGCACCACCATCATTGAATCGGGGTTGGACCTACCCAACGTCAACACCCTCATCATTGACCGCGCCGACACCTTTGGCCTAGCCCAGCTTTACCAGCTCCGGGGCCGCATCGGACGGGGCCGCAACCGCGCCTACGCCTACCTGCTGGTCCCCAGGGGCCGCCGCATCACCGAGACGGCCCACAAACGCCTGGAGACCATCCTGGCCGCCTCGGAGCTTGGCGCAGGCTTCCGCATCGCCATGAAGGACCTGGAGATCCGCGGCGCCGGCCAGATCCTGGGCGCACAGCAGAGCGGCCACATTGAATCGGTGGGCTTTGACCTGTACAACAGTCTGCTGGCCCAAGCGGTGGAGGAGTTGAAGGCCGGCAGAGAGATGCAGGAGGAGCCGCAAGAGGCGCCGGAGGAGGTCGTCCTGAACCTGAAGCTGCCGGCCCGCATCCCGCCCGGATACATAGAAGACCTGCCCACCCGCCTCTCCTTCTACCAGCGCCTCAACCATGCCCGGACCCTTGACCAGGTGAAAGAGGCCCAGGAGGAGATGGGGGACCGCTTCGGCCCTCTCCCACGGGAGCTTCACCACCTGCTGTACACCGTGCGCGTGCGGGTGCTGGCCATGCAGGCGGGGGCAGAGGCCGTCACCAAGGAGGCCGAGTCCATCACCGTGCGCCTGAGGGAGGACGTCGGTGGCGCCCGGGAGCCTCTGCAACGGCAGCTTGGGGCCAGAGTGCGCGTGGGCAACCGCCTGCTGCACCTGGACACGCGCCGCCTGGACCGGCCCTGGGGCCAGGCGCTGCTGGAGCTGCTGGAAGGGGTGATTGCGTTTAAGGAGAGGATGGCGGGGGTAGTGGGGTAAGGGGAAGCCATGCCCTATCGCATTAAATACTCGCCAGATTTCGTCAACCACCTACGTGGCTTGACTGTACGACAGCAAGCCACCGTACTTGACCAGGTTGGAATTCAGTTGACCCATCACCCAATAGAGCCGACTCGGAATCGCAAGCCCATGCGCCCCAATTCCGTTGCCCCACGGGAGCTAAGAATTGGCGACTTGCGTGTATACTACGACGTGAAGGATGAGCCTGGTCCCGTGGTTTTGATCCGGGCTGTGGGCCGGAAAGTGGGCAATGTGGTCTTCGTTGGCGGAGAGGAGGTAGAACTATGAGCATGCGAAAGATTGAGCAGGGAAAGGCTCAAGCGACCCTTGACGAGTACACGCGGCAGCTTGGAGATGAACCATTGGTCATCACCAAGAAGGGTAAACCTGTGGCGGTGCTTGTTCCCGTAAAGGATATGGACATGGAGACGCTGTCTCTTTCCACTAACTCAGACTTTTTGGCCATTATTGAGCGTTCACGCGCCAGGCATGAGAAGGAAGGCGGCATCTCCAGTGAGGAGGTAGCGCGAAGACTGGGGATACCTCAAAAGGGATAGGCCGCCTCCCTCAAGAGCCAGCAGGCTGCTTGCCCGTGTGCTCCGCCAGGACGCGCTGGGCCTCCTCCAGGCGGTCTTCCCGAACCAGGAGGCGGCAGGGAAAGAACGCAACGCCCAAATAAGAGGCGGGCGGGCGGTCCTCTCGGAGGAGGCAGGGGATTCCTTCACGGCGCAGGAGTTCAGCCCAAGATTCGGCGATGGTCTGGTTGGGGGCGGTGACGAGGTAGACGGTGCGAGGAGTGGAGGACATGGCTTTTCCAGGCTATTGCTTTTGTAGCACCAGGATTCGCTCGTTGATGGTGGTGCGGGTACGACGGCGGCTTCACGCCGTTCCGGCGCAAAGTGCACCAAACACACAAGGCATTGGGACGCTGTAAACCTGTTTTGCGCCGGGCCTCCGCGTATACATCGTCGCGAGCGAGTACACGATTGCGGGCCTGGTGGAGACGATCAAAAATACTCGTCAGTAATCCTTATCCTCCAAGGTCTCCAAAAGCTAACTGGGTCTCCGAAATTGACTGATCAGTGGATGTTTTCCGAGTCTCGGACATCCCGCCGTTTCGTGCTGCCGCACATACCTCGCCCCAACTTGCAAAATACGAATTATAGTATTCAATTGGGTATCTAGCTAATCGCCGTACTTCTTCCCTGGTGGGAAGCCTGCCCAAGAGCTCCGCAACTCGTTTTACTTCCAACTGAAGCGTCTTCTTCAGAATCACATAGTCCTGCTTAGGCATCCGAGGCACTCGGCTGTTCTTGGCCGACAGCGCGCGCTCTTGCTTGCGGAACGGGTCCATTCCCAGGCTAAGCTCTGCATGCCGTAGTTGAGCTAGCGTATGATAGCGCTCTGAAACTTCAATTCCTATGAACTTTCGTCCAAGCTGTGCGGCAGACAAAGTCGTAGTTCCAGCACCGTTGAAACAATCAAGCACTACCTCATTTCTCTCTGTGAACAGTGATATGAGCCTGTGCATGAGCTGAGGTGGCAAAAGACAGGGATGGTCAACCCGACGGCTGTTATGCTTCACGCGATGTATATCATTCCAGAGGTCTGTCAAAGGTTCCTTATCTTGTACCCCTGCAGACCTCCTGGACTTGAGGCATGACGATCTGAGGCAGAACCCCGGGGCCAAGGCCTCCAATGCTTCTGCTTCTAGAGCATCCCTTTCGGATACAACCTCCTTATGCACACGGACAAGGCCCGGCAGCGGCCTTGATTGGCCCTTCGCAAAGCATAGGATTGTGTAATGCGCGGGCATGATGAGGCGGACGGGGAACCCCAAAGCATCCCAGACGATCCAGTTCTGGAATTCTAGCATTGTGTGCATGAAGAGAAAATGCTGAACAGCATAAAGAGGGATGTTCAAGAGTGCAAATGTCCCACCAGGCTTTATGACGCGGGCGACTTCGGCTATCCAGGCATCACACCACTTGAAGTAACTTTGAATCTCCAGGTCGTCGGTGTAGCCGAGGTACTTCTTGCCCAAGTTGTAAGGAGGGTCAGCAAAATGTAAAATCAATTGAAATACTCGTTGGATAGGAACCACCAGATAGAGAGATAACAAACATGAGTTACCCTGACATGAAGTGGATACGCTCAACGCTTAGATGGTCCGGGCCGCGAGTGCGAAAATCGGTTTTGGCTGCCTATATCGTCGGAAGCGAAGCACGCGGCACCGCCCGACCTAATAGCGATTTGGATATTGCGGTAGTCATTACGCCAGTACGGGGCAAGACCCCACTGCAGTTTTCGGACTACTATCACCAGCGCCAAGCACACCTGCCGGAGTGGAATGGCCGCAACGTGGATTTCCAATTCTTCTATCCGGATGACATGGAATTAGTGACCTACTCAAAAATACCCATTGAGTCGTAGTCCGCTACTCCTTTTCCGGTGCAACATAAAGGCAATTCCACGAACCTTTGTTATCCCAAATCTCAATGACAGAGTCATGCCAAGTATTATCATCTGGATATTCTATCAGATGCTCTACAAGTTTGTCTATCGAAACAGGAAACTTCACTTGCAGTTTAGGGAGAAACTTCAATCCAGAGCCTCTGGTCAGTCTCCGCGTCATTTTCATCCAGTCCTGGATGCTAGCTACAAAATCGGGGTTTTCCGAAAACGAGAGTTGCCGTTTGATGAAGGGCAAACCTTTTGTCATCACGACGTAGTTGTGCGGAAGCAAAACGAAATATATCCAGTAGTCTCTCTCAAAAAAGAGTTTATCAATAGCAATCAATCCGCTTATCGCAATCCAGTTGAAAGACTTCTCCATTGATTTGACCTCGATTTTTCGCACTTCCCCATCTTTGTTGGTCGAAAGCCCGTTAAAGCCTGATTGCCTTTTGACCAACTCTATATTGCAACCTCGATATGTCTCGACAGAGCAGACAAGGCCAACACCAACTTTTTCTAGGCTATTGGGGTGTTGTTCTCGCATAAGCTAAATGTAGCCTTCTTTTCAGCACTGACTCTCTGGAGCATTTCGCCACCGTAGTCGGCGAGGATGACAAGGTGCTTCAGGAAGAGATTCGGGGACATTGTAGAGGCTTCAATGACGGAGAACAAGTGCTCTGGTCCGCGCGTTTCGACGCTAAGCATGTTGATAAACTGGTCTTGAGTCTTTAGCAGCAAGGGGACAATATTGAGCGCTGAGCGCTGTTTCCTTCTCCGCCAATTCTGAGGGCCAAAACATTGACGCCACTGTTCGCAGTTCTTCAGGCGTTCTTTGATAGCCAGGCATTTAGGCACACCCCTCAGGCATAGGCATCTCACAATCAACAAAGGCATCTTAGCACAGACACCACATATTTCTCCTAGTTGGCTGTAATATTCTTTCGTCTTATACAGGGTTTCTACATCGCCGTCTTCAGACGTTTCTCCTCTCCTCCGCCCCGCGCTTCACCATCGCCGCATGAGGAGGTCACGTCCTTCGTGGCAGCCTTCACCCCATCACTCTGGCGCACCCCTGCCCTATCAGAGCGGCAAGCCGCTGCTCCAGCTCAGGACAGTAGCCTGTGGTGACCAGGGGCATCTCCACGCGGGTCCGGTGGCCGCCGGCGGCAATGTCCAGGCGCACCCTGTCCCGGCCGGGGTACTCCAGCAGAAGCTGCATGGCGGACTTCAGCAGGTACGTATCGTCACCGGCGTTGCCGGTATCGCGCAGCCTCAGCACGAGGGTCTGCGTCCTGGCGGGCGAGCCTGCGGCGGCTTCATGGATCTGGCTCCCATTGCCCGCCGGCTTGCTGGAGGAGGCGCTTGCCTTGGCCTCTATCTGGCCGTTGATGCGCTGGGCCACAGCGGCAAGGGCCGCGCCGTAGCCTGAGGCGGGTGTTGGCTGAGGGAGAGCAGTCGCCTCCCCTTCCTCCTGGGGAGAGTTCATCGCGCCGCTGCCGTTGGCGGCGACGACGGTTGCGACGTTTGGCGCGGCCATCATTGGCTGGCCTTCCTGGGGAATCAGGGTGTCCAAAGGCGGTTCCTCCTCCGGTGCGGGAATGTCCATTTCCGACGGGTCTAGCTCAAAGGGCGCAACCTCGTTGACGTACACCGAGATCTGGTCGTCCCGCGCCGTGACTTTGCCGGTAACTTTCAGGAGGGCTCCCTCCTGCCATAGCTCCTGGGTATGTCCGTACACCGCGGGCCAGGCCACAACCTCTACGACGCCTCCCAGGAGCTCCAGGCTGGCGGTGACGAAGGCCTTCCCCTCTCTGGTGAGCTTCTCCTGGATGCCTGACAGCTCCCCCACGACGAGGACCTTCTGGTTCAGGTAGTCCTCCAGGTCATCCCGGAAGGTGACGGCATTGGGGATGGCGCTGGCCAGGGCCAGGCGACGGGCGGCGGAGCCGCCGCTGATGGCCTTGCCCAGCAACTCCTTCTCCCACTCCTTCCGCTCCTTCTCCCCAACAGGCTCGCCCTTGACCAGCTCAAGGCTGGCGGCAGGCTCCGGGGCCGCCTGGCCGAAGATGTCAAAGAGGGTGGTCTGGCCGGAGCCTTTTCGCCTGCTCTCCTGCTGGGCGAGGGACATAAGGCGGTCTAGGGAGACCAGCAGGTCGCCCCGCGTTCCGAACGACTCCAGGGCGCCGGCCTTGATGAGGCTCTCCATGCTCTTCTTGTTCAGGGAGGCCAGGTCGGCGGTGCGGCACAGGTCGTCCAGAGAGCTGAAGAGGCCGTGTTTCTTGCGGGACGCCACCAGCGCCCCCACGGCCCCGGCGCCTACGTGCTTGATGGAGCCGAGGCCGAAGCGGATGGATGGCTCGCCCCTTTCATCCAGGTCTATGGTGAACAGCACGTCGCTACGGTTGATGTCCGGCGGCAGCACCCGGAGTTTCAGGCGGGCGCACTCGTCCATGGCCACAGCCACCCGTTCCTGGCTACCCAGGTGGCAGTTGAGGAGGGCCGTCAGGTACTCCACAGGGTAGTTGGCCTTGAAGTAGGCGGTCCAGTAGGCGATGAGTGCGTAGCTGACGCTGTGCGCCTTGTTGAAGGCGTAGCCGGCGAAAGGCTCAATGAGGGCGAAGACCATCTCCGCAAGCTGAGGGGCGTAGCCTAGCTTATGAGCGCCGCGGATGAACTTCTCCCGCTCCTGCTGCATGATGGCGGGCACCTTCTTGCCCATGGCCTTGCGGACGGTGTCCGCCTCGCCCAAGGTGTAGCCCGCCAGGGCGCGCACAATCAGGAGCACCTGGTCCTGGTAGACAATGACGCCGTAGGTTTCCTCCAGGATATCCTTGAGGACTGGGTGCAAGTAGGTAACCTTCACCTCGCCGTGCTTGGCCTTGATGAAGGCATCTATGTGCTCCATAGGCCCTGGGCGGTAGAGGGCGATCATAGAGGCGACGTCCTGCAAGGAGGAGGGCTTCAGTTCCTTGATGTGGCGGCGCATGCCCCCGCCTTCCAGTTGGAAGATGCCGGTGGTCTCTCCCGAGGAGAGGAGGTTGAAGGTTTTGGCGTCGTCCAGGGGGACGTGCTGCAGGTCCAGTCCCGACAGGTCGGGATGGTGCTGATGGATAACCTGGATGGCCCGGTCCAGGATGGTGAGGTTGTTGAGGCCCAGGAAGTCCATCTTCAGGAGGCCAAGCTTCTGTACCGGGTCCATGGGGAACTGAGTGACGGTCACGCTCTGGTCGTCACCCTTGACGGGGCGCTGGAGAGGGACGTACTCGGTCAAGGGGTCTTCGGAGATGACGACGCCGGCGGCGTGGGTGCCCACGTTGCGCACCACGCCTTCCAGTCGCCTGGCGTTGTCCCAGAGTTGGCGCAAGGTGTCGTCACCCTCGTACTTCTCCTTGAGCTCTGGCGCCTGTTCCATGGCCTCCGCCAGGGTTCTGGCGCGGAAGGGGATGAGGCGGGCAACGCTGTCCACGTCGCCGTAAGGGATGGCCATGGCGCGGCCCGTGTCACGGATGGCGGCCTTGGGGCCAAGGGTGCCGAAGGTGACGATCTGGGCCACGTGGTCGGCGCCGTACTTGCCAACGACGTAGCGCAGCACCTCGTCCCGCCGGTCGTCCTGGAAGTCAAGGTCAATATCGGGCCGCTCCTTGCGCTCCACGTTGAGGAAGCGCTCAAAGACCAGGCGGTACGCCAGGGGGTCAACGTCGGTGACGCCCAGGGAGTAGAGGGCGAGGCTGGCGGCGGCACTCCCCCGGACGCCGAAGAGGATACCGTTCTTGCGGGTGAAGCAGGCAATGTCCCAGACGACGAGGAAGTAGTCCGGGAAGCGGGTCTGCTCTATGACCTCCAACTCGGACTGGAGGCGCTGGCGGTAGCTTTCCGGAGCGTCGGGGACGACGCGGGCTAGCCCCTCCCAGCAGAGGCGGGCGAGGTACTCCATGGAGGTGGAGTCATCGGGCGCCCTGTACTTGGGCAGGTGGAGCTGGCTGAAGTCAATGGAGACGTTGCACGCCTCGGCGATGCGCTGGGTGTTGGCGTAGGCTTCCGGCAGTTCCGGGAAAAGGGCGGCCATCTCCTCCGAGGACTTCAGGTAGTAGGAGTCGTCCTCCATGCGCAGGCGCTTGCCGTCCAGGACATTGGTGTTGGTCTGGATGCAGATAAGCAGGTCCTGGATGGGAGCGTCCTCTTTGTGGACGTAGTGGAGGTCGTTGGTAAGTACCAGGGGCAAACCGGTCCCCCGGTGCAACTCCACCAAGCCCTTGTTCAGCGTCTCCAGCTCCGGCACGTGGAGGTGGTGCTGGAGCTCAAGATAGAAGTCGCCGAAGAGGTCCTTATAGGCGAGGGCGCGTTTCTTGGCCTCCTCCATGCGCCCCTCAAGAACCAAGCGGGGAATCTCGGCGTTGGGGCAGCCGGAGAAGCCAAGGAGGCCCGCGCCGTGCCGCTCGAGGAGCTCCCTATCTATCCGAGGCTTGTAGTAGAAGCCCTCCATGTGGGACTTGGTGACAAGCTGCAGGAGGTTGCGGTACCCGGCGTTGTCCCGGGCCAGCAGGGTCATGTGGTAGGGGCTTTTGTCGGCAGGGGTCCTGGAGAGGCGGCTCCCCTGCGCTACGTAGGCCTCCAGGCCGATAATGGGCTTGATGCCGGCGGCCTGGCACTCCTCGTGGAACTCAATGGCGCCGTAGAGGGAGCCGTGGTCGGTGAGGCCCAGGGCGTCCATGCCCAGCTCGCGGGCGCGCGCCACCAGTGGCCCGATGCGGCTGAGGCCGTCCAGCAGGCTGTACTCCGTATGGACGTGGAGGTGCGTGAAGGGTTGCATGACCTAACCCCTGGCCCCTTCCCTAAAGGGAAGGGGAAGGAGACGAGGAGCCATGGGTTGACGTATGCCTATTCTACAGGTGGGTAGGCTTGGGTTGGCAAGAGGTGAGGGAGGTAATTTTCGGCAGGGGTTGGGGTGAGAGAGGGAGAAAGCGGAAGGCTTTGTGGATATTCAAGGGCGCCCGTAACGGCGGGCATCCGTTCCGTAGGGGCAGACCTGGGTGTCTGCCCTGTCCTCGGCCCTGGGCGGACACGTTGGTCCGCCCCTACGGAGGTTAGGTCGAGGCGTCCTGTTTTGAGGAGCAGGGATTCGTTTTGTTTTTTGGAGGAAACGAATCCGATTTTCGTCACGCCGGGCGAGGGCAGAGGGTGTGCGAATTTGCAGGCATGGCACAAGGATAGCAGGCGAGCGTGGGCATGGGGAAGGGGTGGGTGGCAGAGGACGGCCATCGGATATGCCGGGTGGTAGAATAGTGCAAAAGCAGAAGAGAGGGTCAGCTATGAAGCTTTACAGGCTGCCGTTTGTGCTGCACAGCCCCAGCGAGGAGACGGAGGACAAGTACCTGGCGGAGATACCCGCTTTGCCGGGCTGCCGCGCCTGGGGAGATACGCCTGGCCAGGCGCTAGAGTATCTGCAAAGCGTGGCGACCGCGTTCATTGAGTCGTACCGCGAGCGTGGCGATTCGCTGCCTGAGAAGGTGCGCCTGGCCGCCCAAGAGGTGGAAACAGGCGAGGCGCTGGGTGAAGTGATGGTGGGCTGGTTGAACTATAGGGAACTTACGAGGAAGCTGCGTAGGCTGGGGTGTGCCTTTGAACGACAGGCCAAAGGCGACCACGAGGTCTGGATCAACACAACCAATAACCAGCGGACGACGATCCCCAACTGGGCGGCAAGGACCTGAAGGCTGGGACAGTTAGCGGAATGCTTAGGGACTTGGGAATCTCCAAGGAAGACTTTGAGAGGGCATGAGGCTGCGCTAAACCATTCGCCCATGCGTGGATTGCGTGAGGGGGCGATGGTGCGGGTGGGTGTGGGAATGGCGGGAAGTACGCTTGAGGGATGTGGTATGATGCGCCCGTTTGTGAAGCAGGTCTAACTGCTTGGCCCAAGAGGCGAGCTTATGCGTGAACGGTGGAATTGGAGTGAAGGACATCCACCCATATGCACTTGTGCTGAGTGTTTGGCTCAGAGAACTGGCAAGCCAAGCCTCAGACGGTCCGCGGAGCGAAGAGGTAGGCCTCATCCACCTGACTGCGCCTGCGACCTCTGCAAATTGTTGAGAACAGCGGAGAACTCGCAAGAAGTTAACTCCTCCCTCACCCTTGGTTCCAGTGCGCAGGAGACTACACCCCACCTAACCTACCCAGAGGGAGAGGCAGTCGCCGAAGAACAGGCTGCGAGCGACACTGCACCTGAAGAGCCAACTGAAATGAAGACCGGAGGGTTGCCTGCGGTGCAGCAAGCCGCCGAAGAGGTGCAGCCAGGGGTAAGCCCAGACGTCGTCGCGCCTTATGCTGCGGTCATTCGGCGAGAAGGACGAGAGGAGAACGCTGGAATGCGTAATGGGGCACTGGTGGTTTTTGGTCTTGTGGGTATGCTGGCGATTCTTGCCGTGACCGGATTCCTGTATTGGAACAAGCAGAAGTACTTGGAGGCAACAAAGGCTCAGGTGGCGTCGCTTCAACTGCAGGTCGCAAACCTGGAAGGGCAGTTGACCGCGTCTCAAAGTGGCGCACAAGCCCTGCAAACCAGACTGGAAAAGGCTGTCCAAGACCTAGCTCTGACCCAGCAGCAACTGGTGCAGAGTGGCATGGAGGTGACGGCCCTGCAAGGCCAGATAAGTGCTGCCAACAAACGGACGGAGGCTGTAACGACACAACTAACCATGGTCAAAGCAGAACTGGAGGCGTTGCAAGCGCCACCCTTGACTACAGGAGACCCAGTTGTTACCAAAGGTTCGTTGTCGGCACTTCAACGCATATCAGTTCCTATTGAGTTGAAGGCGTTTGAACAGGTCCAGGGCGAGTTGTTTGCAGCAAGTTGGGACTTGACCTTTTACATCCAAGACCCAACAGGGGCAATGGTACGGAACTTCGGGAAAGTCGTTCAGACGAACTTCCAGTTCACCGCGCAGGCGCCGGGCAGATACACCTTATTCATCGCCGACCCTTATGGCAGGGTAGACATTGGAGATGGTGCAATTGCCTATACCCTGCGGTATGTGATCCTGCGAAAGTAATCCTCAATATTTCTGAGGGAAACGCAGGGTGAGCGGCAAACCAGCAGGAACCCCTGGGCTTACGTCCAGGGTCCCTTTTTGCTTACGACCGCTCCTAAGAGCTCTCCTGGCGTAGCCACCATAAAGGGCAGGCCGGCGGCAAGGACGGCTGTGGTAAGCAGATGGCGGCGGTCCAGGGTAAGGAGGTAGCCGGCGTTGCAGGCCCAGGCAGCGGCTAAGACGTGAGCATCCTTTTCTGCAACGATATGGGCGCAGCGGGCTAGCAACTCCTGGGAGGGTGGGCCTCCGATCTCTGGGCTTGCCGCCGCCAACTGCGCATAAAACCGTGCGAGCTCTTTTGCGGTGAACTTCTGCGCGATGTTGACGCGGGCCTCCAGGAGAATAAGCTCGGTGACAAAGGCGCGATAGGGCTGCCGCTGGCACACTTGGAGAGCCATGGCGGAGCCGCCGGTGGGGGAGCGGGATGCCGCCACCAGAACGCTGACGTCCAGAAAGACGTGGACGGACTGCTGGGCCACCTATGCGCCGGAGGAGCCGAGGAGTGCTCGTACTTTGGCGGCGGTGGCTTCATCCAGCACGTCCTCTTCCAAGAAACGCTGAAGGTCCTCCTCGGCATAGCGGCGCAGGGATGCTGTGCCCTGGACCAGGGGAACGATCTCCAGGTGGCCGCCGGTGAGAGACACCGATAGCAACGTCTCGGGGCGGATGCCCAGGGCCTCGCGGAAATCGGCGGGAATGGTGATCTGGCCCTTGGGCAGAGCCTTGATGACTTTTGTAGGTACTGTAGTGATAGCCATGATGGGGAAAGGGATTTTCGGAAATTCGGATTTACGCCATTATACAAGGTTCACTGTCGTACGTCAATAGCGACTCATGCGTGGCCCTTCCAAGGAGCAGCGCTACCAGTGGGTCCGCCCCTACAAAAGGCAAGGATGGGACTGAAAGCCTCACCGCCTCCGCGCCCGGCCCCGCAGCGCCGCCAGGGCGAGCGTGATGCTGACGACGCCGACGCCGGCTATGGCCAGGACGCCTTTGAGCAGGATGTCCGGCTCCCAGCCGACGCTCACCAGGGAGCGCATGGCGGCCAGGAGGTAGGTGACTGGGTTGTAGCCGGCCACAGTGGCCAGCCAACCAGTCAGAGCCTCTTGCGGCAGGAACAGGGTGGTCATGAAGAGAAAGGGGAAAAAGAGAAGGAAGCTGATGTTCACGGCGGCGGGATTGCCGGTTTTCAAGGCAATGGCGTAGGGGAAGCCGGTGAAGACCAGGCCCCAGACGCCCCCCAGAAGGATGAAGGCCAACATCCCCAGAGGGCCGCTCTCAAAGCCTACGCCAACCACAAAGCCCATAACGATGACTGGCAGCGTCAGTCCCACCACCACGGCAAAATCGGCCATCATGAGGCCCAGGAGCAGGGCCAGGCGGTTGACGGGCGTCACGGAGAGGCGGTCAAAGTAGCCGGACTGGATGTCGGTCACCACCGTGATGGCGCGAGAGTTGCCCGTGACGGCGAAGAGGATGGCGACGGGGAGCTGGAAGGCCTTGTAGTCCAGGTCGGGGATGCGCTCGGCGAAGTCCTGCAAAGCACCCACGTTCATGACGAAGAAGAAGATGGGGATGACCAGGGCCGGGATGACGGCTTCGGGGTCTCGCCGCAGGGAGCGCAGGGCGCGTCCGGCGACGGTGAGCAGGTCGGCGAAGAAGCCGGCCTTCCGGGCATGGACGGCCTGGGTGGTTGCTGTGATGGTGGTCATGGGTGTCCTCGCAAGGGAATAAGGTCAGGGTGAAGTGTTACCCCCCACCTCAGTCCTCCCCCGCAAGGGGGGAGGAAGAAGCTTTCGTAGCAAAGGTAGGCTATCCAACGCGGCTTGTGGCCGATGGCTGGGCCCCGTCGCCGCTCTGGAGGCGGGCGCCGGTGGCCTGAAGGAAAACGTCGTCCAGCGTAGGGGTACGCAGAGTCAGCTCCAGGACCCGGACGCCCCCCTGGTTGAGGGCGAGGGCCACGTTACTGATAAAGCCCGCTCCGTTGGTGACGCTGATGGTGACCTCGGCGCCATGGGCCTCCACCTGCCGAACGGCGAGCAGGTCGCGGACCACCGCCACGGCGACGGCAGGGTCGCCGTCAACCCGGGCGATGATCAGGTCGGAGCCGAGGGCCCGTTTGAGCTCGGCAGGCGCGCCCTGGGCCACCAGCTTGCCCCTGTGGATGATGCCCACACGGTCCGCCACGGCGTCGGCCTCCTCCAGGTACTGGGTGGTGAGGAAGATGGTGACGCCCAGCTCGCGATTGATGCGGCGCACCTCCTCCCAGACGCGAGCGCGGGAGATGGGGTCCAGGCCGGTGGTGGGCTCGTCCAGAAAGAGCACCTCCGGGTTATGCACCAGGGCGGCAGCCAGGTCCAGGCGTCGTTTCATGCCGGAGGAGTAGGTTCCGATGAGCCGGTCCATGGCCTCGCCAATGTCCACCAGGGAGAGGAGAGCGGCGATGCGCTGGTCGGCCTGCCTGCGGGGAAGGCCGTAGAGGCGCGCCTGGAGGCGCAGCATCTCCCGGCCGGTCTGCTTGGCGTCCAGGGCGGCCTCCTGAAGGGCGGCGCCGATGCGCAGGCGCACCTCCTGAGGCTGGCGGACGACGTCGTAGCCGGCAACGGCGATGCTACCGGCCGTGGGCAACAGCAGCGTGATGAGCACGCGCACGGCCGTGGTCTTGCCGGCGCCGTTGGGGCCCAGGAAGCCGTAGATTTCACCGCGCCGGACCGCCAGGTCAATGCCGTCCACGGCCCTCACCGCCCCAAAGTGGCGCACGAGGCCTTCCGCGATGATGGCGTGCTGGGTGGTACTGGCCATTGTTCCCTACAGGGGGTTCCCTACAGGGGTTGAGGAGAGGGGTGGCATGGCGTGCCCCTACTCCCGTATCGGCAACGTGCCCCAGGTCACGCCGGAGGGGTCGCCAAGAAGCCTCTTCTCTTTGATCACCTCTCGCACGTGCAGAAGGGTGGCGTTTGGCTCGCTCGTCACCATCACCCAGTCCGGCGCCTCAGGCAACCAGTAGGGTGAGGTGATGCGTACCACCTTCTTCTCCTTGGCGCTGAAGTAGATGCCTATCTTCTTTGGGTCCATGCGCTAGCCCTCCACGTGATGTCCTCGGTACTCTAGCCCGTTACTTTAGCAGATTTCGCCCTCTCGCCCAAGGGGGAGCAATTTATGGTGAAGAACTTGGCGCTGCTTCGCAGCGCCAAGTTCTTCACGTGGATCTTTCCCCCTTCCCTGAGAGGGAAGGGGAACTAAGGGGGTTAGGTTTTCCTTATTCCACCGTCACCGTCTTGGCCAGGTTGCGGGGCTGGTCAACGTCACAGCCACGGCGCACGGCGATGTGATACGCCAGCAGTTGCATGGGCACCACGTTGACCATGGGCGACACCAGATAAGGGGAAGGGGGAACCTCTATCAGGTCATCCGCCACGCCCCGCAGGTCGTGCTGCCCCTGGGTTGCCAGGGCAATCACCTTGCCGCCCCGGGCCTTCACCTCCTGTATGTTGCTGCGCATCTTGTCATACAGCCCGTCCCTGGGGGCCAGAGCCACCACGGGCATGGTCCCGTCAATGAGGGCGATGGGGCCGTGCTTCATTTCGCCGGCGGGATAGCCCTCGGCGTGGATGTAGCTAATCTCCTTCATCTTCAGGGCGCCCTCCATGGCCACGGGCATGTTGATGCCCCGTCCGAGGTACAGGAAGTGGAGGTAGTCGGCGTACTGGTGCGCCAGACGCTGATAGAGACCCTGGTGCTCCAACACCTGGCCGATGAGCCGCGGGACGGTGGCCAGGTCGTTGAGGAGCGATTCCATCCGGCCTGGGCCCAGGTGGCCGCGCACCTTGCCCAGGTAGACAGCCAGCAAGTAGAGGGCGGCCAGAGAGCCGATGAGGCACTTGGTGCTGGCCACGCCGATCTCCGGCCCCACGCCGATGAACACCGTGCCGTGGGCCATGCGGGTGCTCTGGCTGCCCTCCACGTTGCAGATGGTGATCTGCTTGGCCCCCTGGCGGGCGGCCTCCTCCATGGCGCCCAGGGTATCGGCCGTCTCTCCGGATTGGCTCACCGATACGAGGAGGGTGCGGCCATCCAGGATGGGGTCCCGGTAGCGCAGCTCCGAGGAGTTGTCCACCTCCGCCGGAATGCCGGCGATCTGCTCCATGTAGTAGCGAGCCACCATGCAGGCGTGCAGGCTCGTGCCCATGCCGGTCAGCACCACGCGGTTGACCTCCCGCACCTGAGCGGCGGTGAAGGGAAAGAGGGGCAGGCGCACATCGGCTGGCTCAAAGGAGACCTTGCCGCCGATGGCGCGCTGCACCACGCCAGGCTGCTCCATGATCTCCTTCAGCATGAAGTGGCGGTAGCCCTCCTTGGCGATGGCCACGGCGTCGTAGGGGGCGGCCTGGGGCGACTTGCGTATGGCGGGGCCATGGATGGAGCGGAAGCGGGCGTTAGCGGCCTCCACCGTGACCATCTCGCCAGGAGCCAGGAAGGCCACCTGGGAGGTGTGGGAAAGCAGGGCAGGCAGATCGCTGGCCAGGAACATCTCGCCGTCGCCGTAGCCAATGGTGATGCCGCCGGCGTTGCCCAGACGGAAGGCCACCAGCCGTCCTGGGGCTTTGACGTTCATGGCCACCACCGCCTGGGCACCCTGGATGCGCTGTGCCGTCTGCCGCACCGCCTCCTCAAAGGCGACGCCCTCGGCCATGGACGACTCAATGAGATGGGCAATCACCTCGCTATCCGTCTCGGAGGTGAAGGTGTGGCCCTCCTTCAGGAGCTGCTCCTTCAGGGCCAGGTAGTTCTCCACGATGCCGTTGTGGACGATGACTACCTGCTGGGAGCAGTCGGTATGGGGATGGGCGTTGAGCTGGGTGGGGCTGCCGTGGGTGGCCCAGCGGGTGTGGCCGATACCAGCGAAGCCGGCGGGCGTCGCGCCTTTAAGGGACTCCACCAGCGCGCTGAGCTTGCCAGGAGTCTTGCGCAACGCCAGGGGGTGGCCCGGCTCCACCACGGCGATGCCCGCGCTATCGTACCCCCGGTACTCCAGGCGGGTGAGGCCGTCCAGGAGGATGGGCGCCGCTTGCCGGCTCCCCACGTATCCTACAATGCCGCACATAAGAATGCTCCTCATTTGTCCAAACTCTGTAGGGGCACAGCACGCTGCGCCCCTACTACACCTTCTTCGCCGCCGCCCCTTGAACGCCGTAGACGCCCCGGTACTCCGGCGGCAGCAGGTCGGCGACGCGGCGCATGACCATCTCCGTCAGGGAGTCCAGGACCTCATTGCTCACTTTACCATCAATGGGAGGCAAACTGAATGGCTGGCCTATGTTGACCCGCACGCGGCAGAAGGGGAAGACGATGCGCCCATAGCTTCGTATGTTCTCGGTGCCCGTAAGGCCCACAGGTAGGATGGTGGCCTGGGTCTTCAGTGCAAGGTAGGCCACGCCCCGGTTGGCCTTGCCCATGCCCTTTGGGTTACGGGTGCCCTCTGGGAAAATGCCTACCATCTGCTCCTCTTCCAACTGCTGGATCATCCAGCGCAGCGCCTCAATGTCCCGCCCGTCCCGTCGGATAGGATGCACGCACCAGGAGCGCAAGACCCAGCCGACGATGGGGTTCTTGAAGAGCCCCTCCTTGCCAACAGAGTAGATGCGCCGATGTATGGAGGCGGCCACCAGGGGAGGGTCGGCGTTGGACTGGTGGTTGGCCACCACCAGCAGGCGGCCCCTGGGCGGCACGTTCTCACGCCCCTTCACCTCCCAGCGTGCGAAGAGTGTGAAGCAGGTTCTAGCGGTGGCCCTTCCAAGCCAATACATCATCTTCACAGGCGCCGCCTTGCCACCAGGGCCATAAGGAACCTGGCCACCTGTTCCACGTCCATGCCGTCGGTCACCACCACCTGGGCGTCCGCGGCGGGCCGCAGGGGTGATAGCTTGCGCTCGGAGTCTACCTTGTCCCGGCGTTGCAGGTCCGCCAGCACCTCCTCGTAGGTGGTCTGGTCGCCTTGCGCCTCTAACTCGGCGTGACGTCGCCGAGCCCGCTCCCGCACCGAGGCGGTCAAGAAGACCTTGACGAGGGCGTCAGCCAGCACAACGGTACCGATGTCTCGGCCCGCCATGACAATGGGGCCGTCTTGGGCCAGCCGGCGCTGGCTCGCCACCAGCGCATCCCGAACGCCGGCTGCCTGGGAGACCTGGGAGACCGCTTGCTCCACGCGGGGGTCCCGCAGGTGGAGCGTAGCGTCCCTGCCACCCACCAGCACGGCCACCTGGCCGTCCTCCTGAAAGCGCACCTCCACTGGCTGCTCCTGCGCCAGTCGCCCGAGCTTTTTGGCGTCCCTGGGGTTGATGCAGACCTCCAGGGCCGCCCAGGTGATGGCCCGGTACATGAGGCCGGTGTCCAGGAAGCGGCAGCCTAACTGGCGCGCCAACATCCTGCCCACCACCGTTTTGCCGGAGGCTGCGGGGCCGTCAATGGCAATGGTGAGGCTGGCGGTCATGGGCGGGAACGCCTACGATGGAATGCAACTCCCGATAGTCTAGCGAACTCCAGGGTAAATTGCACATCCATGACGGATGCGGGCGCATGGGAGAAGATGGGGCATGGGAATCACACAGGCACTGGGCCACATACCAGTCCCTCTGTTGCCATACCGTAGCCGTGAAGTTGCGTAGCGTTTAGAACCCTCACCCGATTGGCAGGCCGCAGTATGCACCCTATTAACCAGACTCTTGCTGGCAAATTTATAGAGAAGCGTGCCAGTCCAGGCTCCGAGGCGAGCAAGGATGCACTGTGGTGTGTCCTACCTAGAGTGTGATACGCTGGGACAAGAAGGTCGCTATGAAGGTCTCTGTCATTGTTCCAGCCCTTAATGAGGAGCGGTGTCTTCCCCACCTCCTCAACTCTCTGGCGGCGCAAGATTATGCAGGGTGGTATGAGGTTGTGGTGGTTGACAACGGATCGAGCGATGGTACTACCGACGTAGCGCGGCAACTCGGAGCCAGGGTTGTCCCTTGCAGCCGCAAGGGAGTGGTGTTCGCACGCCAAGCCGGATTTGATGCTGCTCAGGGGGACATTATCGCCCATGCGGATGCTGACAACATCGTTCCGACTGACTGGCTGAGTCGTATTGCCCACCACTTCGCCGAGCATCCCAAGGACGTAGCAGTGTGCGGTGTGGTGGCATACCTCAAAGAACCGTTATGGCACTACCCCCTATCCCTGTTTTCGCGTCTGCTTAATAGCATCCACTACGCAGTACTCCACCGTCCGTTCTCCATCTTGGCCGCCAACTTTGCCTTTCGTAGGGAGGCGCTAGCTGAAGCGGGAGGGTACAATACGGACCTGCCGCAGTTCGGCGACGAGCAAGACCTTTTGGATAGGATGGCGAGGGTTGGGCACGTGGCCTTGGACACAACGCTAGTGGTGAAAACCTCTAGCCGAAGGTTCAAGGGACGGCTTTTCCAGTCCGTAATAGGAGATAACTTCTCCAAGACGGTCGTGCCCCTCCTCTTGTACAAGGCTCTGGGGAAAATCCCGTCTGTTCAGAGAGACGACATCAGAGTTGAAAGGAGCGCCAGGCTCTCTATGGCTATGACCGCGGTTCTGGTAATTTCCACGGTGCTCGTGAGCACCGCCCTGTATGCCTACTTTGTACCCACCTCCTCCTTCTTCGGCAAAGTGTACGCTTCTGCGAAAACCTCGGAGAAGGTAGTTGCCCTTACCTTTGACGATGGCCCCAACGAACCTTTTTCGTCTCAGATTCTGGATATTCTGGACAGCGAGGGGGTCAAGGCGACGTTCTTTGTGGTGGGCGAAAACGCAGCGTACTATCCCAACACCGTTCGCAGGATTGTAAGGGAGGGACACGTGTTGGGCAATCACGCATGGAGCCATAGCCGCGTGCCCATGCTCTTAGACCCAAGGTATAAGGAACTGGCTCGGGCCCAAAAAACCCTAACCGACTTGACCGGAGCAAATCCCACCCTGTTCCGGCCACCGTATGGGCAGAAGACTCCCTGGCAGCTCTGGGAGGTAAAACACGAGCGGATGGTCGCAGTTGCCTGGACGGTATCGGCGAACGATCCCAAGCAACCGTCTCCGGAGGTGATTGCGCAACGAGTTGTGTCCAAGGCGCGGCCCGGCGCCATTATTTTGCTGCACGATGGGGGCAATACACTACACGGTGCAAACCGCGCCAACACTGTAGCGGCATTGCCCATGATTATTCAAGGGCTGAGGGACAAGGGCTACACCTTTTTGACAGTGCCGCAACTGCTCAAGGTCCAACCGTACCTCAGCGCCGGAGGTGGCGCCTAATGCCGGCGCTTCTCGCAGGCGATCACGGCCCTTATCTGCTGGCAGTGGTCTTTGCAATCAACGTTGCGGGCGAGGTCGGAATCCCTTTCCCGCTGGTCATGCAAGGCCTGCTGTTGTTCAGCGGACTGCTCATTTCCCAAGGCCATGTGGAGTATGGCCTCAGTCTGTTGGGGATGAGCTTTTTGGGGTCATGCACCGGGGCAATGGTCTGGTATTGGTCCACAAGAGCCATAGGACGGCCTCTGGTTTCAAAGGTTTGGAGCAAAGTTGGGCTGAGAAAGAGATGGTTGGAGGCTGGAGAGTCCAAAGTGGCTACTACTGGGCCGTGGGGGATATTCTTGGCGCGACTGACCCCGGGGCTTACCATCCCTGTCACCATAGGCTCCGGCTTGATGAAAGTGTCCTGGCATAAGTTTCTTCTTGGCGTAGCCATGTCAGAGGTGGCCTGGCTGACTCCTTTTTCGGCGGTAGGGTTCCTCGCCGGGCGCACGGGCCTCAATGTTACGAAGTGGATGAAATACTTCCCATGGGTGTTTGTATTGGCGGTCTCCAGTTTCCTTTTCTTCAAGCTAGCCACATTAGTCTTGCGCAGAGTGTCCCGACGCGAGTCCACCCGGACGAAAGCCGCGTGGCCTCGGTAAAGCCTTCTGCAAGCAGGTGTGCCGTGAGCCCTTGGCGATTCAAGGCGAACCGGTCATAGCGCCAGACGCCGCTGTAACTCCCGTCTCGCTTGGGTGCGTCCTCCACTTCGGTATGTGTCTCCTGGGCGGGCCTGCCAACGCCATCGGTTTCCATTTGACACCCTCTTTCCCCCTCACTACGATACACCTCTGAGAGGTGACGCCATGACCACAGGACGTACGACCGAACTGCGCTACAACCCCAGGGAGCTGGACAAGAAGTGGCAGGACCGCTGGGCCGCCGACGGCCTGTACCGCGTCCGGGACGACGACCCGCGCCCCAAGTGGTACGAGCTGACCATGTACCCCTACCCTTCCGGCGACCTGCACATCGGCCACTGGTACGCCATGTCGCCCTCGGACGCTCACGCCCGCGTCCGTCGCATGCAGGGGTACAACGTCCTGCACCCCATGGGCTTTGACGCTTTTGGCCTGCCCGCGGAGAACGCCGCCATCAAGCGCGGCATCCACCCCTTCACCTGGACCATGGACAACATCGCCAACATGAAGCGCCAGCTCCGCTCTATGGGCGCCGTGTACGACTGGGACCGGGAGGTCAACACCTGCCTCCCCGACTACTACCGGTGGAACCAGTGGCTCTTTCTCCAGCTCTATAAGGCGGGCCTGGCTTACCGCGCCTTGGCCCCTGTGAACTGGTGCCCCTCAGACCAGACCGTCCTGGCCCGGGAGCAGGTGCAGGACGGCAAGTGCGAGCGGTGCGACACCCCCGTCGTTCAGCGCGACCTGGAGCAGTGGTTCTTTCGCATCACCAGGTACGCCGACGAGCTGCTGGACTTCTCCGGCCTCCTGGACTGGCCCGAGCGGATCAAGCTCCTCCAGGCGAACTGGATTGGCCGCAGCGAGGGCGTGGAGATCAGCTTTGACATCGCTGCCCTGGGCCTGGAGGAGCAGGAGGTCCGCACCTTCACTACGCGCATAGACACCATCTACGGCGTCACCTTCCTGGTGCTGGCCCCGGAGCATCCCCTGGTATCCCGCATCACCACGCCCGCCCAGCGAAGGGCCGTCGCCAGCTACGTGGACGCCACTCTGCGTGAGACGGAGATTGAGCGCCAGTCCACGGAGAAAGAGAAGACCGGCGTCTTCACCGGCGCCTACGCCGTCAACCGCCTCAACGGTGAGCGCGTGCCTATCTTCATCGCCGACTACGTCCTGCGCAGCTACGGTACCGGCGCCGTCATGGGCGTCCCCGCCCACGACGAGCGCGACTTCATCTTCGCCAAAAAGTATGGCCTACCTATCAACGTCGTCGTCGCGCCGCCCAACTGGGATGGCGGCGAGCTGAAGGAGGCCTACCTGGGCGAGGGCGTGCAGGTCAACTCCGGCCCCTTCAACGGCATGAGCAGCGCCCAGGGCATGGGGGCCATCGCCGGGCACATTGAGCGCCAGGGCTGGGGCAAGCGCACCGTCTCCTACCGCATCCGCGACTGGCTCATCTCCCGCCAACGGTACTGGGGCACGCCCATCCCGATCATCTACTGCGACCATTGCGGCGTCGTCCCCGTGCCGGAGGCAGACCTGCCCGTCCTTCTGCCGGAAGACGCCCAGTTCAAGCCGACGGGCGAGTCGCCCCTGCGCTACCACCAGGGCTTCTTCAACACCACCTGCCCGCAATGCCATCGCTCCGCCCGCCGCGAGACGGACACCATGGACACCTTCGTGGACTCTTCGTGGTACTTCCTGCGCTACCCCAACGCCACGTACGAGGTAGGCCCCTTTGACCCTGCGGCCATGAGATTCTGGAACCCCGTGGACCAGTACACCGGCGGCGCGGAGCACGCCGTCATGCACCTGCTGTACGCCCGCTTCTTCACCAAGGCTCTGCGGGACATCGGCCTGCTGGACTTCGGCGAGCCCTTCCTGCGCCTCTTCAACCAGGGCATCATCCTGGGCGAAGACCATGACAAGATGAGCAAGTCTCGCGGCAACGTCGTCGCCCCGGACGAGTACGTGGAGGCCCTGGGCGCAGACGTGGTCCGCATCTACCTGATGTTCCTCGGCCCCTGGGACCAGGGCGGCCCCTGGAGCACCGCCGGCATCAACGGCATGGCCCGCTGGGTCAACCGCGTCTGGGACCTCGCCCTGCGCGAATACGGCGTAGGGGCGACGCATGCGTCGCCCCTACCAGACGCCGCCGCGACCCGCAACCTTGTGCGCCTCACCCATAAGACCATCCGCAGGGTAGAGGGCGACCTGGACAGGTTCCGCTTCAACACCGCCCTGGCTGCCCTCATGGAGCTCTCCAACGCCCTGGGCGACGACTGGGAGGCCAGGAACGTGGACGCCGCCGCCTGGGACGCAGCCGTGGACGCCCTCCTGGTGCTCCTGGCCCCCTGCGCGCCCCACATCACCGAGGAGCTGTGGGAGCGACGGGGCCGGCCCTACAGCATCCACCAGCAGCCGCTGCCCGCGTGGGACGATGCCCTGGCCGCCGACGAGGAGATTACGCTCGTCGTGCAGGTGAATGGCCGCGTCCGCGACCGCCTCACGGTGCCGGCGGACATCACCGAGGCCGACGCCAGGGCCGCGGCCCTGGCCAGCCCCCGCGTACAGGCGCTCCTGGGCGGCAAGCCCCCGCGCCATGTGGTCTACGTGCCCGGCCGCCTGGTGAACGTGGTGGGGTGAAAAACACAAACAGATTGATGTATGATTGCCCTGTGAGGAGGAGGAAATATGATCGCTCTTGATTACCCAGATTTGCTGAAAACAATAGAGAGGCATTTAGTGCCGGGGCGGGCAGAGAGCGCATCCTTCCTGGCCTGGTATTTGGAAAACTACTACCGCTTAGATCATATAGACGCTATAGACGCGGTCTGCGACGAAAGCAACGACAAAGGGGTAGACGGAATATACGTTAACGAAAACGAGGGGGTAATTGAAATCTTTCAATCCAAGATTTCGCAAACCTCACAATCAACGGTAGGGGACAAATCCCTCCGCGAGTTTCGAGGAACAATATCCCAATTCAAGGATGAAGCGTCGGTCAGGAATCTCGTGACATCTGCTGGCGCGGCCAAGGTAGCTCAGTTAGTCCAACGCACTAAGATTACCGAACTCATTGGCAAGTATGAGCTTAAAGGTGTATTTCTCTCCAATTTCAACCTTGATGGTAACGGCCAGTCCTTTCTCGATTCAACGCCCGAAATTACGTTCGTCGGGAAAACTTTCTTGCTCACAACCTACATTTCCGACCAACGAGCGCCCCTTTCAGATCGCAAAGCACAATTTGATATAGCAGGTTACCAGCTCGGGAAATACATCGTCGACGGTGATACCAGAACCCTCATTGCTCCCATAAAGGCTTCTGACCTAGCCAGCTTATCAGGCATCCAAGACCAGTCCCTTTTTGACTATAATGTTCGCGGCCCTCTTGGTAGGACTCAAGTCAACAAAGACATAGTTAAGTCCATCCGTGACCGCAAATTGCATAAATTATTTCCACTCTTTCACAATGGAATAACAATTGTTTGTGAAAACATAACGGAAACACCTGAACAAATCGAACTGCACAACTATTCCGTCGTTAACGGTTGCCAGAGCCTGACTGCACTCTTTGAGAATCGGAAGTACATAACTAGCAGGGTGCGGAAAAACTCAAGTTGAAGTTGTATAGTTCAGATACAAAGGGGGAGTAAAATAGAGGGAACTTAGCGGGAGGTGAGTCCATGCGCGG
>JACPCL010000001.1 GCA_016179765.1 Chloroflexota bacterium
GTGAAGGGCAAGAAAACCGGATCGGAAGACACCAAAAGCCACCCTTCACCAAGAAAATATCCCATCTATCTGGTTACAACAGCCTTTTTCATCACCCTGCTAGACCAGATGCTTTCCAGCCACATGGCATCTGTGTTCCAGTTTCGGTATTTCCCCGTGGAGGCCAAGGCTCTCAGAATAGAGATCGAAGAACGAATCATCGCCACTATAGCTCATTGCATGGCCTGTTTCGCTAGCACAAACTGGCTAGGCAAGATTAGTCCAAATGCCACATTAGGGGCCACAGGACTTTGGAACGTCCAGCATACTAGTTCGGTTCGGCTACTAAGAGCCGCGGACTTCCAAGCAATCCAGAAGCTCATTGGCCCCTCATAGCCAACGAATGAAGGCGCATGTCACGGCCCCCTCACCTCCACGCCCTCCCTCGGAAACCGGCTGTCAAAGGAGTAGACAACGTTGACGCCGCTGGAGCGGGCCGCAGCCCAGAGCAATGCGTCGTCAAAAGATACGCGGCCAGAAGGCCGGCAAAGCAGCAACGCCTGGACGATGATTGCCTTGTCACGGCCGAACACAGAGATAGTATCCTTGCCCAACAGACCCAAAAGACTATCCACAATGAGGGTTCGTTCTACGCTGTAACGTGTACGGAGCACGTAAGCCGTTTCGGCGATAACTGCGTCTGTGAGCAAGAGGTCGGGCGCATGGTCCAGCAAGCTTGCAGCTTGTTGCGCCATATGAGCGGGCACTCCTGTCAAGTAGCGCACGACAATATCTGTGTCCACAAAAGCGCTCATTCGTGGTTGGCCTCTCCGAACTTCTCCTTTGCCCTTGCCTCCCAAGCTTCTTCGCGCGCCTTAGCCCACGCTTCATCGCCCGGCGGGATGGTACCCTTGATGTACGGCGCCAGCACACCCATCAGCGACCGGTTGTGTTCCGGCGGAATGAAGGTAATCTCTACATGCCCATCAACCTCTCGCTGAAGCGCCAGCCAGCCGGGACCAATGCCCAGTTTATCCCGTATCTCCTTCTCTATCACAACCTGACCCTTGGGACCCACTTTCGTGCTCATGTACAACCTCACTGCCGTAGTACAACTCAAAGAAGCAGTATATCACTGCTTTGAAGTTGATTTCTCCGCGCCGGGAATGCCCGTGACAATCCAGACGTCCGGCAAGGCACCCCTCACAGATACCGCACGAACCGGTTCCGCCCGTCCACCAGCACAATCTTGGCCTTCCTTGGCCCCTCGGACAGCTCAAAGCCCATGACGATGACCTCCTCGCCGCGCTGGATGACATGAGCAGCCGCGCCGTTCATGCATATCACGCCGGAGCCCCGCTCGCCGACAATCACGTAGGTCTCCAGCCTGCCCCCGGTGGTGTTGCTGACGACCAGCACCCTCTCGCCGGGCCATAGGCCCGCCTTCTCTATCAGGTCCTCGTCTATGGTGATGCTCCCCACGTAATCAAGATTGGCCTCCGTGACGGTGGCCTTATGAATCTTTGAAGACAAAACCCATCGTTGTCCCACGGCGTTTCATCACTCCTTGGTAGACTGTTCCCTCTGCGGCTGCTCCCATTATCACCAAGTTCAGTCTTTCCGCAACTGCCCAGACAACGCGGGAAGTCCGTCTTCTAAGGTGACTATTGCCCTCTCAACCTCCTCCCGCACCCACGCCTCCGCATCCGTGGCCATCGCCGCCTCCAGCATCCGCCGCGCCTCCGGCCCGCCGATGCGTCCCAGGGCCCATGCGGCGTGGCCCCCCACCAGAGGCTCTCCCTCCCACAGGGCCCGACCAAGGGCCGGGACGGCTCGCGGGTCGCCCAGGTTACCCAAGGCCACACAGGCGTTGCGCTGTAACCCCTCCAGTTTCGCGCGCTTGATGGGCGTATTCCTGAAGCGTATGGCAAACTCTTCCGGAGTCATGGACAGCAAAGCAATCAGGTCAAGTACATCGTAGCCGGTGCGCCTGAGAGGTATGGCGTCGGAGGCGGAGCGTACATCACGGTTCACCGGGCACACCTCCTGGCACAGGTCGCAGCCGAAGACCCAGTCGCCCATGAGGGAGCGTAGCTCCAGGGGAATCGGCCCGCGGTGCTCAATCGTCAGGTAGGATATGCAGCGGCGAGCGTCTATAGCGTAGGGCGCAACGATGGCCCCCGTGGGGCAGGCTGGAATGCACCGCGTGCACTCGCCACAGGACTTCTTCAGGGGCGTGTCCGGCTCCAGCTCCAGGTCCGTGACCAGCGCGCCCAGGAAGACCCAGGAGCCATGGGTCTGCGTGAGGATGTTCGTGTTCCTGCCGAACCAGCCCAGGCCGGCCCGCTCGGCGTAGGCCCGTTCCAGGAGCGCACCGTCATCCACAAAGATGCGGGCCTTGACCTGGGGGCCAGCCAGCTCCCGAAGGGCCATCGCCAGCTCATGCAGCTTAGCCTTCATGGTCCCGTGATAGTCGGTCCAGCGAGCGTACCGGGCGACTTTGCCCCTCGTGAAACTGACACCCTGGTCAGGTCCTGCCTGGTCCAGGGAACAAACGCCTTGATTGTTGCCCGATTGCCTGTTTGCCCTTTTGCCCGATTCTTCCGGCGGCAGGTAGCTGAGGCCCACCACAATCACGGAGCGCGCGCCGGGGAGGAGCGCCTGGGGGTCACTGGCGCGCGCAACACGCTCGTGGGTAAACCAGGACATGCCCGCCAGGTAGCCCTGGCGCACCCGCTCCCGGGCGATGAGGCGGTGCTCCGGCAGAGGCTCAGCCGGCGCAACACCTACCAGGTCAAAGCCCAGGGCCTGGGCCGTTTCTCTCACGTTCGCCTTGAGCTGCCGCATGTTCGTTTGCTCGTTTGTCCACATCTCACAGCAGTTTGCGCCCGGCAAAACCCGCGTCCACATCGTGCCAGAAGCGAATGTCATCCTCCCCCAGGAGCCAGCAGAGGTAAACTTCTCTGCCATCGCGCAGGGCAGGGAAATCCACCAGGCCTCGCTCCGTGTCCCGCAGGAGAATGCCACGGTCCGCCACCTCCTGGGCCAGCCGGGTCAAGCGCTCCGCCGCCAAGTCCACCGCCTGGCGAGCATCGGACACGCCTCTGCCGGCCTCGCCATGGCCGTTAGTGCGGACCTCCCGGAACAGGGTTTCTCTTCGCTGTTGAAGGCGCGCCAACTCCAGCTTTGCGGCCTCTAGCTGCCCAAGCTGACTCCGCAGCCACGGCAGCAATCCGCTGGCCTCTTCAAGGGTGAAGTGCCGGGTGTGTTGCACAGGGGAGCCTACCGGAGGGCGCCGCCTCCAAAAGGAATGGTATCATCTAAGCACAGGAGAGGGATTCAGGCAAGCCGCAGGAGCCACCCAGGCGTGACCCCCGGCGCGATGGTGGATAGCCCAGGACAGTGCCTGCGGAACGGGCCAGCGGCACAGATTTGTGAGGTTTGTCACACTAGATACGTAGGAGCGTTGACGTAGTTTGAAGGGTTTGCATATAATGGCACGGTAACTTCACAAGGTTCGGAGTGCGCTTTTGGCTAACGAGACGGGAAAACGGTACGCATGCCCCACATGCGGGGCGGAGTTCATCGTCACCAAGGGGGGCGATGGCACCCTCATATGCCATGGCCAGGCTATGGTGAAAAAGTAGAGAGCGTCTACCAAAAAGGTTTAAGAAGGAGTCCATGGCCAATCAGCTCGGCAAACGCTACCAGTGCCCCAAGTGTGGCACCACGGTGCTGTGCACCAAACCAGGGCAGGGGGTCATTTTGTGCTGCGAAAACGAGATGGAGCTGCAGCAACCCCGCAAGCTACCCTCTTCTGACTAGCCCGGCACGCAAAAGGGGCAAAGCATTCCGCTTTGCCCCTTTTGCCTTTGCCACGAAGGGCAAGGGCGCTCAGGCAAGGTTTCTCAGCACAGCCACCACCTTGCCCTGCACCTCCACGTCCTCAGCATCGGCGTAGATGGCCGCCATCTGGGAGTTCGCCGGCTGCAGGCGCACCCGGTTGCCCTCCAGGTAGAACCGCTTCAGGGTGGCCTCCTTGTCCCTCTTCAGCCAGGCAACCACCATATCGCCGTTGCGTACTTCGTTAGCCGGCTTCACCAGCACCACGTCTCCGTCGTCCACCAGGGCATCAATCATGGACAGGCCCCGCACGCGCAGGGCATAGACGTTTTTCTCTCCATTGAGCATGCTGGTGGTGACGTCTAGCGTATCCATGGGCTCCGAGGCGTTGTAATCTTCCGATGCCAACACCGGGATGGGCTGGCCCGCGGCGATCTCTCCCAACAGAGGCACTGGGGTGGAGTGCCTGCGGCCTTGCCTGCCATCCAACACTTCTATGCCACGGGAGATGTCAGGAAAACGCCTGATACGCCCCTCCCGCTCCAGGATGCGCAGGTTGTAGTCCACCACCGAGGTGGAGCTGATGGAGCAGGCGTACTGGATGTCCCGTACCGTGGGGGGATAGCCGTGCTCATCCAGAAAATCGCCGATGTACCTCAGCATACGGACTTGCCGTTCCGACAGCTTTTTCACGAAATCCTTCCAAGCCTCCCCATACGAGTATGGAGCTAGTACGAATGTTCGTTGACAGGGACAATCTACCAGAAAGCCACTTCTCTGTCAATGGCGTCTACCTCTTTGGCCCATGTTTGTCTCTGTGCAGACCCCTTGGCCTACACTCCTGTACACTACATGCATCTTGGTACTACTCGGTGCTCACACCGTTCAACTCAGCAGGTTCCCATGTCAAAACCCCAGAAACGGCGCGCTGACCTGGTGCTGGTGGAACTTGGCCTGGCGGAGAGCCAGGAGAGGGCCCAGGCCCTGATCATGGCGGGCCGGGTATCGGCGGATGGTAAACCTGTGTTCAAGCCCGGCCAGCAGGTAAAGGCCCAGGCGAAGATCAGCGTGGCCCTGCCGCCGCCATACGTGGGCCGCGGCGGTGTCAAGCTGGCCCACTCCCTGGAAGAGTTCCACCTGGACCCTCGTGATGCCGTGGCCCTGGACGTCGGCGCTTCCACCGGCGGCTTTACCGACTGCCTCCTCCAGCGGGGCGCCCGGCGCGTGTACGCCCTGGACGTGGGCTACGGCCAGCTTCACCAGCGCCTTCGCACAGACCCTCGCGTGACCGTGATGGAGCGGCTGAATGCCCGCTACCCCTTCCCCCTTCCGGAGCCGGTGGACATCGCCACCGTGGACGTCTCCTTCATCTCCCTGACCCTGGTGCTGCTGGAAGCGGCGGCGCACGTCAAGCAAGAGGGCGCCATCCTCGCCCTGGTGAAGCCGCAGTTTGAGGCGGAACGCAGGCTGGTGGACAAGGGCGGCCTGGTACGGGACCCCAAGGTGCACGCTGGGGTGCTGGCCAAGATCATCGTGTGGGCCGTGGAGCACGGCCTCCGCCTCCGGGGGCTAACGCCCTCCCCCATCCTGGGAGATGCGGGCAACCAGGAGTTCTTCCTCTGGCTCCAACGCGAGGCCGCGCCCCCGGCCGACTCCCCGTCAACTCATTGACTTACGATGCGACGCCCATTCCCTTTCAGGGCTACAGCCATCCCCTCGTCTCACACTCCCGGTAGGCGACGTCGTACTTTTCAGCGTCGCCACGGCTCCTCTGCCCCGCGAAGATGGTAGCCAGCTCTTTGCCGCGGATAGCGGTGGCCTGGATGTCGCCAATAATGGCGCGCTGGGTCTTTTTGCCCTCCAAGTACTCCTTGAGGGCCCGTTCCAGGTACTTGTGCAGAGCGTCTTTAGACTGTTTCATTCTTCCGCTTCCCCACGCAAACAGATAGCTTGGGCTGCCAAAGGCTACGGGCTTATTCTAGTAAGCCGGGCTAGTGTTTACATTAAGGGTGGGTGGCCCAGCCACGCTCGTAAATCAGGGTCTCCCGGGTCTGCATCAGGCGCTCCGCCAGGAGTCGGCAAAGGGCCTCCATAAAGACGAAGCCCATGTCTTTGTGCTTGCGCAAGAGCGTGGGCAGGTCGGCCAGCACCTGCTTCTGATTGACGCCG
>JACPCL010000053.1 GCA_016179765.1 Chloroflexota bacterium
CAGACTCGCAAACGTGGGGCAAAGCACCATCAGCAGGCCTCCTTCAATTTCTCCTGCCCCTATTATCCCACTATTGGGGACTTCTTCAGAGGTTCCCTAACTGGTCACGTCTAACTCTATATCATCAAGATTGAACTTGGTCTTTTGCCGATTCCATTTACCACTAACCTTTACCTTTTTGTTAACCATGGGTCCCACCACATCGTCAAGGACTTCGCCCCCAATCGTGCACTTTTGATCCTTCCCGTCAGGCAGACGAACCGACAGCCATTTCTTATCTAATTCAAGACCTCTCAGTACGCCAACTATGGGGGGCTGCTCGTCTGACGACTGGGGGTCGTCTATTCTTAAGCTGTCAGCGATCCGAAATCTGGCACCTTGGCTCAACAGTGCCCTAGAAGCTTTCGGCTCAGCCCCTCTGACAAACTCAATCTCTTTTATCCTCTGCCCGTCAGGAACAATGTTCCTGGTAAGTTTGAGAAGCGCCTGCCGGTAGCGCTTGTCAGGAACTAACGTCTGAACGTCAGGTAGCGACATTTGGTCAACAGCCGATGGAGATACAGTTTGAATGAAGTGTACGAACCAATCGGAAATAGTCGCAGCGGTGATTCTTTTCGTTGGAAACATCTCTGCTTGCAGAGGCTGGGTGAAGCTCAAAATAAACTTATAGCTACCTGCCAGTGGTTGACTGACCAGCGGCTGACACAAGTCTTGCACTTCCCCCGACGGAGCACCTCGGGTTCTGAACTGGTAGTCGCCCAGGAATTCTGTGACTCTAAAAAGAAGGCTATGAATGCCGGAGATGCTCGCCAAGACAAGGGACGTTGGAGCGCGCCCAACTCCAATGTCATTCCCTCGTAATGAGACCATTATGTTGACGCCCGTAAGTTGTTTGGTGCTTGCCAGCAACGTTTGTTCTTCCCAGACTACTTCTAGAAGCTCTCTAAGTTGATCATGGGCAAATGGCGGCAGATCTTCATTAGTAAGAAGCGCGCAAGCTCGTTTTTCCGCCTCCTGGAGGTCTCCTGCTTTGCATAATATAGAAACCAGACTGACTGACAGGATCCCAAGGGTTCTGGGCTTGTCTGGTCCGACGAGATGCAATGCACGGGCTTCCCAGTCCGACGCCTTGAGATAGAGGGCCCGAGCTTCGTCAACGTGCCCTTCGCGCATCAAGGTCTCGGCCTGAGACGATAATTGTTGAGCAAGGTAGTGCGGGTCTTCAGGCATAGTCACGCCCCAACATCTTCTATTGCGACAACTTTTGAGCGAAAACCCACAACACTAGCAAGAGCAGGTAAATTGGGTTTTCCTCGCCTGGCCTGAGCTACTTTCTCTCTCAGCCTTTGCCTCACTTGGTTCAAGTCTCCGTGATCTATCCCTGACACCTCAAGTCTAAGGCTAGCCTCCAGATCCCTGTGTCCCGATAGGGCCAAGTAGTAGTCTACGCCAGTTCTGACGTCCGCTCGCCCAACAGCAACCAATCCCAATTCCGCCTCAATAGCCGAAAGGCTGAGAGAATAAGCACCGTCTCTAGTTGCATCATCTCTGTTGCCGTAGGCACGATTCAGGCGGTCGTCAGGAATGATCCAATTGAGCTGACGAATGCTACGACCTCCTTGCCTTGTTATGTCAAAATCTGTCGGTGGAGTGTGATGCCTCCCTAGGCAAACACGCGCCGCCTCAGAGAGGGAGCGGCACAGATCAGGGGTTAGACCTGGATGCCGCAGATGGAGTTGATCCAAGCTAGGAAGGCTGTCAAGCCCAGGCGCTGAGTTGCCTTGTCTTTGATCAGAATTAGCCATTCCTGCGAACCCCTGGACGGGCAATACTACATCATGTTACCACCATGGGCAAGTAGCTTATGCGGAGGACCTCACCACTCACTTCCTCTCCCGCTTCCCATGCCCTCACACCCCCCCTATGCTACCCTTCCACAGAACCGCAGCGCGGGCGGGGCGGGACGGGCGGCGGCGCAGCGTCTTCTTGACCAGGGGCTTGCGTCGCGCAAGGAATGGGTGTATAGTGACATTAGTCACAAAAGGTAAGCAAGGGAACTCATGAACTGGGTCTGCTCCTGTACCTGCCTCTGTTGTTGTACCCCCCTGAAGGGAGGAGGGTTGCTTACGCCCTAACAGAGCGGTAAAGAGCAGGCTGGTAAACTAAGCCAGGCCAGCGCGCAAGCAGAGCACCCAAGCCCCTTCAGGCATAACGCCGGAGGGGTTTTTTGTTGCCTGTCAGAACTCATCTAACACTCAAAGAGACCAATGCTAGAGATTATCACCATAGGAATTGCGCTGCTGTTCGCAGCAAACATTGGGGCCAGCGGCAGCGCCGCCGCCATGGGCGAGGCCTATGGCTCCGGAGCCATCAAGCGCCGCATGGTCGCCCAGGCCCTGGTAGCCGTTGCCGTGCTGGCTGGCGGCCTCCTGGCCGGTGGGGCGGTGGTCCGCACCCTGGGCACGGGCCTGGTGGACCCCAGCCACTTCACCATGAGCCTCACCCTTGTCGTGCTGCTGTCCGCCACCGTCCCCCTGGCCATCGCCAACCTCGTCGGCATCCCCCTTTCCACCAGCGAGGTGACGGTTGGGGCCATCGTGGGCATGGGCGCCGCCGTCGGCTCCCTGGCCATAGGCCACCTGGGCGTGATTCTCCTTGGATGGATGCTGCTGCCCCTAGCCGCCTTCGCCATTACCAGCGCCGCCAGCTTCCTCCTCTTCCGGTTGCCCGCCAACCGCCAGCCGAAGAGCGGCCCCCTGGCCAAGGGCCTTCTGACGGCTATCATGATCGCGGGGGGCGTCTACACCGCCTTCGCCGCAGGCGCTAACAACGTGGCCAACGCCGTTGGCCCGCTGGTGGCCGCGGGCGTCTTCACCGTCTCCTCCGGCCTGGTGGTCGGCGGCGTGGCCGTAGCCCTGGGCGCCCTCCTGCTGGGTGGGCGCACCCTGGAGACCAACGGCAAGCGCATCACCCACCTCAGCCTGGGGGCGGGCATCCTCGTTACCTTCACCGTGGGCACTCTGGTGCTCCTGGCCTCAATCGTAGGCCTGCCGGCGCCTCTGACCCAGGGCACCACCGGGGCTATCATGGGCGTTGGCTTCGGCATTGCGGGGCGCAAGGCGATGAGCAAACAGGTGGTACGGGACATCGGCACGGTGTGGTTGCTCTCGCCCACCATCTCGCTGCTGATGTCCTACCTCCTGGTGAACCTGGTGACTGGGGACAACGCCCTAAGCCGTCCCTTGACGTATGTATTGCTGTCCTCCGGCCTCATGGTCACCGCGGGCGCCCTGCTCCTCATCAACCGGCCACGCCTGAAGCACAGCCTCATGCTCATACGAAAGCGGGCGGTGACGGTCAAACGCATCGTCACCGCTCTGATGTCCCCTCTGGTCAGCTAGTTAAAGGGAGGAACCATGACCACTATGACTACCCTTACCGCCAGCGCGCCGATAGACCCGGAGCCTGGCGTGCTGGATGACCTCCGGCGCGCCGCTGCGGAGTTGGAAGGCGCTCCGCCCCAGGAGATACTGCGATGGGGGTTCCGGCGCTACCATCCGGACATTACCCTTGCGTGTAGTTTCGGCGGCACCACCGGCATGGCGCTCCTGGACATGAGCGTCAAGATTGAGCCGAAGGTAAACGTCTTCTACCTGGACACCGACTTTCTCTTCCCAGAGACCTACGCCTTGAAGGAGGAGTGCGAGCGCCGGTATGGCATCAAGGTCAGCGCCTACAAGTCCCGCTGGACGCCCCAGGCCCAGGCGCGGGAATTCGGCGCGGCGCTGTGGGCGCGGGACCCAGACCTATGCTGCCAGCTCCGCAAGGTGGAGCCGAACTGGAACGCCATGGAAGGCAAGAAGGCGTGGATCGCCGGCCTGCGCCGGGACCAGGCCTCCACACGCGCCCAGACTGCTGTGGTGGAGTGGGACTACAAGTTTGGCCTGGTGAAGCTGAACCCCCTGGCCGCCTGGAGCGAAGCGGACGTGCGCGCCTATTTGACGGAGTATAATGTCCCCTACAACCCCCTGAACGACCAGGGCTATCCCAGTTTGGGCTGCACCTACTGCACCCGCGCCGTCAAGCCAGGGGAAGACCCACGGGCCGGACGCTGGGCTGGCACCGACAAACTGGAGTGCGGCATCCACGTTCTTGACCCTAAGGAAATGCAAAAGGTGAACTAAGGCGTTCGTAGTCAGGTTTCACCCCTACCTCAATCCTCCCCTGTCAAGGGGGAGGAAGCCCACCCCTTCCCCTCTTGCGGGGGAAGGCAGGGATAGGGGGTAGAGCACGCCTTCATAACAACTGCCACTGAAATAGACAAGAACTGAGGAGCACTTAATGGCCAACAACCACAGGAACCCCGCCGAGCGCGGCGTCACCATCTGGTTCACGGGCCTCTCCGGCGCCGGCAAGAGCACCATCGCCGACAAGGTGGAGGCATACCTGCGCGCCGCCGGCAGGAAGGTGGAGGTGCTGGACGGCGACGTGGTCCGCACCAACTTGAGCAAGGGCCTGGGCTTCAGCAAAGAGGACCGGGACACCAACATCCGGCGCATCGGCTTTGTCGGCAAGCTGCTGACCCGCAACGGCGTGGCCGTGCTGGTGGCCGCCATCTCACCTTACCGTGACGTGCGAGACGAGGTGCGCCGCGACATTGGGGACTTCGTGGAGGTATACGTCCACTGCCCCCTGGATGAGCTTGTTCGCCGAGACGCCAAAGGGCTGTATGCCAAGGCACTGCGGGGCGAAATCCAAAACTTCACTGGCGTCTCAGACCCCTACGAGGAGCCACTGCACCCAGAGGTGGTGGTGCACACCGACCGGGAGACGGCGGAGGAGAGCGTGGCCAAGGTCATCGCCAAGCTGGAGGAGCTGGGATACGTTGCGCCGAAGAGGGTTGCCGCTGCTGCCCGCCGCTAGCAGGCGCGGACAAGACCTGATGCAACAGGTAGGGGCGAGTCGCCGACTCGCCCCTACGGCTGAGAGATACCGACGTTCCGTACCGGAAAGGAAGATCCTGTGACCTCTGACTTCAACCCAGAGAAAACCGTCATCGCACCCCATGGGGGCAGGCTGGTGGACCGCCGCGTGCCGGCTGGCGAGCGGGGCGCCCTCCTCCAGAAGGCCCGGAGCCTGCCCAAGGTGCGCCTCAACGGCTTGCAGGCCTCGGACGCGGAGATGATCGCCATCGGCGCCTTCAGTCCCCTGGAAGGGTTCATGGGCCAGGCCGACTACCGGGAAGTCGTCCACCACATGCGCCTGGCCGGCGGCCTGCCCTGGTCCATGCCGGTGACCCTGGCGGTGGATGAGGCGACGGCGCGCGGCGTCCGCGACGGCCAGGAGGTCGCCCTGGAGGACGAGGAGGGCCGCTTCCTGGGCAGCATGACCGTCCGGGAGAGGTACACCTACGACAAGGGGGAGCAGGCCCGGTTGGTGTACGGCACAACTGAGGAGGCCCACCCCGGCGTCGCCAACCTGCACGCCCAGGGGCCCGTGATGCTGGGCGGCCCCATCCAGTACGTTGGCGTGCCCAGGGAGGACCTGCCCTTCCTGGAGTATCGCCTGGAGCCGGTGGAGACGCGGCGCAAGTTCCACGAGCTAGGCTGGAAGACGGTGGTGGGCTTCCAGACCCGCAATCCCGTGCACCGTGCCCACGAGTACATCCAGAAGTGCGCCATGGAGATGGTGGATGGCCTGCTGCTGCACCCCCTGGTGGGGGCCACCAAGGGCGACGACATCCCCGCCGACGTGCGCATGCGCTGCTACCAGGTGCTGCTGGAGAGGTATTACCCCAAGAACCGGGTGCTCCTCTCCGTCAACCCTGCCTTCATGCGGTACGCCGGCCCCAGGGAGGCCATCTTCCACGCCCTGGTCCGCAAGAACTACGGCTGCTCCCACTTCATCGTGGGGCGAGACCACGCCGGCGTGGGCAACTACTACGGCACCTACGACGCCCAGCACATCTTCTCCGAGTTCAAGCCCAGCGAGTTGGGCATTCAGCCCCTGATGTTTGAGAACTCCTTCTTCTGCAAGGCTTGCGGCAGCATGGGGACCGCCAAGACCTGCCCCCACGATAGCTCCCACCACGTCTTCCTCAGCGGCACCCAGGTGCGCGCCATCCTGAGCCGTGGCGAGATGCCCCCGGCGGAGTTCTCCCGGCCCGAGGTGGCCTTGGCCCTAGCGGAGGCGTACCGCCAGCGGTAGAATATTGGCCTACCTCTCACTGATGCCATTCATGGCAATCTCTACGGAGCGGAAGGAGGCCAGTCATGCCACAGTACCTCATTGAGGTGGTGCACACGCCGGAGGAATGCCTGCGAGCTCTGGACGCCGTCATGCTCGCGGGGGCGCACATGCTCACCAACAGTCACTGGGGATGCAAGGACGGGGTGCATGACGCCTGGATCATCCTAGAAGTTGAGAACGACACGGAGGCGCGGCGAGTAGTGCCGCCAGCCTTCCGCCACCAGGCGAGGGTGGTCCGGCTGAACAAGTTCACCCCTGAAGAGATCCGCGCTATGCACCCGAAGGGCTAGGGGGCGCTGAAAAATACCCCCAGGCCCCCGCCCCTTCGTCCGCCTGCGGCGGACTCAGGACAGGCTCCGGGGCTATGCCTCTCTGGACTCCCCTTTCTTCCGCAGCCGGCTAGGGGGCGTTACGGCCCCCTGGTGGCCCGCAACTGAGCAAAAAAGCCTGAGGGCGGTCAAGATGCCCTCAGGGGTCGGCCTTATGCTCCGTTCCGCCGCTTCAGTTCCTCGTACGCCGCGTTGATCTCCTTCATGCGGCGCTCCGCCACCTCCCGTATCTCTGGGCCAAGCTCTGCCACCCTGTCCGGGTGGTACTGCTGCACCTTGCGCCGGTAGGCGGCCCGAACCTCCTCCGGGGTGGCCTCCAGCGGTATCTCCAGCACCTCATAGGGCGACTTTTTGCCCCTGGGGGAGTGGCCGTTGCCACGGGAAGAGCCGCCGCCGGAGGGCTGCGGGCCTGGGAAGTCCTGGGGATAGCGTGGGCGGCCGGCCATGGCACGCCGCAACAGCCAGCCCACAAGCCAGAAGACGATAGTGATGATGACGATTCTGACAATAGCCATGAGCGTAGTGAGTGGTGCGATTTCTTCAATTGTAGCACGGAGCGCCCCGCCCTTCCCCACGGGCCAGCCGCAGAGTCACCGGCAACCACCATGACAAGCCACGTCCCAGATGCTATCCTTCACCCATTCAACTGGCTGCCCCTCAGAGGAGGTGGACCATGCCTGGAGCGCTGGATGGGATCCGCATCCTGGACTTCACGGAGATCATCGCTGGGCCCATGGCGGCCATGCTCCTTGCGGACATGGGAGCCGAGGTCATCAAAGTGGAGCCGCCTTGGGGGGAGCCGTGGCGCCAGCAAGCCTTGATCGCTCCCATGGAGGGGCGTAACTACATCTCCCTGAACCGGGGCAAACAGAGCCTTCCCCTGGACCTGACCAAGCCGGAGGCGCTTGAGATCGTCTATAAGCTGATACCCAGCATGGACGTGGTGGTCATCAACTACCGGCCCGATGTTCCCGCCAAGCTGGGCATTGACTACGAGACCCTCTCCGCCATCAACCCGCGCCTGGTCTACTGCGAGAACACCGCCTACGGCCGCCGCGGCCCCCACAGCCACCGCCCCGGCTACGACATCATCATCCAGGGCCTCAGCGGCCTCATGGCCGCCGACGCCAAGATCCAGAACGGCGTTCCCCAGAGCATCTCCGCCTCCGCCGTGGCCGATACCTCCACCGGCCTTGCCATGGCCTGGGGCGTCTGCGCCGCCCTCTTCGCCCGGGAGCGCACCGGCAAGGGGCAAAAGGTGGAGGCCGCCCTGCTGGCTACCGCCCTGGCCGTCCAGACCGGACGGTTCCTCCAAATAGAAAAGGTGGACCACGAGGCGCGGGGGCAGTTCCTGGAGGACATCAACCTCCTGCGGGCCGCCGGCGCCCCCTACCCGGACATCTACACCCGCTACGAGGCCTTTCGCGCTCGCCCGCCGGGCAACATCTACTACCGCACCTACCAGACCAGGGACAGCGTGGTGACGGTGGCCTGCCTCAGCGACGTGTTGCGTAAGAAGATGGCCGATGCCCTGGGCCTGCACGACATCCGCTTCCAGCCCGGCTACGACCCCACATCCGAAGAGGCCAAGCGCTTCGGCGAGGAGCTAACGAAGAAGGCTGAGGCGCTGTTCCTCACCAGGACTACCGCTGAGTGGACCGCCCACCTGGACGCCGCGGGCGTTCCCTGTGGCCCCGTCCTCTTCACGGAGGAGCTGGTGGACCACGAGCAGACCCTGGCCAACGACATGGTGGTGGAGCTCCAGCACAGCAAGGTGGGGGCGGTTAAGATGTTTGGCCCCGTCTTGCGCATGAGCGACACGCCCATGGAGGCGCGGTCCGCCGCCCCCGCCATGGGGGAGCACACGGACCAGGTGCTGGCCTCCCTGGGGTACACCGCCGCACAGATTCAGCGCCTCCGGGAGCAGGGGGTGACGAGGTAGGTTTTGGTAGTTGCGACTTCAACGAAGGCGGGATGCAACAGAAGAAGCATCAAGAAATGCCGTGGCGAAGGTGCCCCGCGGATTGGACTTGGCTAAGCGTCAATATCTATGAGGATGACCTTGACCGGAACGGCGGGGAAGTGACTGTCAGAAGCCTCGCCATTATGGCCTAGGGAATTCTACAGAGAATATGACCACGTCGTCGTCATCGGGATGCCCCATTTTCTTGATCAAATCTCTTCTGTAGCTCCGGGCTTTTCTGTAATTCCAGAACAGCTCTACGGAGAATACTACACCGCTTGATACATGGATAACGACATACCCTTGGCTGTGTCGTCGGCGGACAGTCCTCTTCAGCCTCTGGTTGCCAATGCTGCTTTCAGATACCATCTGTACGCGTCTCCATATTCCAGAAATGTACATTCTTTATCCAGCCCACTATATCTGAAAGTGGGCCGAGAGACCTGCTTGGTGAATAATGCTCGTCTGGATTGGTCTGCAACAACTACATACTGAGGTCGCAAAGTAGGGTAGTCCAAATGTACATCATTGAACCTTAAAAGGGCTGAATAGATTGGGGTAGAATGCTCTACTTCATATAAGGCTTGAATCTGGGAAGCGCCGCGTTGTATCCATACAACATCCACTTCTCTCAGAACTTCCTCTACTGTGGCATAAGTGCTTGGCAGTACATCGCGAATGTTAGAAAGCGTGACTTTAGAGCTATCCAGCCCTTCGCGATCATGTGGTGGAATCCACAAATCATATCCTTTTATTTGACCGATGCCAGCCAAAATGCTTTGTACCTGTGAGTGAGACAAATCTGATGGAACCTTCTCTTCCAATTTACCCACATGCTCTGCGAACCGTTTCCATCCTATGTGCGCATCCACATTGAATCGCCCAGCTTTGGCTATATAAAGTTCTGCCTGGCCTCCTCTAAAAAAGAGCATGACTTTGTACTGCCCATCACTCGCAGGCTGGGTTGAGCCAAAGACTTCTTGATAATCCATATAGGGTATTGATAAAGGCTCCTCCTGATTGTCCCACAAGAAGCAGATCACCGAGTTTCGGCCATCAAGTAGCCTTAGGTCTTCCTGACGTAATCCATAAAAAGTTTCTCCGCGCGTATGAATTCGCGAGTAGCGAATGTATATACGTGCCATACCTTCGCCCAAATCGTAAAGCGACTGGGTACGCGGTAGCTTATGCAGTCTGCCAAATCTCTGCCCTATTATCTGGAGGAACTGAGCTTTTGCGTCGTTTGGCATAAGAGTCGTCTATAGAAACTTGGACTGAACGGATTGTACTACAGAGACAGCGGATCTCACCCCGTCTCTCCCCCTCCTGGCGCTCCAAACCGCGCCAGCGCCCCCTTCAGGGCGGCGTGCTCGGACAAGGCAAGCTGGGGGTCCGCCTCCAGCAGCGCCGACGCCTCCTGGCGGGCCAGCGCCAGCAGCTCCGTATCGCTCAGGCGGGCCATGCGCAGGTCCGGCAGGCCGCTCTGCCGCGTGCCAAAGTAGTCCCCAGGTCCTCGCATCTGCAGGTCCACCTCCGCAAGCTGGAAGCCATCGTCCAGGCGCTCCAGGGCCGAAAGGCGCTCCTTGCCCTCGGCGGACAGGGCGCCGGCGATGAGGACGCAGTAGCTGGGGTGTTCGCCCCGCCCCACGCGACCCCGGAACTGGTGAAGCTGCGCCAGGCCAAACCGGTCGGCCCCCTCCACCACCATGACCGTGGCGTTGGGCACGTCTATGCCCACCTCCACGACGGGGGTGGAGACCAGCACGTCCACCTCTCCCTTGCGGAAGGCCTCCATGACCCCCTGCTTCTCCCGGATACCCATGCGCCCGTGGAGCAGGCCCAGGCGCAGGTCGGGGAAGACCTCGCGGCAGAGGCGCTCCGACTCGGCGACGGCGGCGCGGGCGTTGACCGCCTCGGACTCATCTATGAGGGGGTAGATGATGAAGCACTGCCGGCCACTGGCGACCTCCTTCCGGACGAAGTCGTACACGGAGGAGCGGCGCTCCGGCGAGACCAGGCGTGTGCGCACCTTCTGGCGACCCGGCGGGAGCTGGTCAATGGTGGAGAGGTCCAGGTCGCCGTAGAGGGTGAGGGCCAGGGTGCGGGGAATGGGCGTGGCGGACATGACCAGCAGGTGGGGGCTGAGGCCCTGGCGACGCAATGCGGCCCGCTGGGCGACGCCAAAGCGGTGCTGCTCGTCCACCACGGCCAGGGCCAGGCGCGGGATGCGCACCTCCTCCTGGATGATGGCGTGGGTGCCGATGAGAATGTCCAATGTGCCGTCAGCCAGAAGCTTCTGGACAGCGCGCTTCTGCCGCGGCGATGCGCTTCCCGTGAGCAGCCCCAGCATGATGGGCCTGGGATGAGGGTCCAGGTAGACCGTCAACAGGTTGTCCGTGGCCAGGGGGCGCGCTGCCCTTTTGCTTTCAAGGAGGCCCCAGAGGGGCCTCTCTCTCTCCAGCAGGCGTCCCACGGTGATGAAGTGCTGCTCCGCCAGCACCTCGGTAGGGGCCATGATGGCCCCCTGATATCCGCAGGCGGCAGCCGTCAGCAGGGCGGCCAGGGCCACGACGGTCTTGCCGCTGCCCACCTCCCCCTGCAACAGACGGCTCATGGGCCTATCGCCCCTGGCCATGTCCGCCAGGAGCTCCGCCAGCACGCGCTCCTGGGCGGGGGTGAGGCCGAAGGGCAGGGCGGCAAAGAAGGCGTCCAGAAAGCCTGCGGGAGGCTGAAGGACCAGGCCCTTGGCCCCAAGCTCGGCAGTCTTTCTCTGGGCCAGGACGCCAAGCTGGATCAGGAACAGCTCCTCAAAGGCCAGGCGTCGGCGAGCGGCCTCGTACCCCTCGGGGCCTTGCGGGTAGTGGGCCTCCCACAGGGCCTGGCGCAAGGGTAGTAGACCGTTGCGCCTACGCAGGTCCTCGGGCAGCGCGTCTTGTATTGCATCGGCGCAACGGGCCAGGGCCTCCCTCACCATGCGGCGTAGGGCGGGCTGGTAGAGGCCCTCGGTGCTGGGGTAGACGGGATAGAGCTGGCCCTCCTTTAGCGCCTCCTCCAGGCCACTTCCCGGGCGCACCTCCTCCTGCTCGGGCGACTCCAGCACGAGGCCGTCCCGGAAGAAGGAGACCCTGCCGGTGAAGACGTAGCGCACCCCGGGCTTGAGCCACTGGGCCAGTCGCCTCTGGTTGAACCAGACGACGTGGATGCGGCCCGTATCGTCGGATGCCGTGGCCTCGGTACCCTGCATGGTGGGGCCTAGGTAGGCAGGGTGAACGTCCCGCAGCGTCGCGACGACGGTCTGCTCCTCTTCGGGCCTAAGCTGGGCGATGGTGCGCACGGGGTTATGCCGGCGTGGGAAGAGGTAGGCGAGGTCTCGCAGGGTCTGGACGCCCAGCTTACCCAGAAGGGAGGCTGACCTTCCCCGCACGGAATGTAGCGCTGTTATGGGGGTGTCCGGGCTGGCGGCGTCCCTTCTTTCGGGCCTTTCGCCCCTGTCCTTCAAGGAGGCCCCTTTGGGGCTTCCTTCTCTGGCGCCTCCCTCTCTAGCGGCCTTGATGGTTGCCGTGGAACGTGCCTGTCCAGTGAATGGAGCGGGGGTTGCGCCCTCGCTGACGGGGGTCTGGGGGTGTCCCCCAGGTCCTTCTGTCCCCCTCTCCCCATGAGAGAGAGGGACCCGAGAGGGTGAGGGAGGTTGAGGAAGCGCCTCTGGCTGGGGCGATGGCTGCAAGGCCGCCACGGCCCTGGCGGACCATTCGGCGCGGGCCTGGGGCGAGCGGCTACGGTAGTTGACCGGCAGAAGCCCAGCCTGGGCAAGGCACGCCAGGCCGGGGTTGTCCTTCTCCTCCGCCTGCCAGCGGGCCAGAAAGGCGTCCAGCCCGCCGAAGACCGCGCCATCGTTGAAGCCGCGGGACTCCTCCAGCTTCAAGACGCGCAGGAAGGCAGGGGTGCGGTCCCGGGCCTGGCGTTGCACCGGGCCAGACCCAGAGGCCAACCCCTGGCGTTGACGTGGAGCCTTGCGTGCGGCGGCTATGGCGAGCGCCCCCTGGTGCTGTGGGAGCAATGAGATGCATCGCACACAGAGATGAACGATGGAGTGCGGCTCCCTGCGCCATGTAGTGTAACGGTGGGCGGGCGGCGAGGACAAGCTTCCAGCGGCGCATTGACTGACCCCTCGCTGCTCCCTTACAATAGCAATGTATGCAAGAAACCTTACCAGGTGAGGTGGCAGTGTGACCACGGTGACCCCCCTGACCATCACCATCACCGAGAACGCAGCCAAACACGTCCGGGAGTTCACGGGCAAGAGGCCGGGCGAGTTGGTGAGCCTGCGCGTGGGCGTCAAAGGCGGGGGGTGCTCTGGCCTCACCTATGACCTGGGCGTGGACGTGGAGCAGCGCCCCAATGACAAGGTCATTGAGCAGCACGGCATCACCATCCTTATTGACAAGAAGAGCTATATCTTCCTGGCTGGCACGACCCTGGACTACTCCGGTGGCCTCAACGGCAAGGGTTTCATCTTCCAGAACCCCAACGCCAAGACCACCTGCGGCTGCGGCACCTCCTTCTCCGTCTAGCTCCGTTTAGTTTGTCATTCTCACCATTCCCTCTCCCATCAAGCGCTTGATGGAAAATATTGCTTCATCTTCACGGAACTCCAGCCGCTTGCTCAAGGCGCGCCATGAACCGCACACCCCTGCATAGCCTCCACGCGCAACTGGGCGCTGACTTTGGCGCCTGGTCGGGCTGGGAGCTTTCCCAGGGCTTTGGTGACCCCAAGGCCGAGTACATGGCTGCCAGCCAGGGCGTGGCCCTCCTGGACCGTTCAGCCATGGGCCGCTTCCGCGTGTCGGGCAAGGACGCACTGGACCTGCTGAACCGCCTCTCCAGCTACAAGGTGGACCCCCTGCCCCCAGGCAGCGGCGCAGGCACCCTTCTCACCACCAACAAGGGCCGCGTCATAGACCTGCTCCACCTCTTTGCCACGGAGCGGGGGCTGCTCATGCTGGCCAGCCCCAGGGCGGGCCAGCGAGTCGCCGAGTGGATTGACGCCTACACCTTCCTGGAGGAGGTCTCCCTGGAGGATGTGACGGATGGTACCGCCCAGATCGGCCTCCTTGGCCCTGGGGCCGAGGGGCTGTTGCGGCGCATCACCGGGGAGGCGCTGCCCCGCCTTGAGCGGTACGGCAGCGCTGGGATGGCCCTTGCCGGCGGCCACGCGCTGCTGCTACGGTCGGACCCTTTGAACACTCCGGGGTATGACCTGGTGACGCCGGCGTCCCAGGCGGCGGCCCTGTGGGGGGCGCTGGCCCAGGCTGGCGCAACCCCCATGGGCGAAGCCACCTATGACCTGCTGTGCATAGAGGCGGGCATCCCCCGGCATGGCTGGGAGGTGAGCGAGGAGGTGAATCCCTGGGAGGTGGCCCTGGAGGAGTACATCCACTTTGCCAAGGGGTGCTACATTGGCCAAGAGGTGGTGCTGCGCCTGAAGACCTACGACAAGGTGCAGCGCCGCCTGGTGCGCCTTGCCTTCTCAGGCCCCGGCGCAACGGAGGGGGCCAAGCTGCGCAAGGGAGAAGCGGAGGTAGGCCGGGTGACCTCGGTGGCGGTCCATCCCCTCACGGGGGAGCAGCTTGGCCTAGGACTGGTGCGTGCGGCGTTGGCCTCCGTGGGTACGAAGCTGAAGGTGGGAGGCGCGGGTGAGGGAACGGCGGTTCAGGCGGTGGTCAAAGAGGCGCCGGCCGTGACTACCGCAGGGGTCTGATGGCTGCAGGCCCCCTTTTCCTATCTCCACAGCCAGCCGTACCGCAGCGGCCCGCGCACGAAGGCCCATAGCGCCGGTGTCGCCCCCGCCATCCGTCGGAACATGCCACCTGGGTAGTCAATGTCGCCGTGACGATTGATGATGGAGAGCAACGGCTTCGCGCCGAAGATGCGCAGCAAACGGTCAAAGTCCTCGTCCGTCATGGTCTTGTAGACGCGGCGGAGGTCTGCCCCCCGGCGGAACTCCCGCCCAAAGGTCTTGTCCCACGCTACTGGATAGGCGCGCAGGCTCCGCTCCGAGAGGTCGTCGGCGGTCAGGGCCACGCGCGCCGCCTGGGAGGCGAGCCGCGCACTCACAAGGCTTGGGTAGATGCCCCCTCCGGAGGTGGGTTTTACCTGGCCGGCGGCGTCGCCCACCAGCATCACGTTGTCCTTCACGGTCACCCGCTTTGACCATATGGGTATGACGCCGCCGGTCCACCGCCCCTGCTGCCAGCCGCCCAGGTGACGGGCGTAGGCGTCAAAGAAGAGACGCGTCGCCGCCAGGGGTTTCACCCTCCTGCTGGCGCCAATGCCCAGGCGCACCCGGCCATTCCCCAGGGGTATGGTCCAGGCAAACCATCCGGGGGCCACGGCGTTGCCCACAAACACCTGCACGTGCTCCCTGTCTGCCCCGGGCAGCAGCCCTTCGGCCCCCAGGCCAAGGACCCGCTCCACCGGCCCTCCCATGCCCATGGCCCTGGCGACGCGGGAGTGCGCGCCGTCGGCGCCGATGAGCAGGCGGGTGCGCAGGGTCTGCACCGCGTCCTTGCGGCGCACCGCCAGGGCCACGCCGCCCTTCTCCCGGTGAGCGTCAAGCAGCCGCCCGCCGGTCATCAACTCAGCGCCGCTCTCTTGGGCGCTCTCCGCCAGAGCGCGGTCCAGGCCCACGCGGTCTATGACCAGGGCGCGGGGCAGGCCATTGCCCAGGGTCAGCCGCCGGCCAGAGGGGGCGTAGATGTGGGCGCCGACCACCCGGTTCAGGACCAGGCCATTGTCAAGACCCGCCTCCTCCAGGGTACGGGGCGTGACCAGGCCGGAGCAATGCAGCGGCACCCCTATCTGGGTATGCTCCTCCAGGAGCAGCACCCGGAACCCGCCCTGGGCAATGCCCCTGGCGGCGGCGCTGCCCGCCGGGCCTGCTCCGACCACTATGGCATCGTACCGCTCTTCACCCATGCCCATAGCATACCATGACACTAACAGGCTGCTGAAAAACACCCCCAAACCCCCTCAAGGGGGTTCAAGGTATCCGCCTGCGGCGGATGGATTTCTCTCTGGGGGACACCCCCAGACCCCCGCCATCCGCCTGAGGCGGACGCCCCTCTGGACACCCCTTTTTCAGCATCCTGATAGAATAGCTGCGGGCGGGCAATCCCCACCAGGAGGCGCACATGGCCAGCAGGAGCAAAGCCCAGTGGCAAAGGGAGACCCTCTCCCCCTTCCTCCAGGGCAACCCCGAGCGCAAGGCGAGCTTCGCTACCGCCTCTGCCCTGGAGGAGGGGCGGCTCGCCACGCCCGAGGAGGTCCAGAGCCTGGACTACCACCGGGATCTGGGCTACCCCGGGGAGTACCCCTTCACCCGAGGCATCTACCCGAACATGTACCGTGGCCGGCTGTGGACGATGCGCCAGTACGCCGGCTTCGGCTCGGCGGAGGAGTCCAACCGGCGCTACCGCTACCTGCTGGAACAGGGGCAGACCGGCCTCTCCGTGGCCTTTGACCTGCCCACCCAGATGGGGTACGACTCGGACCATCCCCTGGCCCAGGGAGAGGTGGGCAAAGTTGGCGTGCCGGTCTGCTCCCTGCTGGACATGGAGACGCTCTTTGAGGGCATCCCCCTGGACCGGGTCAGCACCTCCATGACCATCAACGCCACCGCCTCGGTCCTGCTGGCCCTGTACCTGGCCGTGGCCAAGAAACAGGGCGTCCCCTTTCCTAAGCTGCGGGGCACGGTACAAAACGACATCCTGAAGGAGTACATCGCCCGAGGGACCTACATCTACCCACCGCGACCCTCCTTGCGGTTGGTGACGGACCTCTTCGCCTACTGCGCCCGCGAGGCCCCCAACTGGAACACCATCAGCATCAGCGGCTACCACATGCGGGAGGCGGGCGCCACGGCGGCCCAGGAGCTGGCCTTCACCTTCGCCAACGCCCTGGCCTACGTGCGCGCCGCCCGGGCGGCCGGCCTCAAGACGGACGACCTCTGCCCCCAGCTCTCCTTCTTCTTCGTGGCCCAGAGCAACCTGCTGGAGGAGGTGGCCAAGTTCCGGGCGGCCCGCCGCCTGTGGGCCCGCCTGGCCAGGGAGCGCCTGGGCGCCAGGGACCCGCGCTCCATGATGCTGCGCTTCCACGCCCAGACGGCGGGCGTTACCCTGACAGCCCAGCAGCCGGAGAACAACGTGGTGCGCAGCGCCCTCCAGGCCCTGGCCACCGTCCTGGGCGGCGCCCAGTCCCTGCACGTCAACTCTTGGGACGAGGCCCTGGGCCTGCCGACGGAGGAGTCGGCCCTCCTCTCCCTGCGCACCCAGCAGCTCATCGCCCAGGAGAGCGGCGTGGCCGACGCGGTAGACCCCCTGGGCGGCTCCTACTATGTGGAGAGCCTCACCCGACGCCTGGAGGAGGAGGCCTCGGCGGCTCTTGAGCGCATAGAGGCCATGGGCGGCGCCCTGGCCGCCCTGGAAAGTGGCTACCAGATGCGGGAGATCGCGGAGTCCGCCTATCGTTTCCAGAAAGAGGTGGAGGCCAGGGAGCGCATCATCGTGGGCGTCAACGAGCACGTCACTGATGCGCCTCCCATACCCAACGCCCTGCGCCTTGATCCGGCCCAGGCCCGCCGCCAGGTGGAGCGCCTCCAGGGGCTGCGGCGCTCCCGGGATAACGCCACGGTGCGCCGGAGCCTGCGCCGCCTGGGAGAGGCGGCCCGCGGCGCGGAGAACACCATGCCCGCCATCCTGGAGTGCGTGGCGTCCTACGCCACGCTGGGGGAGATCAGCGATGCCCTGCGGGGGGTGTGGGGGGAGTGGCGGCCAGTAGCTGGGGTGTAGGGGGATGGCCCGCGAAGGTTGGGAACCGGTGTGTTGCACATCGCTCTTGCTACCTGTATGCTTGGTATGCATCCTTAATATGTATTATGGAGCCGCATGTATGAGACGCACGGTAGTTGTGGATGACAAGCTCTTGGAAGAGGCCCGAGAGGCCCTGGGAACCAAGGGCATACGGGAAACCATAGAGGCCGGCCTGCGGGAGGCGGTCCGACGCCGGCGCGTGGAAGAGTTGCGCCACTCCCTGGGCCATGTGGAGCTAGACCTGACACCAGAGGAGCTAGCGAGGCTGCGGGATGCAGGCTGAGCGCTTCTTGATAGACACGTCGGTGTGGCTAGACGTGCTGCCGCCGGGCCGGGGCAGCGATAGTCTGCGCCGCCGTGTGGACGCCCTTCTAGCGGCAGACGTGGTGGCGACCATTGGCATGGTCCGGCTGGAACTGCTGGGGGGCACCCGCTCCCAGAAGGAGTGGCTCCGTTTAGGCCAGCTTCTTTCTGCCCTGCACCAGCTAGAGATACCGGAGGCGCAATGGGATGAGGCGGCCCGCCTCGGTTTTCAACTCCGCCGGCAGGGCGTCGTTGTTCCTTTCACCGACCTTCTCATCACCTCGGTCGCCATCCTCAACGGTGCGGTTCTGGTGCACCGCGACCGCCACTTTGATCTGATGGCTCCTCACTTGCGCCTACGAGTGGAAAGCTACGTTATTGAATAAACGATACGTTGTGGGGGGCCTGGGAGGAGTGGCGGCCCCGAGAAGGCGGTGAAGGGGAACTCCCTCACTTCTTGATAAACAGGACCTGGTACACAATCCCCGCCAGAGCGCCGCCAACGAGAGGGCCAACCCAGTAGATCCAGTGGTCTGCCCACTGGTTTGCCGCCAGGGCGGGCCCAAAGCTGCGCGCCGGGTTCACCGAGGCCCCCGTCAGCGGCACGGCGATGAGGTGTATCGCCAGCACCGCCAGGCCAATGGCCAAGGGCGCGATGGCACCCGGGCCACGGGAGTCCACCGCCGTGGCGTAGACCACGAAGACCAAGGCAAAGGTCAGGACGGCCTCAATGGCCAGCCCTCCGCCCACGGTGACACCGTTGCCCAGGGCGTGGCTACCCAGGACACCCTCGGCGGCGTCCGGGATGACCAGCGCCAGCAGGAAGGCGCCAACCGCTGCGCCGATAAGCTGGGCGGCCACGTACATCACGCCCTTGGCCAGCCCCATCTTGCGGGTTACCACCTGGGCCACCGTCACCGCCGGGTTGATGTGCCCGCCGGAGATATGGGCAGTAGCCGCCACCATGATGGCGATGGCCAGGCCGTGGGCCAGGGCGATGGCCACCAAGCGGGCCGAGTCGGTGGCCCCCAACATGCCACTGGAAACCACGGCGCCCGCGCCGATGAACACAAACAGCAGGGTGGCGATCAGCTCCGCCAGGGCGGCGCGCCACGAGTCTCCCTCGGACAGGTCGCCAGCGCCTATGAACTCTGCCATGTCAACGCCTCCTTTCAGGCCTCTTAGGGCACAAAGGGGGGTTCCTTCACCGTCGTGGCATTGTTTGGCACAGGCCACGAAAAGTCAAGATATCCTCCCCCACGCCCACGGAGGCCAATAGCGCAGCCAGGCTACCCCCAGAAGGTCGCCGGCGTCCACCGGCCCCAGACGCCGGCTGTCGTAGGAATCTCCCCGGTTGTCTCCCAGCAGGAAGTACTGGCCTGCACCGACCACCCACTGGCTGGGAAGCCCCGCTTCTGGAGGTGGCGTGGAAGGGGCGTACGGCTCCCAAAGGGGAGCGCCATTCAGGTAAACCTTGCCCTCTCGCATCTGGAGGTGTTCTCCTGGCAGGCCCATCACGCGCTTGATGGACGGGATGCGCTCCCTTTGCCCCAGCAGCCGGCGCCAGAAGAGGACCACGTCGCCTCGGGCGGGAGGGGCGTGCTGATACGCCCGCGTATCCACCAGGATGCGGTGGCCGTCGCGGAGGGCTGGCCTCATACTGTCGCCGCGCACGACGAAGCTGAGGGACGTGAGCATACGAGGCATAGACAGGTTGCCTCCCCACCCTCGTTGGGGTAAGCTAGTATGGCACTAAAATCGCTTACTGTGGAGGAAACGAAGCTATGCTGAGCAACCTGACCGCCCTGGCCAAGAGCCTCGCCCGCCCCGGGGTCGCCCACGCCCACTGCGACATCCCCTGCGGCATCTACGACCCGCACGCGGCGCAGCTTGCCGCCCTGACCTGCATCCGCATGAACCAGCTCATCGCGGCGCTGAAGCCCCCCGCGCCCACCGTTCCGGACGCCGAGCGCTACGCCTATGCCGCGGCCATGTCCCGCTATACGGCCACCAAGGAGGAGCACGCCGAGCTGTGCAAGCGTGAAATCCGCGTGCTCTGGGGCGACTACTTCCGCCCGGAGCACCTTCAAGCTCACCCTACCCTGCACGACAAGGTGTTCCAGGTCATGAAGCTGGGCTCCCGCGTCCGCCAGAACGTGGACATGCAGGCCGCCCAGGACCTCCTGCGGGCCGTCCAGGAGGTAGCCGAGGCGTTCTGGGCCACCAAAAACGTCAAGACCGCTCGCAAGCCCTCCAACCAGACCGTCGGCGGCGAGCTGGTCGTGCCCGCGTAGGTTGTAGAACCTCTCCCCTTGGCCCCCTCTTCCTTCACTCCGTTCAGGACAGGCTCTGGCAAGGTTGGTGGCTACTTCAAAGCGGCCTTTGCCGCCTCAAGGGTAGCGTCTATGTCCTCCTCCGTGTGGGCCAGGGAGACGAAGGCTGACTCAAACTGCGATGGCGCCAGGTAGACGCCCCGCTCCAGCATCTTGTGGAAGAAGCGGGCGTAGGCCCCCCTGTCGGCGCGCTGGGTATCGGCGTAGGATGCCACCGGCCCGGCGCAGAAGAAGGCCGTGAGCATGGAGCCGACGCGGTTCACGGTGGAGGGCGCTTCGGCCTCGCGGGCCGCCTTCTGCAGGCCCTCCGCCAGCCGCTTTGTCAGACGCTCCAGACGCTGGTACGTCCCCGGCCGCTTGAGGGCCTTCAAGGCGGCAATGCCCGCGGCCACCGCCAGCGGGTTGCCAGAGAGGGTCCCGGCCTGGTAGGCAGGCCCCAGGGGGGCCACGACCTGCATCACGTCGCGGCGGCCCCCATACGCGCCCACGGGCAGCCCGCCGCCGATGATCTTGCCCAGGCAGGTGAGGTCTGGGGTCACGCCATACAGGGCCTGGGCGCCGCCATAGGCGATGCGGAAGCCGGTAATGACCTCGTCAAAGATGAGGAGTGCGCCGTGCTGCTGGGTTAAGTCACGCAGGCCCTGGAGGAAGCCAGGCGTGGGCGGTACCACGCCCATGTTGCCGGCCACCGGCTCCACGATCACACCGGCCACCTGGCCCGGGTAGGCTGCCAGGAGGCGCTCCACCGAGGCCAGGTCGTTATAGTCGGCCACCAGGGTCTCCTGGGCGTAGGAGGCTGGAACGCCGGCGGAGTCCGGCACGCTGTGGGTCAGAGCGCCGGAGCCGGCCTGCACCAGCAGGCCATCGGCGTGGCCGTGGTAGCACCCTGCGAACTTCACAATCTTGGAGCGTCCGGTGTACGCCCGTGCCACCCTGATGGCGCTCATGGCGGCCTCGGTGCCGGAGCTGACCAGGCGCAAAAGCTCCATTGAGGGCACCGCCTGGCGGATCAGGCGGGCCAGCACCACCTCACCCTCGGTAGGCGCGCCGTAGGAGGTGCCCCGCTCCGCCGCCTCCTGCACCGCCTTCACCACCTCCGGGTAGGCGTGGCCCAGGACCAGGGGCCCCCAGGAACCGACGTAGTCAACGTACCGGTTGCCGTCCACGTCCCACAGGTAGGCGCTCTGGCCCCGATGGATAAAGGGCGGTGTGCCGCCCACGCCGCGGAAGGAGCGCACGGGGCTGTTGACGCCGCCGGGGATGACCTGCTGCGCCTGGGCAAAGAGGGCTTGGGAGCGGGTGAGCTTGGGCATGGGCACGTCCAGTCATGTTTGTTAGGGCAGTATGCGATTATAGCAGCACCATGCTATCCTTGTGCGGCCCACACCAAGCAACACCTAGCAAGCTGCGGAAAAGGGGAGTGCAGAGGGGCAAAGCCCCGGAGCCTGCCCTGAGCGGAGCCGAAGGGCCGGGAGTCTGAGGGTGTCCCTCAGATACAAATCCATCCCCGGAGAAGGAAGCCCCAGAGGGGCTTCCTTGATGGAAAGCGGATACCTTGAACCCCCTTGAGGGGGTTTGGGGGTGTTTTTCAGCACACTGCAAAGGAGGAGCGACCATGGCCAGAGTGCCGGAGATCCGAAAGCGGGAAGACATTTCCCCTGTGCACCGGAAGCTGTTTGACGAGATCGCCGAGAGCCGGGGCGGCCAGGTCAGCGGCCCCTTCCGCGTGCTCCTGTACAGCCCCGAGCCCGCGGTGCGCCTGGCTCGCCTTGGGGCCTACTTTCGCTTTGAGCACTCCCTGCCGGAGAAGGTGGCCTCCATCGCCGCGATAACGGTGGGCAGAGAGCTGGACTGCGTGTACGAGTACACGGCCCAGGAGGGAGGCGCGCGCAACGCCGGCGTACGGGAGGAGACGATTGACGCCATCAAGCACCGCCGCGCGCCCCAGGGGCTCGTGGGCGATGAGCTGCTGGTCTGGCAGTTCACGACGGAGCTGCTGCGCACCCACCGGGTCTCGGGACCGACGTGGAAGGCGGCGCTGGACCGCCTGGGGATGAAGCCGCTGACGGACCTGATCGGCGCCGTCTGCTACTTCTGCTACATCTCCGTGGCCATGAACGCCTTTGAGGTGACGACGCTGCCGGAGCGGGAGCCGACGCTGCCGCTGCCGTAGGGGGGACGGACATACAGGCATAGGGGATAGGGACAGGGGGCACAGGCAGCGGGCCTGGGAATTGTTTTTGCAAGGGATACCAGATTGGGATGCTATCTGGGATTCGTTTTGCTTTTTGGAGGAACAACTCCGATTCTCATAAGGGATGGCCGAAGGACGCCTCCTGGGCAGAGGTTCCGACACGTTTTAGGATAGAGGCGAAGGCAGGCGATGGGCAAGGGGAGGATGGCAGGGGGGGCCAAAGCCCAAGTACCTATTCATCCTCTTTGGGAAGCTGCGTAAGTATAGGAGATGGCTGTCCAAACCAATACATAGAAAGAGAGTGTTTCGCCCTCGTGCACGCCAGATACAAGAGCCGCCTATCAAACTCTGAATCAACAAAGTTCCTGTCATGGACGCCTGCTATGATCACTGCATCAAACTCTAGTCCTTTGGTAAGCTGTATAGGGGATACGATCAGTTTCTGGTTCATCTCCTCCTCAATCTCAAGGAGTTGGACACCTTTGTATCCCCTATGGCCTAGTTCTTTGAAAATGGTATTGGCCTCACCAAGCCACTTCGTCAAAATGGCCACTGTCCAGTCCTCATGTCCAGCTCGAAGTTGCGAGAAACGCTGGATTATCGCCTCTTGCATAGCTCTGAATGTTTCAGACCTTTTCCCCTTTAGCTTCTCACCGTATCTCTGGTAGGGAATAGGAAGCGAAGAAGACCCAGGCAATTGACGGGCTACTCTGTTGGCAAATCTGGTAATCTCATATGTGGACCGAAAGCTTATCCGGCTTTCAAGCCTTGCAACGTCTGTGGAGGAGAACAGACTAGCCACTTGCCTCCAATTGTGAATGCCTTGATAGGGAAGCAAGCGTTGGCGGAGGTCTCCAAGGATAGTAAACCAGCCATTTCGGGAATGGCGCCGCAACAGAAGGAACTGGAGAGGCGATAGCTCCTGCGCTTCATCAATGACCACGTGTTCAAAACCTTGAGTGGAGATTTCATTTACCAGATGATCTAGGTATAGAAGTGGCGGCAGATCGGTTTCCTTGAATACCCTAGTTTCGGATGCCTCTGAGCGGGCGATCAACGCTGCGATCTCTGTGGTTAATGCTCCTTTGCCTAGAGAAAGCATCAACGATGGATTGCTGATCACGTTACGGTAGGCCTCCTCGAAAGCCGTTTCGGGCCATATAGGTTGGACGCGTGACCTGACTAGCTTGCCAATTTCCTCCCCGACATTCCCATAGCTCACCGAACCTGCATCTAAGCTAGCAGGGTGCGGAAGAAGGGGTCTTCTTGCTGATTGACGTTGTTCGCATGGTCGGTCTCCCCTGGTCTGGAGAGGATGGAGGCTGTTGAACAGCGG